>JAEWCY010000055.1 GCA_023390395.1 Pseudomonadota bacterium | reverse complement strand
GACCCCCAACGGCCTGCCCGCCCCGGGGCAGCTGACCACCGCCCGCGACCTCATGAAACTTGCCACCAGCTACCTGCGCCACTATCCGCAGGCCCTGCGCTACCACTCCACCACGGAGATCAACCATCGGGGCGCGGTCCACGGCAACACCAACCGCCTGCTCGGCGTGTGCGAGGGCGTGGACGGCATCAAGACCGGCTACGTGGGTTCGAGCGGCTACAACATCATCGCCACGGCCAAGCGCGGCGACACCCGCGTCATCGCCGTGATCCTCGGCGGGCGCACCAAGCAGGCGCGCAACCGCGAGACCGAACGCATTTTAAACGCCTCCTTCTCCGGCGCGGTCAACACCATGCTGGCCGCGACCGACAGCCCGGCCCCCGACGACGACACGCCCGCCCCGGCCAAGATCAAACGGAGCAAGTCCGGCCGCCACGCCAAGGCCCTGCGCGTGGCCGAAGCCGACCACCGAGCCAAGGTCAGCGCCAAGCGCGGCGCTTCCGCCCGCATCGACGCCCACGACGCCAGCGTGAAGAAGTCCCACCACAAGGGCTCGTCCAAGGTCACGGCGGAGAAATCCGGCAAGTCCTCCTCCCGGGCCAAGTCCAAGTCGCACAAGAAGTCCGGCGCTTCCGGCCGCTAGCGCGCCGCTCCGCCGCTCCCCGCCCCCTCCCCCGCGCCGCCGCTCCCCGGAAGGTTTCCGGGAAGCGGCCCAGGTCAGCCGGCGCGGCATACCTTCCCGCCAGCCAGGGCGGTTTTACGTTTCCCCGCCACGCAGGAACGGCCCAACGCAGAGCGCGATCCAGGTCCCGCCCCGTCGCGGGCCTGCAACAGACCACCCGTGCTGCCCATGCCGCTTCTCCATCGAGGGAAGTCACATTCCATTTCAAAACATCGTGACAGCATCAAAGAATTTCTGACAGCATTGACCCCAACGAATCCCGGCGACTATCATGGATCGTTCTCCTCACCACCAACCAGGAGTCGCCCATGAAAGTCAGCGCCAGAAACCTCATCCCCGGCAAGGTCAAGGCCATCACCAACGGCATGGTCAGCAGCGAAGTGGTCGTCGAGATCGCTCCCGGCGTGACCATCACCTCGGTCATCACCAAGCATTCCGTCGAGGACATGGGCCTCAAGGAAGGCGACGCGGTCAAGGCGATGATCAAGGCCTCGAGCGTGATGCTCGTCACGGACTAGCCTTTCCGTCGCTGCGGCACGGTTCGCCAATACGCCCGCGCCGGCCCGGCCCCGCTGCCCACGGGACCGGGCCGGCGTTTTCGCGTCGCGGCCAGGCCGCAGCTTCCTTGCCAGCCCCCGCGCCGAAGTGGCATTCTGCGGCCGAGCCGCATCCGGCGGCCTGGGAGACGCCCGTGAAGCATGCCGTCCCGTCCTTGGCCCTGGCCCTGTGCCTCGCCGCCTGCCTCGTCCCCGCCACGGGAACGGCCGGGTCGCGGGCCGTGTTCGAGGCCGTGTCCGACGCCGCCACCCGGCACGTCGATGCGGCCGAGAAGAAATCCGGCCGGGTGAGCGCCCCGGACCGTTCCCCGCCCGAGGCGACCGCCGCCCCGGAACTGCCGCCGCTGCCGCCGTCGCAAACCGGCTCCATCCGCCGCGTGGACACCCACGGCGTCAAGCTCGTCGCCCTGACCTTCGACTTGTGCGAGCTGGCCGACCAGGTTTCCGGCTACGACGGCGCGGTGGTGGAGGCGCTTCGCGCCGCCGGGGCCAAGGCCACCTTCTTCGCCGGCGGCAAATGGATGCGTTCCCACCCCAGGCGGGCCATGGAACTCATGGCCGACCCCCTGTTCGAGGTCGGCAGCCACGCCTGGACCCACGGCAACTTCGGCCGCCTGGACGACGCGGGCATGGTGCGGGAAATCGCCTGGGCCCAGGCCGAATACGCCCTGCTGCGGGAACGCCTCGCCCGCCTGGCCCGGGAAAAGGGCGTTTCGGAGGCGGACATCGCCGCCATCCCCCCCGTGCCGACGATCTTCCGCTTCCCTTACGGCCGCTGCCGGCCCGAGGCCCTGTCCCTGCTCGCCTCCATGGGCATCCGCGCCGTGCAGTGGAGCCTGACCACGGGCGACCCCGATCCGGTCACGACCCCCGCCCGCATCCTGGAAAACGTGCTGCCCCGCGTCCGCCCGGGCGACATCGTCATCGGCCACGCCAACGGCAACGGCCACGGCACGGGCGAGGTCCTGCCGCGACTGCTGGCCGAGCTTTCCAGACAGGGCTACACGTTCGTGACGGTCAGCGAGCTCCTCGCCGCCGGCCGGGCCGTGGCCTCCTCGGACTGCTACGACTCCCACCCCGGGGACACGGCCCGCTACGACGCGATTTTCGGCGACGGCACGCTGCATCCGCGAAAGGCGAAAGTGTCAGGGGAATCAGGAGGATCAGGGGAAAAGCCTCCGGCGGCCAAAGGGCTGGCGCCCTCTGGACTCCCCTGACGCTTGCGGCCGCAGCGAATGCGCAGCCGAGGGAACGACTTTCACCCTGGCGGGGAGGTCCAGGAGGGGGTCACCCCCTCCTGGCCGCCGGAGGCATCTCCCCTCCTCCCTCCCCCTCTCCCTACTGCCCTGCCGGGCTGGCAGCTTCGCGGCGGTAGTGGGTGATGGAGGCGACCTTGGAGTCCTTGCCCGCCTCGAGGTATTTGACGATCATGGTGTTTTTTCCGGTCACCTGGCCGATGTAGACGCCGTCGTCGTCGGCCAGGTAGATCTTGTTGCCGTCGAGCACGCCGAGGACCGTTTCCTTGGCCTTGGCCGAGGCCTTGACGCCGGAGAAGTTCGGCCCGTCCTGCTTGTCGATGGTGAGCGTCCAGTCCACGTGCAGGAACTGCGGCGCGTCGGCGGCGTCGGCGTGGCCGAGCTTGCCCATGGCCACGGAGTCCGACGTCCCTTTCCATACGCCCGTGACGTCGGGCACGGTCTTGTCCCTTTTTTCCTTGTGCTCCCTGGCCAGGGCCGGCACGGCGGAAAGCATCAGGCAGACGAGGCAGAAAACGGGCAGCGCGACGCGGATACGGACCATGGAACCCTCCGTTGCTCGGTTGGCGGCCGGCCCCGGCGGCGCCACGCGGCGCGCGGCCGGGATACGGACCGGTTGAGGCAATGATCTGCGTCAGGATGTAGGAAAAAGGAGCCGACATGACAACCGCCGCAGCACCCCTTCGCATCGCCAGGGGCGAAACCGACTGCCTGCTTTTCCCGGCCATGGCCAACCGCCACGGCCTGGTGGCCGGAGCCACGGGCACGGGCAAGACCGTCACCCTGCGCGTCCTGGCCGAGGCCTTTTCCAACCTCGGCGTGCCGGTCTTTCTGGCCGACGTCAAAGGCGACCTCTCGGGCCTGGCCGCGCCCGGGGGCGACAACCCCAAGATCGCGGCCCGGGCCGAGGAACTGGGAATCGCGCTTTCGCCCCGGGCCTGTCCCGTGGTCTTCTGGGACGTCTTCGGCAAGGAAGGGCATCCGCTGCGGGCCACGGTGTCCCAGCTCGGGCCGCTGCTGTTCGCCCGCCTGCTGGGGCTTAACGAAACGCAGGCCGGCGTGCTGGAGATCGTCTTCCGCGTGGCCGACGACGCCGGCATGCTGCTGCTCGACCTCAAGGACCTGCGGGCCATGACCGCCCATGTGGGGGAAAACGCGGCCGAATACCGCACGCGCTACGGCAACGTGTCCGCCGCCTCGGTGGGGGCCATCCAGCGGGGGCTGCTGTCCCTGGAGGGCCAGGGCGGCGAGGCCTTTTTCGGCGAGCCGGCGCTAAATCCCGACGACCTGCTCCAGACCGACGCCGACGGCCGGGGCGTGGTCAACATCCTGTGCGCCAGGACGCTTTTCTCCTCGCCCAAGGTCTACGCCGTGCTGCTTTTGTGGCTGCTGGCCGAACTCTTCGAGAACCTGCCCGAGGTGGGCGACCCGGAAAAGCCCAAGCTGGTCTTTTTCTTCGACGAGGCGCACCTGCTCTTCGACGACGCCCCGCCGGCGCTGCTGGAAAAAATCGAGCTCACGGTGCGGCTCATCCGTTCCAAGGGCGTGGGAATCTACTTCGTCACCCAGTCGCCGTTGGACCTGCCCGACGCCGTGCTCGGCCAGCTCGGCAACAGGGTGCAGCACGCCCTTCGCGCCTTCACCCCGCGCGACCAAAAGGCCGTGGCCGCGGCCGCCGGAACGTTCCGGCAAAATCCCGCCTTCGACGCCGAAGCGGCGCTCACGGAGCTGGGCGTGGGCGAGGCCCTGGTTTCCTGCCTGGACGGGCGCGGCCAGCCGGGCGTGGTCGCGCGCGCCCTGGTCGTGCCGCCGGCCAGCCGCCTGGAGCCGCTGACCGAATCCGAACGGCAGGCGGTGGTGCGCGCCTCGCCGCTTTTCGGCCACTACGAACAGGCCGTCGACCGGGAATCGGCCTACGAGCTGCTCAAATCCCGGGCCGAAACCCGCGCGGAGCGGCCCGAAACCCGAAAAGACAAACCGTCCCAGGCCGAAAAGCTCGTCATGGGCATGGCTCAAAGCGCCCTGCGCTCCATCGGCACGCAGATCGGCCGCCAGATCGCCCGAGGCGTCCTGGGCGCGATTTTCGGCGGCTCGCGGCGGTAGGGAGAGAGGAGAGAGGAGGGGAGAGGGAAGAGGGAAGATGCCTCCGGCGGCCAGGAGGGGGTGACCCCCTCCTGGACCTCCCCACTGGGGGGAGGGATGTTTCCTGACGCGGCGCGCTTGGGCGCGGATCAATCCAGGGTTTGGCGGTAGCGTTTGACGCCAAGGCCCAGGGACAGGAGCAGGAACAGGCCGATGGGCCACATGTGAGGCAGGATGTCGAAAAAGCCGTTGCCCTTGAGCACGATGCCCCGCACCACCCGCAGATAGTGCGTCAGCGGCAGCGCCGAGCCGATCCACTGCGCCCACTCCGGCATGCCCTGGAAGGGAAACATGAAGCCGGACAACAGAATGCTCGGCAAAAAGAAGAAGAAGGACATCTGCACCGCCTGCAGCTGGTTCTGGGCGATGGTGGAAAAGGTGATGCCCACGCCCAGATTGGCGGCGATGAAGGGAAAGGAGACCAGGAACAGCAGCGGCAGGCTGCCGACCATGGGCACCCGGAACAGGAGCTTGGCCGCCAGGACGATGAGCCCCATCTGGAGGTAGCCCACGATGATGTAGGGCAATATCTTGCCGAGCAGCACCTCGGTCGGGCGCACCGGGGTGATGAGCAGGTTCTCCATGGTGCCGCGCTCGCGCTCGCGGGTGATGGCGAGCGACGTGATGATGACCAGCGTCATGGTCAGCACCACGCCCATGAGCCCGGGCACGATGTTGTACTGGGTGATGGCCTCGGGGTTGTAGCGGGCGTGCATGCGCAGGTCCACCGGCCCTTCGGCGGCCCGAAGGGGGGCCAGCGGCCCGGTCAGGTCGCGGTTGAAGGCTTCGCTCGCCGCCTGGCGGATGGCGGACACGGCGTTGGAGGTGGCCGAAGGGTCGGTGGCGTCGGCCTCGAGCAGCACCACCGGCCGGTCGCCGCGCGCCAGGTCGCGGCCGAAATTCTCCGGGATGGTCAGCACGAACTGGATGCGGCCCAGGCGCAGCAGCTCGTCGGCCTCGGCCTCGTGCGAGATCTCCCTGGTGAAGGCGAAGTAGTCGCTGTTTTTCATGGCCATGGCCATGTCGCGGGAAAAGATCGACCGGTCGTTGTCCAGGATGGCCGTGGGCAGGTGCTTGGGGTCGGAATTGATGGCGTAGCCGAAGAGGATGAGCTGGAGCAGCGGAATGCCCACCATCATGCCGAAGGTCACCCGGTCGCGGCGCATCTGGGTGAACTCCTTGCTCACCACGGCCGCGAATCGCTTGGGCGAAAAGGTGAAGATGCTTCGCATCACGTGGTCGCCTTGCGCATGAGGCTGATGAAGACCTCTTCGAGGTTGGAGGGAATGCGCGTCACGGCCAGGGGCTCGCGCCCGAAGGGCGCGAGGCTTTCGGCCAGGGCCGCGCCGTCGCGGCCGCTGACGTGCAGGGTCAGGCCGAAGGCCACCACCTGCTCCACGCCCGGCAGGCCGCGCAGCCGGTCGATGAGGTCGTAGAGCTTCGGACCGGAAATTTCGTAGGTGGCCAGGCCCTCGGCGGCCACGATCTCGGCCACCGTGCCCGTGGCCAGCAGGTGGCCGTAGGCGATGTAGGCCAGGCGGTGGCAGCGCTCGGCCTCGTCCATGTAATGGGTAGAGATGAGCGCCGTGATGCCCTCGCCGGCGAGCTTATGCACCTCGTCCCAGAAATCCCGCCGGGCCATGGGGTCCACGCCGGCCGTGGGCTCGTCGAGCAGCAGGAGCTGCGGCTCGTGGATCATGCAGGCGGCCAGGGCCAGGCGCTGCTTCCAGCCGCCCGAGAGCGTGCCGGCCAGCTGGTCGCGAAACCGCCCCAGGTTCATGCGCGCGACGGTGCGGTCGATGGCCCCGGCCCGGTCCGCCACGCCGTACATGCGGCTGATGAAGTCCAGGTTCTCGCGCACGGTCATGTCCTCGTAAAGCGAGAACTTCTGGGACATGTAGCCCACGTGGGGCTTTATGAGCTCGGCCTGGCCGCGCACGTCGAAGCCCAGGCAGGTGCCCGCGCCGTCGTCCGGGCGCAGAAGGCCGCAGAGCATGCGGATGAACGTGGTCTTGCCCGAGCCGTTGGGCCCCAGGAACCCGTAGATCTCCCCGCGCGCCACGCGCATGTCGATGTGGTCCACCACCGTCTTCCTGCCGAAGATCTTGGTCAGGCCCGTGACGTCGATGACCGGGGCCGCCTCGCTCATGCCCCGCCTCCCGCCGCCTTGGCGGCCCGGGCGGCCGGCAGGGACACGTCCACGGGCTGGCCGGGGTGCATGCGCGCCGCCACCTCCGGGGCGAAGCGCCCCTCCACCATGATGACGAGCTTTTCCCTGAATCCCTGGCTGTAGATGACCGGCGGCGTGTACTCCACCGTGGGCGCGATGTAGGACACAGTGGCCGTCACGGGAGCGCCGCCGTCGAAGGAGACGCCGACGGACTGACCCACGGCCAGGGAACCGGCCACGGCCTCGGGCACGAAAAAGCGCACCTTGACGTTTTGCGGCGGCAAAAGCGTCACCACCGGGCTGCCGGCCGCCACCCACTCGCCGGCGTAGTGCAGCACGTCGTAGACCAGGCCGGACACGCCGGCGGCCTGGGTCATCTGGCCGAGGTTCCAGCGGGCCTGGTCCAGGGCGGCCCGGGCCGCTTCCACGGCGGCCTGGGCGGCGCGGATCTGGTCCACGCGGCTCGGCAGCTTGCCCGTGGCCAGCTTGGCCTCCAGCTCCTTCACCTCCTGCTTGTACCGGGCGTTGGTCGTGCGCGAGGTGTCGAGGTCCTCCTTGGCAATGACGGCGTCGCCGTAGAGCTTGATGCGGCGGTCGTATTCCAGGGCCGACAGCGAGTGGGCGGCCTCGGCCCGGCGCAGGTCGGCCACGAGCTGGTCGATCTCCTCCGGGCGCAGGCCCTTCTGCTTGTCGCGAAGGGTGTCCTCGGCCTGGCGCAGGTCGGCCTCGGCCAGGGCCACGCCGGCCGTCTCGTAGGCGTGCTCAAGGACGTACAGCGCCTGGCCGGCGGAGATCACGTCTCCCCGGGCCACGCGCAGGGCGTCCAGCCGGCCGGCGATCTTGCCGCCCACGTACACGAACTCGCCCTCGACGTAGCCCTGGTAGGCCCGGGGCCCGCCGGACTCGCACCCGGCCAGGAGGCAGCAGGCCCAAACGAGGACGGCGAGGCGGATGCTAGGCGCTTTCACGGCTCTCCTCCTTGGAGGCGTCCGGCCGGGCCGGTGCGGCCAAGCCCCTGGCCAGCAGGCCGCCGACGAAGGCGGCCGCGTCGCTCAGGGGGAGGTCCAGGCGCAGCCCCAGATCCCGCGACGTGGCGGCGAATCTGGTCCGAAGCGGCTCGGACAGGCTGTAGACGACCATGGTCCCGACCAGGGTCAGGTGGACCAGCACCGGCTCGGCCGGCGAAAGCGTCCCCTGGGCCAGGCCCTTTTCCAGGATGCCCCGGGTGACGGCGAAGATGCGCCGGAATTCCGTCATGGCCGCCGGCGGCATGTTGGCCCCGCCCGAGGCCATCTCCAGGGCCATGATGCGCGGCAGGGCGGGCAGCCGGGAAAAAAGCCCGGCCAGGGCCAGGGCCAGGGCGGCGAAGGCGTCGCCCGGCCCCGGGCCGGCCTTGACCGCCGCCTCCAGCGCGCCGGCCACCTGGCCGAACAGGTGCAGCATGACCGCCTCGTAGAGCTTTTCCTTATTGCCCACGTGGTAGTAGAGCCCGGCCTTGTTGACCCCGGCCCTTCGGGCGATGGCCTCGACCTTGGCCCCGGAGAAGCCCGCCCGGCCGAACTCCTCGGCCGCCGCCTCGAGGATGCGCTGCCGGACCGTTTCCTGGGAATCTTTTTCAACCATACGGTTCAACCTTTTCGTTTAACCAAACGGTTAAAACAAAAAGTCCATCCCGTCAACCCTGGAAAGGGGCCGGCAGCGCTTCCCATTTGCATGAATCCGGTGTAATTCGAACCCCGGCCGGCCCGAGGAGGGCCTAACCAAGCGCCAGCATGCCATGACCGACGCCATCACATTCCTGCTCTCCCCGGCGGCCTTCGTCGGACGCACGGTGCTCACCGTGGTCGCCGAGCTGGGAGGCTTCTGCATCTTCCTGGTCCAGGGGCTCTGGCGGATCGCCATCCCTTCCCCGTCCTGGCGCAAGATCGTGCAGCAGGTCTATTTCATCGGGGTCAAATCCATCTTCGTCATCGTGCTCATCGGGCTTTTCACCGGCATGGTGCTGGGCCTGCAAGGCTACTACACCCTGGTGAAGTTCGGCTCCGAGGGGCTTCTCGGGGCGGCCGTGTCCCTGTCCATCATCCGGGAGCTCGGCCCGGTGCTCACGGCCATCATGATCACGGGCCGGGCCGGCTCGTCCATGGCGGCCGAGATCGGCATCATGCGCATTTCCGAGCAGATCGACGCGCTGTGGACCATGGGGATCAACCCCATGCGCTTTCTCATCGCGCCCCGGCTCGCCGCCTCGCTCATCTGCTTTCCGCTGCTGACGGCCATCTTCGACGTGGTGGGCATCGGCGGCGGCTACCTGACGGGCGTGGCGCTGCTCGGCATCAACCCGGGCACCTATTTCGACCGCATCGACGCGGCGGTGGAGCTGACCGACGTGAGCGGCGGCTTCGTCAAATCCCTGGTCTTCGCGTTGCTCGTGGCGGCCATCAGCTGCTACGAGGGCTATTTCACCCACGCCCGCCGCGACGGCTTCGGCGCGAAAGGCGTGAGCCTGGCCACCACGGCGGCGGTGGTGTTCTCCTGCGTCGCCATCCTGGTGGCGGACTACGTCCTGACCTCGTTCCTCCTGTGAGGCGACGTCGGGTCGTGTTGCAACTTCGGCGGGATAGCCGTAAAAGGCCACTGGCATGAAAAAATACTCCATGGAAACGACGGTCGGCATCTTCGTTCTGGCGGGCCTTCTGTGCGTGGCCTACCTGACCGTCAAGCTCGGCAAGCTCGAGGTGCTCGGCGGCGACCGCTATCCGGTCACGGCCCGGTTCAAGGACGTGACGGGGCTCAAGAGCGGGGCCTACGTGGAGATGGCCGGCGTGCGCATCGGCCGGGTGGGCGGCATCCGCCTGGACACCAAGGACAACATGGCCCTGGTGACGCTCGACATCGACAAGGGCGTGCGCCTCACCGACGATTCCATCGCCTCCATCAAAACCAGCGGGCTCATCGGCGACAAGTTCGTCAAGGTCTCGCCCGGCGGCTCGGACGACGTCCTGGGCCCCGGCGGCGTCATCGTCGAAACCGAGGCCTCGGTGGACCTCGGCGACCTTATCGGCAAATACGTGTTCGGCGGCGTGAAATAGCGCTTCCGACCCAAGCGAACCCCTACGGAACACTGGTATCCCCCTATGCTGCGTTCTCTCAGCCGACTGTTTGCGTCCCTGGTCCTCGTCGCCACCATGGCCGCTCCGGCCCTGGCCGGCGCGCCGACCGAGGCCTTAAGCGCCTCCATCGACAAGATCATCGCCCTGCTGGCCGATCCCGCCTACAAGAACCCGGACACCCGGCCGGCCATGCGCGCCAAGCTCCTCACATCCATCGACGCCGTCTTCGACATGAAGGAACTCTCCCGCCGGGCCCTGGGCGCCCAGTGGAACAACTTCAGCCCCGAGCAGCAGCAGCGCTTCGTGACCGCCTTCGGGCAGCTTTTGCAGAACACCTACCTTGACAAAATCGAGAGCTACACCGATGAAAAGGTGCAGTATCTCAAGGAGCAGGATCTGGGGTCCGGCAAGGCGGAAGTGGACACCAAGGTCGTGGGCAAGGGCAAGGAGATTCCCATCTCCTACCGCCTGTCCGACCGCAACGGCTGGAAGGTCTACGACGTGGTCATCGAGGGCGTGAGCCTCGTGCAGAACTACCGCACCCAGTTCGGCCAGATCCTCGTCAACGAGTCGCCGGACGCACTGATCGCGAAGATCGCCGCGAAGAAATCCTAGCCTCCCGCCGGGAGTCGCGGACAAGCAACAGGGCTGCCGCAGAGCATGGGCCAGGCAGCCGGGAACGCCACGGAACGCATTGCCGGGGAACAACACATGCCTATCTCCATGCCGCGCAACATCCTGCTCGTCCTGCTGACCGCCACGCTTCTGGCCGCTCCGGTCTGCCAGGCGGCAAGCACTCCCATCAACCAGGAGAGCCCCAAGCCGGCCGTGACCGCGCCGACCGCCCTGGAAACCGGCACGCCCGCCTCGGCCAAGGCCGACGACGACGGCTACGCCGAGACCGTGCCCGCGCCCGTGGCCGATCCCTTCTACCGCTGGAACAAGTTCTGGTTCGGCTTCAACCACCTGTTCTACAGCGGACTCATGCGCCCGCTGGCCAAGGGCTACGCCGTCGTGGTCCCGCGCTTCGTGCGCTCGGGCCTGACCAACGCCTACCAGAACTTCATCTTCCCCATCCGCTTCGTCAACGCCCTGCTCCAGCTCAACTTCACCAAGGCGCAAAGGGAGCTCGGGCGCTTCATGATCAACTCAACCATCGGCATCGGCGGCCTCATGGACGTGGCCAAGGCCGACCCGAACCTCCAGCCCGGCAACGAGGACTTCGGCCAGACCCTCGGGCACTGGGGCATCGGCGACGGCTTCTACATCGTCTGGCCCTTCCTCGGTCCCTCCTCCGCCCGCGACACTGTGGGCCTGGCCGGCGACGCCGTGGCCAACCCGCTGTTCTGGATCTTCGGCCCCTGGGCCGTCTACGGCGACGACAACCCCTGGTACCTGTCCTACATCGTCAAGGCCGGCGACGTGTTCAACAACCTGCCCGCCACCCTGGAGACCTACGACAGCGTGACCAAGCCGGCCGTCGATCCCTACAGCGCCATCAAGGACGCCTACATCCAGTACCGCAGAAACGCCGTCTCACAGTAGACGGCTCCGCCTGCCGCCGCCGCGCCCCGCGCGGCGGCGGCGCGCCATGCCCACGCCGCTCCCGCCCCCACCTCCCAAGGACGATGCCATAGAGGCCAGGCCCCTGCCCTTTATGGGCCCGGACGCCTTGGCCGTGCGCGCCAGCTACCGCCGGCAGCGCTTTTCCCGCCACGCCCACGATGGCTACGCCCTGGGCGTCATCGAGGCCGGGGCCCTGGCCTTCCACTACCGGGGCAGCCGCCTCGTGGCCCCGGCCGGCTGCGTCAACCTCGTCCAGCCGGGCGTGCCCCACGACGGCGAACCGGCCCTGCCCGAGGGCTGGCGCTACCGCATGCTCTATCTGCCGGCTCCGGCCCTGGCCATGGTCCTGCCCGAGGGCGCGCCACCGCCGTTTTTCCGTCAGGGCATCATCGAGGACCCGCTGCTCGCCGCCCAGGTCGCCGCGGTCCATTGCCTGCTTTTTTCGCCACGGGCCGGCGAGATGGCGCGCCAGACGGCGCTGCTCGCCCTGCTCGCCGCCTGGGTGCGGCGCTTCGCCGAGAACCCGGCCCCATTGCCGAAGCCCGGCCCCGAGCCCCGGGCCGTGCGCCTGGCCCTGGACATCCTGGCCGCGCGCCACGCCGAAAACGTCAGCCTGGCCGAACTGGCCCGGGCCACGGGCCTTTCCCCCTGGCACCTCGCCCGGGCCGTGTCCGACAGCACCGGCCTGCCGCCCCACGCCCACCTGCTGGCCCATCGCCTGCGCGCCGCCAGGCGCGCCCTGGCCGGGCCGGACCGCCTGGCCGACATCGCCGCGGCCACGGGATTCGCCGACCAGAGCCACCTGACCCGCGCCTTCGCCAGGCGCTACGGCCTCACGCCCGGGGCCTACCGCAAGATCGTTCAAAACACCGCCGCGCGATAAGCCTAGCCTGCGCCCGTCATCCCATTTCCGGAGGCGATATGACGACGCGCGCCAAAGCCCTGGCCTCCCTGGCCGGGGCCATGATCCTGGTCGGCTCCTCGGTGGCAGCCGGACGTATCCTGACCGCGGCCCTGCCCATCCACTTCGCTTCGCTTGCCCGCTTCGCCCTGGCGAGCCTGGTGCTCGCGCCGCTGGTGATCGCCCGCGAAGGCCGGCTGCCGCGCCTGTCCCGGCGCAGCCTGGCCGTGGTCCTCGGGCAGGCGCTTTGCGGTTCGTTTCTGTTCACGGTCTGCCTGCTGGCCGGGCTACGCCTGACGGGCGCGGCCGAGGCCGGGGTGGCGGCGGCGGCCACCCCGGCCGCCGTGACGCTTCTGGGCTGGCTTTTCTTCCGGGAAAGGCCGTGCGGCCGGGCCGTGGCCGGCATCCTGGCCACCATGGCCGGCATCGCCGTCCTGACCGCCGCGCCGGCCAGGGCCGACGCCCCTTCGCCTTTTCTCGGCAACGCCCTGGTCCTTTGCGCCGTGGCCTTCGAGGCCGTGTTCCTGCTGCTGCGCCGGGCCGTGACCGAGCCCCTTTCGCCGCTGGGGGCGGCCTTCTGGGTGTCCGCCGCCGGCACGGCGCTTTTCCTCGTCCCGGGCCTGTGCCAGGCCGGGAGCGTCGATCCCGGGGCGCTCACCCCGGGAGTGGTCGCGGCCGTGGTCCACTACGCCCTCGGGGTGACCGTCGCGGCCTACGTGCTGTGGTTTTACGGCGTGGTGCGAGTGGACGCGGCCACGGCGGGCGTGGTCACGGGCGTCATGCCCGTGTCCGCGCTCGTCTTCGCGGCCCTCGTGTGCGGGGAATCCGTCGGCTGGCGGGAAATGGCCGGCTGCGTGGCCGTATTGGCCGGCATCCTCGGCCTGGCCACGGCCGGACCGGGCCGCCCGGCCCGGACCGCGCCCGCACGGGGGGCAACGGTCCGGGCGGACGGCCGGGGGTCATGAACCGGTCTTTTTAGGCGGCGGCACGTAGCCGTCGGGCAGGGGCGGCGCGGGCTCGACGATGGGCGGCGCGATGGGCGCGGAGGCTTTCGGCCCGGCCGCAGGCTGGGCCTTGGCCGCCGGGGCGGCGGCCGGCGTCTGGGCAGCGGCCTTCCCGGCCGGAGCCGATCCGGCCGGACGCTCCTCAGCCAGGCGCGGCTCGGTCACCCCGCCGGCGAACAGTTCGGCCTCCAGCGACGCCCGGGAGCCCTCCTTGCCGGCGAAGACCTTGTAGAAGGTCTTGTTGTTGCGCTTGGCCTGGTCCATGCGGGTGGAAAAGCCCTTGGCCTCCAGGCCGGCCATGAGCTCCTTGCCCGAGGCGGCATGGGCGAATTCGCCCACCTCGAAGGTGAAGTAGGCCCGTTCGCCCGAGGCGGCGGCTTCGCCCGAAGCGGGCGCAGACGCGGGCTGCGCCGCCGGCGGGGCTTTGGCGGCGGGGGCGTCGGCCGGTTTGCCCTGCTGCTCGAACAGGACCGCGCCGGGCTTTTCCACCGCCGGCGGCTCTGGCGGAGCCGGGGTGAAGGGCTTGGGCGTGAAGTCCGGGCCGCCCGCCGTCGCCGCCCGGGGAGCCGAAGCCGCGGGGACGGCCGCCGGCGCGGGAGCGGCCACGGCC
>JAEWCY010000011.1 GCA_023390395.1 Pseudomonadota bacterium | reverse complement strand
GGGGACCCCCTTTTTTCAAAAAGGGGGTCCCCTCCCCCACTCTTCACTTCTTCCTCTTCTCCGCCTCCGCCGCCAGCCAGGCGGCGAGGCGGTCGCAGCCGGCTTCGATGTCGGCTTCCTCGCCGCCGCAGGACAGGCGCAGGCTTTTTTCGCCGCCCGGGCCGAAGCTGTCGCCCGGGATGGTGATGACTTGGGCTTCGCGGATGAGCCGCGTGGCCACTTCCATGGGGGACAGCGGCAGGTCGTAGCGGGCCATGGCGTAGAAGGCCCCGGCCGGGCGGTTGAAGGAGACGGCGGGGCTCATGGCGGAAAGGCGCTTGGCCAGGAGGTTTCGCCGGGCGGCCAGGGCGGCGACGAAGCCGTGGTAGATGCCCTGGGGGCCGGTCAGCGAGGCCAGGGCGGCGATTTGCGCCGGAGTGGGGGCGCAGATGGCGGTGCAGTCGTGGACCTTGAGCATCTGCGCCATGATGGGTTCCGGGGCGAAGGCGAAGCCGACCCGCCAGCCGGTCAGGGCGTAGCGCTTGGAAAAGCTGCCCACGGCCACCAGGCGCGGCCGCAACTCCTGCACACTGGCCAGGGAGAAGGCCGGCGCGTCGTAGGAGAGCGCGTCGTAGGTGTCGTCGCAGATGAGGCACAGGTCGTGGCGCAGGGCGATCTCGGCCACGGCCAGGAGGTCTTTTTCGGCGAAGACCGCGCCCGTGGGGTTGTGGGGGGAGTTGATGACGATGGCCCGGGTGCGCGGGGTGACGGCGGCGGCCACGGCGTCGGGGTCGAGGCTCCAGTCGGCGCGCTTAAGCGGCACGAGGACCGGCACGCCCTCGGCGAGCAGCACCTGCTCCACGTGGGAGGGGTAGAAGGGCTCGGGCACGAGGACTTCGTCGCCGCGCTCGCACAGGCACAGGACGGCGCAAAGCAGCGCCTCCATGCCGCCCACGGTGATGGCGATCTCGGTTTCCGGATTGGCGGACAGGCCCTTTTCGACGGCCAGGCGCTCGGCCACGGCCCAGCGCAGCTCGGGCATGCCGGGCTGGAGCGAGTACTTGCCCGCGGCCGGCGAGTCGCGAAGGGCCCGGCACACGGCCTCGACCACATGGGCCGGCGTGCCGAAGGAGGGCACGCCCTGGCCCAGGGAGACGCAGTCGCCCATGCCGGCGGCCAGCATGGGCATGAGCTTGGTGGCCGAGATCTTGATGTTGCGGGCGCGGGTGGAGAAGGGGGGGGCGTCGGAGACGGCCATAGGGGAGTCCTTATAACAGCGGCTACTGCTTGCCGAAGACCATCTTGGGCTGGGCCGGGGCCGCCTTGCCGCCGGCGGCCAGGGCCTTTTCGAATTCAGCCACGGAATAGCCCGGAATGACCGTGTCGCCGATGACGACCAGGGGCACGCCGCGCTGGCCGAACTTCTGGTAGCGCATGTTGGCGGCCGGATCCTTCTCGATGTCGAAGGCGGTGTAGGCGATGCCCTTGGAGTCGAAATAGGCCTTGGTCTTGGTGCAGTAGGGGCACCAGCTGGTGACGAAGATTTCCACTTTGGGCGGCCCGGCCAGGGCAGGGGCCTGGGGGGCGAGCAGGGCGGCCAGGAGGGCCAGGGTCAGAACAAGGGCGGTCGGGAGAAATTTGGCGGGCATTTGGGGTCCGGGGGTTGGGTGTTGCGTTTGCCGTGGTGGTAGCCACGGCCGGGGGCGGCGTCAAGCGGGGCCGCCTTGCCAGGGTCCGGCCGTGATGCTAGGAGGCGGCCCATGCCGGGTTTCAAGACGCACATCGCCGGCGCGGCGGCGGTCACCGCCGGGGCGCTCGGCGGCGCCTACTGGCTCGGCGCCTACCGCCCCAGCTTCGAGACCATGGTCTGCCTGGGGCTTTTTTCCATCCTGGGCGGGCTTTTCCCCGACGTGGACACGGACTCCAAGGGGCGGCGCTTTTTCTACGGCGCGGCCCTGGTGGTGGACGCCGTGCTGATTTTCCGGGAGCAGTACCGCTACGCGGCGGTGCTCGGGTTCTGCGCCCTGCTGCCGGCCATCGGCTCCCACCGGGGCTGGACCCATTCGTGGTGGGCGGCCCTGCTCATTCCGAGTTCCGTGCTGCTCGCGCCCATGCTGCTGCTCGGCCTGCCCTGGAAGCCGTTTTTCCCGTACTATCTGGCCACGGTGCTGGGCTACTTCTCCCACCTGCTGCTCGATCGCAAGTTCTAGTCCCCTCAATGCCGCTGGGCCAGGAGGATCCTGGCCTGGTCCGCAGCCTCGCCCATGAATTCCCCCACCGCGGCGTCGATGCGCGCCATGGTTTCGGCCGGCACGGTCAGGTCGCACATGATGTGACGGGTGACGCCCTCGGGCGCGTCGGCCAGGGGACAGGCGCGCACCGTCCGGGCCAAGGCCGCGTCCCGGGCCATGCGCCAGGAGAATTCCTCGGGCTCCATGAGCACGGCGTCCAGACGGCCCTTGGCCAGAAGGGGCAGGAGCAGCTCGGGGTCGGAAAAGCGGTGCAGGCGTTCCTCGGGGACCGCCGCCAGCAGGGCGTCGGCCCGGGGGCCGTAGGAGAAGCCGTTGCGCAGGCCCCAATGGGCTTTCGTCGCCAGGTAATCGGCCAGGGCGGCATTTTTCGGGCAATCGGTCGAGGTTACGCCCAGGGCGGCGATGAGCGGCTTGTTGCGGTAGATGGGGGGGCTGAACCGGGCGAAATCCCTCCGCTCCGGGGTCTCGAACCAGCCCACGGCGCAGGCGTCGACGTCCAGGGCGGCGAAGGTGGAAAGGACGCGGCCGGGCGGCATTTCCCGAACGGTGTAGGGCAGGCCGGCCCGGTCGAGGACGGCCATGGCGTTGACGAGCAGGAAGCCGCCGGCCGGTCGGCCGCCGTCGAGGACGTAATAGGGGGGCCTGTCGAAGACGAACAGCGTCAGCGGCGACCCGTCGCCAGCCGACGCGACGGCGCAGCAGCAGGCAACGGCGACCAGCGCCGCGCAAACGCCACGAAAAAGACATTGCGGCATGACGTCCATCCCGAAAAGACGGCAATACATATCTGCGGTCCTTGACGGGACCCCAAACCTATTCATGCCGCCGTGGCCGCACGGCGTCAAATGGAAATCTTTCGTACCGGCCTTGCTTTTTTTCACGGCGACGGCATACAGTACCATGGCGTCGTCTCGAGATGTAGCGGCCGCCACCAATCCCTCCGGAGCCCAGGCACCATGAGCAACACGAACATTCTTCTCGAATCCGGCACCAACGAATTGGAAATCGTCGAATTCTACCTGGAAGAGCCTACGCCTTCCGGCAAGACGTATGTCGGGTATTACGGCGTCAACGTAGCCAAGGTTCTGGAGATCATCCGGTTGCCAAAAGTCACGGAGATGCCGCAGACGCCGCATCCCTGCGTGCTTGGCACCTTCAACCTGCGCGACAAGGTGGTGCCTCTGGTCGATCTGGCCATCTGGCTCGGCAAGGACCGCTCCTGCAACGCATCCGACAAGGTGGTGGTGACGGAATTCAACAGGGTGGTCAGCGCCTTTCGCGTCTCCGGCGTCACGCGCATCCACCGGTTGAGCTGGGAGCAGATCGAGCCGCCGAGCCTGCAGGTGCAGACCTATTCCGGCAACTCGGTCACGGGCGTGGTCCAGCTCGACAGGCGGGTGGTCTTCATCCTCGACATGGAGAAGATCGTGGCCGAGCTCAATCCCGGCCTCGCTCTCAAGGAACTCGACGAGGAGGTCTTCGTCGAGCGCCAGAAGACCCTGCCGGACAAGGACATGACCTTCAAGGCGCTCATCGCCGACGATTCCACCACCATCCGCCGCATGATCGGCACGTCCCTGGAAAAGGCCGGCTTCGAGGTGACGCGCACCATCAACGGCCGCATCGCCTGGGACCAGCTCATGGAGTGGAAGGAAGCCTCGGCCAAGGAAGGCAAACCCATCACCGACTACGTGCACATCCTGGTGTCGGACATCGAGATGCCGGCCATGGACGGGCACAGCCTCACGCGCAAGGTCAAGGAGGACCCGGTGCTCAAGCAGCTGCCGGTGATCCTTTTTTCCTCGCTCATCACCGACAGCCTGCGCCACAAGGGCGAGGCCGTGGGAGCCGACGACCAGGTGTCCAAGCCCGAGATGCTGCAACTGGCCGAGCGGGCCCGGGCCCTGGCCTGGGAACGCCTGGCCGCCGCCGTCTGAGCCCGGGCGTTTCGGACAATCCCCCGCCGCCCCCGTTTCCGAGGGCCGCGCCCATGGCTGCGGGCATGGCGGAAGCCTCGCCTTTCCGCCTGCCTCTCCCGGAGTTTGGCTAGGCCGTGTAGACATTTGATCTGTCCCATGCTATTCCTCTCTACAGGAGGGATACAATGGCGCTACGACACACCATTACTGATGAGCAATGGGACAAGATAAAGGACGCTCTTCCCGGAAA
>JAEWCY010000258.1 GCA_023390395.1 Pseudomonadota bacterium | reverse complement strand
ATCGCCCCCGCGCGGGCCGGGGCGCCCGGGAGCGGGGCGCGCCGGCCGGCCGCGTTGGGGGCTGGGGCGGTCAGTCCTGGCCGGCCCGGGTCTTGAGGGTCAGGGTGATGCTCGCGGAAACCGCGATGCAGGCGATCATGAAGGTGAACGACGTGGTGAAGCTGCCGTTGGAGATGTCCACCAGGTAGCCGATGACGGTCGGCGCGACCAGGCCGGCCAACTGGCCGCCGGTGTTGAAGATGCCGATGGCCCGGCCGGTGATCTTCTTCGAGACGGCGCTGACGGGCAGGGCCCAGACCGTGGCCAGGGCGGCGGTCAGGAAGAAGCCGGCCAGGGTCTGGCAGATCACGAGCATGGTCATGGATTCCACGGAACAGGTCAGGTACAGGAAAATGGCGGTCGCGACCTGGAACAGGAAGACCGGCATCTTCCGGTTGTGCTTGAAGGGGCCGTCCGTGAGCCAGCCGCCGAAGAGATAGCCCACGATGCCGGCGAAAAAGGGCAGCGAGGCCGTCACCCCCATGGTCTTCATGTCCATGTGCCTGTCGTTGACCAGATAGGCCGGCAGCCAGGTCTTAAATCCCCAGCCCGCGATGTTGTAGAAGAAGAACACCACGGTGGACTTCCACACCGCCGGTTCCCGCATGACCTCCCAGAGGGTGTAGTCGTTGCCGTTGGCCGGCTTGGGCGCTTGGGCGGCGGATTCCGCCGCGTCCACGGCCGCCGTCTCTAAGCGGGGCGGGGCGTCGGTCACGTAGCGGGCGATGAGGTAGGTCAGGATGATCCCCGGCGGCACCAGGGCGTAGAACGTGCCGCGCCAGCCCCAGTGGGCCATGATGGCCACGGCCAGAAGCGGGGCCAGGGCCGGGCCCAGGGCGTTGGACGACAGGATGACCGCCGTGGCCGTGGCGCGCTTGGCCGGTTCGTACCACAGGGCGATGCTCTTCATGGAGGCGGCCGGGAAGGGCGCTTCGCCCACGCCGAAAAAGACCCGGGAGAGCAGCATGACGGTCATGTTCGTGGCCGCGCCGGTCAGCCCCGTGCAGATGCTCCAGATGGCGATGGCGAAGGACATGGTCTTGCGCGGGCCGAAGCGGTCCACGACCATGCCGCCGGGAATCTGGCAGATGGTGTAGCCGACGAAGAAGGCGCTCATGATGAGGCCCATGGCGGTCTTGGAAAGGTCGAACTCCTTGCCGATGTAGGGGATGCACGTGGACATGACCATGCGGTCGATATAGCAGAACAGATAGCCGATGAAGATCACACTCAAGATGAACAGTCGTCGATCCGGCTTGAAACGCATATGCTCAACCCTCCTTTGCGCCTTGCCGCCCGGTCCGTGCGGACGGGACAGGCGTGGGTGATGCATCCCTGCATTGCCTGGGACGGGGACGAGATGCCGTCTTGCCTCTTCGCGCCGGCCTTGGGCAAGCGCCGGTCCCGGACGCCCCGGCGGGGGCGCGGGGACCGGCGCGCCCGGCGCGTTACACCTTGAAATCCTCTATCGAGGACGGAACCTGGCCGCTTGGCAGCAGCACCGGCTCCACGATGGCCTCGCTGTGCAGGGCCCAGGGCAGGATGACGGCGGAATGGCCGCCGCGGCCGCCGGCCACCACGATCTCGATGTCCTGCGGCGAGCGGGTCACGGGCATGGGATGGCGGTCGGCGAAGTCGGCCGGCCGCACCGGCACGAGCCCCCGGCCGCGCACCATGGGCACGGGGTGGAAGGCGTAGGCGTGGATGTGCCGGCGGATGGCGTCCTTGGTCCAGCCTTCGCGGGAAAACAGCCAGGCGTGGTCGCGCGTGACCACCACCACCAGGGGGCCGGGCATGTAGGAGTTGTTGGACCCGAGCGTGGTGCAGCTGTCGGTGATGCCGTCGATGAGGTCCCCGGCCGACATGCTCAGGAAGTCGATGATGTCGTGGGGCGGCTCGGCCTTGAGCACGTAGACGGTGGTGGTCTTGTCGTCGAAGCGCTCGGCGTTGATGGTCTTCCACGGGGTCAGGGCCGGGTCTTCGGCGAAGCAGAAGGATATCTCCGCCTGGGAGGAGATGCAGGCCAGGTCGGAATAGGCCGGCACGGCCCGGCAGGTGTTGACCAGCACGAGGTTGACGGCCCGGCCGATGGTCATGTTGGCGGGAAATCCCGGGCCCAGGCAGCCGGCCTGGCCGTGGATGCCGAGTTCCTTGGCCAGGGGGCCGCTGACCAGGATCATGTTGCCGCCCGGGTGGGACGTGGTCACGGACTGGAGGAAGTTGTAGCGCTTGTCGGCCATGGCCTTAAACGCCGTGACCAGGATGGGCATATGCGGCGGCTTGCAGCCGGCCATCACCGCGGCCATGGCCACGTCGCGCACGGTGACGTCCTTGCCGCTGGGGCCGATCTCCCGGGCCAGGATCGTGTCCGGTCCAAAGGGGCAGTAGGAGAACATGCGCTCCAGGCGGGCGGTGGTCGGCGGCACGATGGGCAGGCCGTCGCCCAGGTGCAGGTCGTTGAAGAGGTCGGTGACCGCCTCGATGCCGGCGGCCGGTTCGGCGGCCTCCGCCTCGCTCAGTTCCAGGGCCGCCGCCTGGTGGAGCGTGCCGTCCTCGGCCGGGGCCTGCTTGTCCAGGGCGAAGTCCAGGGCGGCGCGCGCCGCCAGCTTTTCCGGGGGCAGGGTGAGGGAGTCGAAGATCACGGGCATGACCGCGTCGACCTTCTGGGCGATCTCCTCGACGCTGCTGCCCTGGTAGATGTCGATGGGGCACAGGCACAACTGGCCGGCCCGGTAGAAGGCCACGCCCCGCACCAGGTCCGAGCCGGGGGGCGAGGTGACGTACACGCTCGGGATGCCGAGCTCCTCCATGGCGATGGTCATGATGGTCGTGGCCGGGCTCGTGCCCACGTCGCCCAGGGCCAGGACCGCGGCCACGGGCTTGACCGCGGCCAGCTTGCCGGCGGCGTAGTCCTTCAGGTCCTGGGTGGATTTCCCGCGCACGGTCTCCCGGAAGTCGATGATGTTGGTGATGCCGGCGGCGGCGAAATTGCTTTTGATGCGCCGGAACACCTCCATGTAGTTGCAAAAGCCGAGCTTGGTGTTGTCGTAGAAGACGACCGGGCCGTTGCGCAGGGTTTCCATGCTCACGCGGGGGGCCAGCTTGAGCAGCGTCCGTTCCTGCCTGCCTCTCGGATCCAGAATGGGATTGCCGAATGCCTTCGCCATGATCTCCTGCCTCCCGGCGCGGATGCGCCGTGTTTGGGGTCGGTTGCGGCCGAGGTTCGAGGAATGTGTCTTTTCCAATCCTTTAAAGCTATATAGCTATATAGTAATTGCCGGTCTACGAGGTCCCGGCCAGGCTGTCAAGGCCCCGGGCGGCCGGGGCAGGGAATTGTTGCCAGGGGATGGGGCGCGGGATATGACCGGGCGACGCCGCCCCAAGGGCGGCGTCGAGCCGGCGTGCGCAAGGGCGCGGCGATCTTCAAGAAAGGATGGCGGAGCAGGCGAGCGATGGAACGCAAACTCGAATTTTTTTCAACCTTCGCCGCCTCCGGGGGCGGCGGCACGACCAAGTACGCCCTGTTGCGCAAGGCCGTGCTGACGGCCATCGAAAACGGCTATTGGGCTCCCGGCGAAAAGCTGCCGGCCGAAAACCAGATCGCCCAGGCCACGCGGCTGGCCCTGGGCACGGTGCAGCGGGCCCTGCGCGAGCTGGCCGCGGAAGGGGTCATCCGCCGCGTCCAGGGGCACGGCTCGTTCGTGGCCGAACCGCGAAAGCCCATGCAGGGGCCGTGGCATTGCCGCTTCCTCGACGACGCGGGCACGGGGTTCCTGCCGATCTTCCCCCAGGTGCTGTGGCTCGGGCGCATCGCCGAGCAGGGGCCGTGGTCGGGCTTTCTGGAGCAGGCCGGGGACAATGTCCTGCGCATCGACCGCAGGATCAGCATCAACCACGAGTTTTCCATCTACAGCGTGTTCTACGCCAACGCCGACAGGTTCGGTTCGATCCTGCACCGCCCGGTGCCGGAACTCGAATCCGCCAATTTCAAGATGCTGCTCGCCCAGGACTGCAGCCTGCCGATCACGATCCTGTCCCAGGACATGCGCTTTCTGGAATTCCCGGACAACGTCTGCAAGGCCATCGAGGTCAAGCGGGAGACCACGGGCCTGTACCTGCGGGCCATGGTCAGTGCCGGGCGCGGCGTGCCCCTGTACTTTCAGGAGTGGTACATTCCGCCCAATGGCCGCACCTTGCGTCTGGTGGAGAACGCGCCCATCGGCCCGGGCGGAGCCAGGGATTTCCCCTTCGCCTGACCCGGCGGCCACGCTTGGCGGCAGCCCTGCGCCGGCGCGTCCCGCCTATTCGTGCTGGAGGAACCGGTAGCCCACGCCGGGCTCGGTGCGGATGTAGCGCGGGCGCGAGGGCTCGGGCTCGATCTTGTGGCGCAGCTGGTGCACGTAGATGCGCAGGTAGTGTTCCTTGTCCGTGGCGTTGAGGCCCCAGACCGCCTGCAGCAGTTGCCGGTGGGTGACCACCTTGCCGGCGTTTTTGGCCAGATGGGCCAGCAGGTTGAACTCGATGGGCGTCAGGTGGACCTCCTCGCCCTTGAGAACCACTTGCCGGTTGGCCAGGTCCACCCGCAACTCCCCGGACACGACCTCCCGGGCCGTGGGGCCGCCCTGGGCCGCCGCCAGGCGCAGGGCCACCCGCATGCGGGCGGCCAGCTCGCCGACGCCGAAGGGCTTGGTCAGGTAGTCCACCGCGCCGCCGTCCAGGGCGGCGATCTTGTCTTCCTGGGTCTCC
Organism: Pseudomonadota bacterium; assembly: GCA_023390395.1. Taxonomy (GTDB): domain Bacteria; phylum Desulfobacterota; class Desulfovibrionia; order Desulfovibrionales; family Desulfovibrionaceae; genus Solidesulfovibrio. The sequence goes on along the minus strand of JAEWCY010000258.1, from coordinate 10,697 downwards.
CGGGCCGAGAGCACGATGACCGGGGCCTGGGTCAGGCCGCGCAGCCTGGAAAGCACTTCCTGTCCGTCCAGGTCGGGCAGGCCGAGGTCCAGCAGGACCAGGGCCAGGCCGGGGCTGGCGGCCATGGCCAGGCCCTGCTTGCCCGTGGCCGCCTCCAGGACCTTGTAGCCCTGTTCGGCCAGCACCGTGCGCAGGAAGCGGCGGATGGGCTGTTCGTCGTCCACGACGAGGATTTCCGGAGCGTTGGAGGACATGTTTTTTCAGACCTTCAACGGACGGGTATTGTCAAGTCCAGCCGCAGCCCGCCGCCGGGGGCGTTGGAAGCCGTGACGGCGCCGCCGTGCACCTTGGCGATGAGGCGGCACAGGGCCAGCCCCAGGCCGTAGCCGTCGGCCCCGGTCCCCCGGCGCACCCGGTAGAAGCGCTCGAAGATGCGTTCCAGCTCCTCGGGCGGCAACCCCTCCCCCTGGTCCTGCACTCGAAGGAGCAAATGGTCCTTGTCGCGCTTGGCGGAGACGGTCACCGGCGTTCCGGCCGGAGTGTGCTTGGCCGCGTTTTCCAGCAGGTTGACGCACAGCTGCTCCATGAGCACTTCGTCCACGCGCACAAGCGGCAGATCGGCCGGCAGGTCCACCCGGACCTGGCGGCCTTCCAGCCTGGGCCCGAGCCTGGACAGGGCCGCGCCCACGATCTCCTCCAGGGGCACGGGCTGGAGGTTGGGCTTGAACTTGCCGGATTCGAGCCTGGCCATGCGCAGGAGGTTGTCGACCAGGCGGCTGAGGCGCTCGGCCTCGCCCCGGATGTTCTCGGCCAGGCCGCGCACCGCCCCGGGCGCGGCGTCGTCGCCCAGCATCGTGATGGCTTCCGCCGAACCGGAAATGGCCGCCAGCGGCGTCTGGAAGTCGTGGGTCACCGAGGAGAGCAGGCCGGCCTTGAGCTTTTCCGATTCCATGGCCACCAGCGTGGACTGGGTGGCCTCCTCCAGGCGGTCCACTTCCAGGGCCTGGGCGATCTGGGCCAGAAAGGCCTCCAGGAGCCGCTGCCGGTCGGGAAAGGCCAGTTGCGCGTCGGCCTCGGGCCGGCCGGCCTCCAGGGCCACCACCCCGACCACGCCGCCGGCCCCCTTGAGCGGCAGGAAAAGCGTCTCCGAGTCGGGCAGGGTCTGGGTGCCCCGGCCGGCCGGCTTGCCGTTGGCCAGGACCCACTGGGCCATGCCGAGTTCCTTGCCGTGCAGGGCCGGCGCGCCCGGGGTCTTGGCCTTGACCAGGAGCGCGGCCGAGGCGTCGGGCAGGAGGAAGACGACGCCGGCCCTGAAGACGTCCTCCAGGTGGCGCTTGGCCACGGCCAGGAGGTTGTCCGTGCCGCGCGTGGCCACCAGCTCCCGGGCCAGCGCCGCCAGGGCCGCGCTCTGCCGGCCGGCGCTCACGGCCGTGTCCGCCTGGCGCTTGAGCTTGGCGGCCATGGAGCTCATGACCATGGCCACCAGGAACATGACCAGGAAGGTGATGAGGTGGCGCACGTCGGACACGGCGAAGCTGAAGCGCGGCGGCACGAAGAAGAAGTCGAAGGTCACCACGCTCATGACCGAGGCGAAGACGGCCGCGCCGCGGCTCAGCCAGATGGCCGTGGCCATGACGCCGAGCATGTAGACCATGATGAGGTTGGCCAGGTCGAGGACCGGGAAGATGGAGAAGCAAAGCCCGGTGCAAAGGGCCAGCACGCCCGCGGCGGCCAGGTATTGCCGCCAGCGCGGCGCGGGCAGGGGTCTTTTGGCGGCGGGCGCGGGCGCGGCCTCGCCGGCGTCGCCCCGGATGACGTGGACGTCGATCTCCTCGGATTCCCGGATGAGCCGGTCCACGGGGCTGCCGAGGACGTAGTCCCGCAGCCGGCGGCGCACGGGCTTGCCCACCACGATGCGGGTGACGTTTTGCTGCCGGGCGAAGGCCACGATCTCCCCGGCCACGTTCTGGCCGGAGATGACGAAGGTTTCCGCGCCGAGCTCCTCGGCCAGTCGCAGATGCCCCAGGGCGCTGTCCCGGGCCTTGGGCGGCAGGTCGGCCTGGATGGACAGGGCCAGCCAGGGGGCGTGGAGTTCCGAGGCCAGGCGCTTGGCCGCGCGCACCAGCCGGGCCGAGCTCGGCGAGGGCCCCACGCAGACCAGGATGCGCTCCGAGGTGGGCCAGGTGGTGCGGATGGAGCGGCCGTGGCGGTAGACGAGGACCTCGGTGTTGGCGCGCTGGGCCGTGGCCCGCAGGGCCAGTTCCCGCAGGGCCATGAGGTTGCCTTGGCGGAAGAAGTTGGCCGAGGCCCAGTCGGCCTGGCGGGGCAGGTAGACCTTGCCCTCCTTGAGGCGCTGGCGCAGGTCGTCGGGGGGCAGGTCGACCAGCACCACCGAATCGGCCTGTTCGAGCAGGGTGTCCGGCACGGCCTCGCGCACCTTGACGCCGGTGATCTGCGCCACCACGTCGCGCAGGCTCTCCAGGTGCTGCACGTTGAGCGTGCTCCAGACATCGATGCCGTTGTCCAGCAGTTCCGCCACGTCCTTCCAGCGTTTGCCGTGGCGGCAGCCCGGGGCGTTGGTGTGGGCCAGTTCGTCCACCAGGAGCAGCTGCGGCCGGCGGGCCAGGGCCGCGTCCAGGTCGAACTCGGCCAGTTCGTGGCCGTGGTAGGCCACGGCCCGGCGCGGCAGGACGGCAAGGCCCTGAAGCAGGGCCTCGGTCTCGGCCCGGCCGTGGGTCTCGACCACGCCCACGAGCACGTCCAGGCCCTCGGCCTGCTTGAGGCGGGCCGCCTCGAGCATGGAATAGGTCTTGCCGACGCCCGGAGCCATGCCGAGGAAGACGCGCAGCCGGCCGCCGCGCTTTTTGTCCTCCTCGCGCTGGACGTATTCCAGGAGCCGGTCCGGGTCGGGGCGGCGTTCGGAGTCAGCGGCCATGGGGGCAAGCCTCCGGATGTTCGGGCCGGGTCGCGGCGCGGCGGAAACCGCCCTGTTCCCGCGGCGGACCCGGCAGGGTTCGTGCGACGATACAGCAAGGCCGGGGAGAGGAAAACGCCGCGCCGGGGCGTCGGGCCCGCGCCCGACGCCCCGGCGCGCCTTCGTCTGCGGTCCTACTTCCTTTCCCGCCCGGCCAGGGCGTCGAGAGCCAGGTTCAGGGCGAGGACGTTGACGCGCGCCTCGCCGAGGACGCCCAGTTGCCGCCCCTCGACGTGGCGCGCCACCAGGTCGCGCACCACGGCCGGGTCCAGGCCCGTGGCCCGGGCCACCCGGGGGACCTGGTAATAGGCGGCGGCCGGGGAGATGTGCGGGTCGAGCCCGCTGCCCGAGGCCGTGACCAGCTCCACGGGCACGGGGCCGTCGCCGTTGTCCCGCCGCAGGGCGGCGGCGCGTCCGGCCGCGGCGTCGAGGAAGTCGGGATTGGTCGGCCCGAGGTTGGAGCCCGACGAAGCCGCGGCGTCGTAGGGCCTGGGGGCGGTGGCCGAGGGCCGGCCCTGGAAATGGGCCGCCTCGGCGAAGGGCTGGCCGATGAGGGACGAGCCCACGACCTGGCCGTTTCTTTGGACGAGGCTGCCGTCGGCCTGATCCGGGAAGAGGAGTCCGGACAGGCCGGTCATGGCCGCGGGATAGAGGCCGCCGGTCAGCAGGGTCAGGACGACGAGCATCAAAAACGCCGGCCGGCATTGTCTCAGTGCTTCGGAAAACATGGCTTTCTCCTTACGAGGCCAGGCCCAGGGCGACCAGGAAGAGGTCGATGGCCTTTATGCCGACAAACGGCACCACGAGGCCGCCGAGGCCGTAGACGAGCAGGTTGTCGCGCAGCGCCCTGGCCGCGCCCACGGCCCGGTAGCGCACCCCGCGAAGGGCCAGCGGAATGAGCGCCACGATGATCAGGGCGTTGAAGATGACCGCCGACAGGATGGCCGAGCGCGGCGTGGCCAGGCCCATGACGTTAAGCGCTCCGAGCTGGGGGTAGATGCCGACGAAGGCCGCCGGGATGATGGCGAAGTACTTGGCGATGTCGTTGGCGATGGAGAAGGTGGTCAGCGACCCGCGCGTCATGAGCAGCTGCTTGCCGATGGCCACCACCTCCAGGAGCTTGGTGGGGTTGGAGTCCAGGTCCACCATGTTCCCGGCCTCCTTGGCGGCCTGGGTGCCGGAGTTCATGGCCACGCCCACGTCCGCCTGGGCCAGGGCCGGGGCGTCGTTGGTGCCGTCGCCGGTCATGGCCACGAGCCTGCCCTCGGCCTGGGTCTTGCGGATCAGGCTCAGCTTGTTCTCGGGCGTGGCCTCGGCCAGGAAGTCGTCCACCCCGGCCTCGGCGGCGATGGCCGCCGCGGTCAGCGGATTGTCGCCGGTGACCATGACCGTCTTGATGCCCATGGCGCGAAGCTGGGCGAAGCGCTCGCGGATGCCGCCCTTGACGATGTCCTTGAGCCAGATCGCGCCCAGAATGCGGTCGTTTTCGGCCACCAGCAGGGGCGTGCCCCCGGATTCGGCGATGGCGCGCACCTGCTCGTCCACCTCGGGCGGCACTGCGCCGCCCCGGTCCGCGGCGAAGCGCCTGACCGCGTCGGGCGCTCCCTTGCGGATGGTGCGGCCCGGGAGGTCGACGCCGGACAGCCGCGTCTGGGCGGTGAAGGGGATGAAGGCCGCGCCCAGGGCGTGCATGTCCCGGCCCCGGATGCCGAAGCGCTCCTTGGCCAGCACCACGATGGAGCGGCCTTCCGGGGTTTCGTCGGCCAGGGAGGCCAGCTGGGCCACGTCGGCCAGGTCCTTCTCGGCCACGCCCGGCAGGGGCAGGAAGTCGTCGGCCTGGCGGTTGCCCAGGGTGATGGTGCCGGTCTTGTCCAGGAGCAGCACGTCCACGTCGCCGGCCGCTTCCACGGCCCGGCCCGAGGTGGCGATGACCCCGGCCTGGATGAGCCGGTCCATGCCGGCGATGCCGATGGCCGAGAGCAGGCCGCCGATGGTGGTCGGGGCCAGGCACACGAACAGCGCCGCCAGCACGGTGATGGTCACGGCCGCGCCCTGGCCGGCCTGCTCCACGGCGAAGACGGAGTAGGGAAGCAGCGTCGCGCACACGACCAGAAAGACCAGGGTCAGGGCGGCCAGCAGGATGCCGAGCGCGATTTCGTTCGGCGTCTTGCGCCGCTTGGCCCCTTCCACCAGGGCGATCATCCGGTCGAGGAAGGTCTCGCCCGACTCGGCCGCCACGCGCGCCACCACCCAGTCGGAAAGCAGGCGCGTGCCGCCGGTGACGGCGCTGCGGTCGCCGCCGGCCTCGCGGATGACCGGGGCCGATTCGCCGGTGATGGCGCTCTCGTCCACCGAGGCCACGCCCTCGACGATCTCCCCGTCGCAGGGGACGAAGTCGCCGGCTTCCACCAGCACGAACTCGCCTTTTTTGAGGCTCGTGGAGGGCACGACCTCGACGGCCGCCTGGCGGCTCGGTGAGGCGAGCCTTTTGGCCTGGATGTCGCGCCGGGCCTGGCGCAGGGAATCGGCCTGCGCCTTGCCGCGCCCCTCGGCCATGGCCTCGGCGAAGTTGGCGAAAAGCACCGTGAACCACAGCCAGACGGCGATGGCCAGGATGAAGGAGGCCGGGGCCTCGCCATGTCCGGCCAGGGCCTGGACGAAAAGGGCCGTGGTCAGCAGCGAGCCGGCGTAGACCGTGAACATGACCGGGTTTCGCAGCTGGTTGCGCGGCGCGAGCTTGCGGAAGGAATCCACGATGGCCCGCCGCACCAGCGACGGGTCGAAGAGCGGACGTTTCTCGTTTACGTTTTTGCTCATGGCGATGCTCTCTTGGAAAGTCGGCTCAGCGGCCGATCATGGCCAGGTGTTCGGCGACGGGGCCCAGGGCCAGGGCCGGGAAGAAGGTCAGCGCCCCGACCACCAGGACCACGGCCACGAGAAGCCCCACGAAAAGCGGCGTGTGGGTGGGCAGGGTGCCGGGCCCTTGGGGCACGGTCCGTTTCGCGCCGAGCGATCCGGCGATGGCCAGGACCGGCACGGCCAGCCAGAAGCGGCCCAGGAACATGCAGGCCGCGCCCACGAGGTTGTAAAACGGCGCGTTGGCCGAAAGCCCGGCAAAGGCGCTGCCGTTGTTGTTGGCCATGGAGGAGAAGGCGTAGAGGATCTCGCTGAAGCCGTGGACGCCCGGATTGGCCACTGCCGCCTTGGCCCCCGGCGCGAGCACGGCGCAAGCCGTGGCCATGAGGACCAGGAAGGGCGGAATGAGGATCACGAGCGAGGCCATCTTCATCTCGAAGGGCTCGATCTTCTTGCCCAGGTACTCCGGCGTGCGCCCGACCATGAGCCCGGCCACGAACACGGCCACCACGGCGAAGACGAGCATGCCGTAAAGCCCCGAGCCGACGCCTCCGAAGACCACCTCGCCGAGCTGCATGAGGAGCATGGGAACCAGGCCGCCAAGGGGCGTGTAGGAGTCGTGCATGGAGTTGACCGAGCCGTTGGAGGCGGCGGTGGTGGCCGTGGCCCACAGGGTCGAGCCGGCGATGCCGAACCGGACCTCCTTGCCTTCCATGTTGCCGCCGGCCTGGGCCGACGCGCCCTCGGCCGCGGCCTGGTCCGCGCCAAGCCGCGCCAGGGCCGGGTTGCCGGCCTGCTCGGCCACGACGCAGGCCCCGAGCAGCACGACGAAGATGACCGCCATGGCCGCCAGCACGGCCGCGCCCTGGCGTCCGTCCCCGACCATGATGCCGAAGGTGACGCAAAGGGCGGCGGGAAGCAGCAGAATGGCGAGCAGTTCCAGGAAGTTGGACAGGGGCGTCGGGTTTTCCAGGGGATGGGCCGAGTTGACGTTGAAAAAGCCGCCGCCGTTGGTGCCGAGCTGCTTGATGGCCACCTGGGAGGCCACCGGCCCCCGGGCGATGGTCTGCTCGGTCATCGTCGCCGGCTCGGTTTCGGGTTTGCCGGCGGCGTCGAGGACCGGCGCGCCCGAGGCGTCCTTGACCGGGCTGTCGTAGGCCGTGGGTTCGAGGAGCGTGGCCGTGGCCGCGCCCCGGAAGGTCTGCGGCACGCCCTGCCAGACCAGCAGCAGGGCCAGGACCACGGACAGGGGCATAAGGACGTACAGCGTGGAGCGGGTGAGGTCCTTCCAGAAATTGCCGAGGTTTCGGGTCTCGCGCCGGGAAAGGCCCCTGATGAGCGCGGCCAGCACGGCCATGCCGGCGGCGGCCGACAGGAAGTTGTGGGAGGTGAGCCCCAGCATCTGGGTCAGGTAGCTCATGGTGGTTTCGCCGCCGTAGGCCTGCCAGTTGGTGTTGGTGGAAAAGCTCACGGCGGTGTTGAGGGCGAGGTCCGGCGCGACGGCGGCCAGGCCGTCGGGGTTTAAGGGCAGGGCCGCCTGCAGGCGCTGCTGGAGATAGAGGAGAAGGATGGAAAAGCCCGTGAAGGCCATGAGGGAGGCGACATAGGCCTTCCAGTCCATCTCCCGGTCCGCGTCGAGGCCGCACAGGCGGTAGAGGAGCCGCTCCAGCGGGCCGAGCAGGCGGTCCAGGCCGCAGGGGCGGCCGGCGTAGACCCTGGCCATGTAGGCCCCCAGGGGCCAGGCCAGGCCGAAAAGGACGGCCAGGTAAAGCACGATCTGCAAAAGCGTGTTTCCGGTCATTCGAACATCTCCGGTTTGAGCAGGGCCAGGACGAGGTAGACGAAAAGGGCCGCGGCCAGGACGGCGCTGACGATGGCCATGGCTAGGCCCTCCGCAGCCGGTCGAAATACCCGGCCAGGGCGATGGTGACCGCCACGGCGATGAGGATCGAACCCAGAAAGACGATGTCTTCGGACATGAGGGAGCCTCCGTTTGTTTGGCCCGACCGTACCGCGACCGGCGTAAAAGCGGTGTTAAAATGCGCTGCCCGGGTGTAAATATTTCGTTAATCCTTCGTTTGGGGCGCGGCCGCTCCCCCCTCCCGGCCGAATTTCCCCGTGACCGGGCCGGGTTCGGACAGCAGCTCCTCAAGCCGGGTCAGGTCGGCCTCGCACAAGGCGTAGGCTTTGCGCTTCTGGTCAAGGGACAGGGCCAGGGAACGCACGTTGGTGTTCTCGCGGGACAGGGCCAGTATCCGGCCCGTGATCTCCGCAAACCGCGCATACGCTTCCTTGGCTCCCTGGAGCGCGGCCGGGGCCTTGAGGGCGCCAAGCGAGGACAACTCCTCGAACGCCTTGTCGATCTTGCGTGTCTCGGCCTGCATCTGCGCTTCCAGGGCATCCATTCCGGCGTCGCTGCTTTCGGCGATGTGCGGCGCAAGCAGCGTTTGAACCCGCAACGCCCCCGTCTGCGCGGCGAAGGCCAGCATAGCCGCCCTGGCCGCCTGGCGTCCCCCGCCCTCGGCCATGACCAGGTCGGAAAGATTTTTTTCGAGATCGCGCAAGGCCTGGGTGGCCGGGCCGTATGCCAGGGCGTAGGCCTTGACGTTGCTGTTTTTCACGGCCAGCTCCAACAGCGTCGCATCCACTTTCGTCAGCGTGGCCAGGGAGGAGGAAAAAGCGGCGAACAGCTCCTTTTCCCTGGCGGTTCCCCAGGAGCGCAGCAAGTCCTCCAACTGCCGCCTGCCGTGTGCGACATCCGCGAGCGCGGCCTTGGCCTCGTTGGCGAACTCTACGGATTCTTGATCGTCTTCCGCCATCACGGCGCTTTTTTCCGCCTCGGACTCCCGAGCCAGGTCCAGCCGCATTTGGGTGACCAGTTTGTGTTTGGCCGCTTTGACCGAAAGGTCTTCATGGGGGAGGCTGCGTGGCTGCAGGAAGCCGATTCCGGCCAGGATGGCGAACAAAACGGCCGCGCCGACGGCCATCCAGATGACGTTGCCGACGATGTTTCTGTCCGTGCGCATGACATGCTCCATGGCGAAACCGGACGGCGAAGAGCGCCTGCCCGGGCGTCCGGCGGGACGCAACGCCTTTTGGCGTTCCATACCAAGCAGGGTGTAAAAATAGTGTAAGTTTTATGGGGCGAGGCATAAAAAAAGAGTCAAGGCGTGCGTGAAGGCGGCGAGACAGGCGGCAAACCGGGAACATCCCTCCCGCATTGGGCGGCGAACCCATGTGCGCCGTCATCACCGGCTCACCGTATCCCAACAGCCTGTATACGCGGGGCATCGCCCGTATCCGCGCCGATCAGGAAGTCACCTCCCTGCGTGCGGCGCTCCTCAAGGCCTGCCTCAATCGCGCGAAAAGGCTGAATGCGCTGTCCGATAAAAACATGCCAAGGGAGGTCGCCCCCTCGCGGGGACGTGGACTGAAACTACACAGGCGCGTGGATCATGGGCGTGCGGAACCGTCGCCCCCTGCGCGGGGGCGTGGATTGAAATGCACAGTTTGCTCGGGCTCGTAGGGGAATGGTAGGGCCGTCCTTCGCGGGGCGGCTCTTTTCTTAAACCGAGGATGAAGTTCTCATTCCTTACTGTACAGGCAACAAAAAGTGGTGCCTCTGTGGCGCCAAAGGAGGTGGCGCCAAAAAAAAGGGGCTAGCCTTTTGGACTAACCCCTTGAACTTTCTGGTGGGCCATCAAGGACTCGAACCTTGAACCAACGGATTAAGAGTCCGCTGCTCTACCAATTGAGCTAATGGCCCGTGCGACGCTCATGCGCGGCGAAGAAGCGGTCTACGCGGATGGGTGGGGGTTGTCAACTCGTTTCCGTGAAAAAAATTTGGAAACCCCGACGCGCCATTTGCCGTCCGGGGACAAATGACGTATGTTTTCCCGCTTGCAGAACATAACCGCCGCGCCGCGCGGCGTACCCATAGGGCGCGCATGAGCCATATCCTCGGCATCAAGTTCCGTGACCACGGACAAGTCTATTATTTCGACTCCGGACCCTTCGTCGTGGAGCTTGGCGACAGCGTCCTCGTCCAGACCGAGCAGGGACTCGGCATGGGCAAGGTGACCGTGCTCGCCGACATGCCCCCGCCCGAGGCGGCCGAACAGGAAATCAAACCCATCTTTCGGCTGCCTACCCCGGAAGACCTGGATATCCAGCGCGAAAACGACGCCCTGGCCCGCGAGGCCCACACCTACTGCCGCAAGTGCATCGAATCGCGGAACCTGGAAATGAAGCTCGTGGACGTGGAGGTGCTCCACGATCGGGGCAAGATCGTCTTCTACTTCACCGCCCCGGGCCGCATCGACTTCCGCGAGCTGGTCAAGGACCTGGTCAAGGCCTACCACACCCGCATCGAACTGCGCCAGATCGGCGTGCGCCACGAGACCCAGATGCTCGGCGCCATCGGCAACTGCGGCCAGATGTGCTGCTGCCGCCGGTTCATGCGCAAGTTCGCGCCGGTGACCATCAAGATGGCCAAGGAACAGAACCTGTTCCTCAATCCCACCAAGATCTCCGGCATCTGCGGCCGGCTTTTGTGCTGCCTGTCCTTCGAGCAGGAGAACTACGAGCAGTTCCAGAAGAAGTGCCCCCGGGTCGGCAAGAAGTTCTCGACTTCCCTGGGACTGGTCAAGGTGCTGCGCACCAATCTTTTTCGCGAGACCGTCACCGTCCTCGACGAGGCCGGCGAGGAGCACGAACTGACCGTGGAGGAGTGGAGCGCCGCGGCCGAGGCCCGCGCCCCCCTGGCCGAGGGCCAGCCCGGCCCCAAGGCCGAGGAGCGCCCGGCCCAGGACGCCCCCCGTCCGCCCCAGCGGCGTTCCGGACCTCCGGCCGGCCCCCAGGGCGGCCG
>JAEWCY010000231.1 GCA_023390395.1 Pseudomonadota bacterium | reverse complement strand
ACGCGTCGATGCGGGCGCGCAGGTCCTTTTTGTACTGTTCCAGGTCGATGGTCTTTTTGGCCACGCCGGTGTCCATGGCGGCCTTGGCCACGGCCGGGGCTTCCCATTCCAGCATGCGGAAGTCCAGCGCCTTGGGGATGATGTAGTCGATGCCGAACTTGACGTCCTTTTCCCCGTACATGTCCATGACCTCGGAGGGCACGGGCTCCTTGGCCAGGGCGGCCAGGGACTTGGCCGCGGCCAGCTTCATGGCCTCGTTGATCTTTTTCGAGCCCACGTCCAGCGCGCCGCGGAAGATGAACGGGAAACCGGAGACGTTGTTGATCTGGTTGGGGAAGTCCGAGCGGCCCGTGCCCATGATGGCGTCGGGACGGGCTTCCTTGGCCTCGTAATAGCCGATCTCCGGATCGGGGTTGGCCATGGCGAAGATGATCGGATGCTTGGCCATGGCCTTGACCATATCCTGGGAGACCAGGCCCTTTTTGGACAGGCCCAGAAACACGTCCGCGCCCTTGAAGGCCTCGCCCAGGTTGGCGTAGGCGTGCTTCTGGGCGAACTGGGCCTTGGTCGGATGCAGGCCGGTGCGGGACGTGTTGATGTGGCCCTTGGAGTCGAACATGGCGATGTTGGCCGGGTCCACGCCCAGGGCGACGTAGAACTTGGAGCAGGCGATGGCGGCCGCGCCCGCGCCGGAGACCACGATTTTCAGGTCTTCGATCTTCTTGCCGGTGATCTCCACGGCGTTGAGGATGCCCGCGCCGGAGATGATGGCCGTGCCGTGCTGGTCGTCGTGGAAGACCGGGATGTCCATCATTTCGATCAGGCGCTGCTCGATCTCGAAGCACTCGGGAGCCCGGATGTCTTCCAGGTTGATGGCCCCGAAGGTGGGCTCGAGGAGTTTGACCGTCTCGATGATCTTCTCGGGATCCTTGGTGTCCAGGTTGATGTCGTAGACGTCGATGTCGGCGAAGATCTTAAACAGCACGCCCTTGCCTTCCATGACCGGCTTGCCGGCCTTGGGGCCGATGTTGCCGAGGCCGAGCACGGCCGTGCCGTTGGAGACCACGGCCACCAGGTTGCCCCGGTTGGTGTATTTCCACACGTTCTCCGGATCGGCGGCGATTTCCAGGCAGGCCTGGGCCACGCCCGGGGAATAGGCCAGGGAGAGGTCCTTCTGGTTGCGGCAGGGCTTGATGGGCACAGTCTCGATTTTGCCGGTGCGCCAGACGGAATGGTACTTGAGCGCTTCTTCCTTGGTGAAAAGGGCCATGTGTGGTCTCCTCGTGTTGGGTGGTGCTACGTATCGGCGGAATCGTCCGCCGGTTCGGCCTGTGGCGGATCGGCCGCGGCCGCCCCGAGCAGGCGTTCGGCGATGGCCTTGGCCGCGCGGCGGCCTGCGCCCATGGCCGAAATGACCGTGGCCGCGCCGGTGACGATGTCGCCGCCGGCGAAGACGTTGCGGATCGAGGTTTCGCCGGTGGCGGCATCGGCGACGATGTAGCCCCGGCGGTAGGTGGAAAGGCCCGGCGTGGTCTGGCTGATGAGCGGGTTGGCCCCGGTGCCGACGGCCACGATGGCCATGTCGGCCTCAAGCACGCAGGTGTCGCCCTGGCAGGCCACCGGGGCGCAGCGCCCGGATTCGTCGGGCTCGCCGAGCATCATGCGCTGCATGGCGATCTGCCTAAGCCGACCGTTCTCGTCCCCGATGAATTCCAGGGGGGCGTTTAAGCACAATATCTCGAGCCCTTCCTCCTTGGCGTGGTGGAGTTCCTCCAGCCGGCAGGGCATCTCGTTTTCCGTGCGCCGGTAGGCCAGCGACACCTTCTCGGCTCCCAGGCGCATGGCCGTGCGGGCCGAGTCCATGGCCACGTTGCCGCCGCCGAAGACGACGACATGTTTGGCCGGGAAGGTCGGGGTGTCCGTGGCCGGGAACTTGTAGGCCCGGCCGAGGTTGACGCGCGTGAGGTACTCGTTGGCCGAGAACACGCCGATGAGGTTCTCGCCGGGGATGCCCAGAAAGCGGGGCAGCCCGGCCCCGACGCCGATGAAGACGGCATCGTAGCCCGATTCCAGCAGTTCCGGCACGGTGATGGTCTTGCCGCCGACCCAGTTGGGGCGAAATTCCACCCCCAGGGCCTTCATGGCCTCGACTTCCTGGCGCACCACGGCCTTGGGCAGCCGGAATTCCGGGATGCCGTAGACCAGCACGCCGCCCACCTCGTGCAGGGCTTCGAAGACCGTGACCGGGATGCCCCGGGCGGCCAGGTAACCGGCGCAGGTGAGGCTCGATGGGCCCGAGCCGATGCAGGCCACCTTCAGGTCGTCGCGGGCCATGGCGCAGGCCGGGCCGCCGGTGACCGTCTCGCAGGCGGACTTGGCGAGGAACGTGTCGGCCACGAACCGCTCCAGGCGGCCGATGGCCACAGGTTCGCCCTTCTTGCCCACGATGCACGAGCCCTCGCACTGGGTCTCCTGGGGGCAGACGCGGCCGCACACGGCCGGCAGGGAGTTGGTCTCGCGCAGCACGGCGTAGGCGGCGTCGTGGTCCCGGGCCGCGACCTGCTTGATGAAGCTCGGGATGTCGATCTCCACCGGACAGCCCTTGCGGCAGGCCGGCTTCTTGCATTGCAGGCAGCGCGCCGCTTCGGCCAGGGCCATCGCCTCGGTGTAGCCGAGGGCGACCTCTTCGAAGTTGCGCGCCCGGACCCGGGGGTCCTGTTCGGGCATGGCGGTGCGGGGGGCCTTGGCTTTCTTACTTGGAGCATTGGCAGACATGGCTTTTCTTGAACTCCTCGTAAGAAACGCGTTCTTGTTCCTTGAAGGACGTGAGCCGCGCCGCCAGGCCGGCGAAGTCCACCAAGTGCCCGTCGAACTCCGGGCCGTCCACGCAGGCGAAGCGGGTCTCGCCGCCCACGGTGACCCGGCAGGCGCCGCACATGCCGATGCCGTCGACCATGATCGAGTTGAGGCTGACCGTGGTCTTGACGCCGAAGGGTTTGGTGGCCTCGGCCACGGCCCGCATCATGGGCACGGGGCCGATGGCCACCACTTCGGCCACGGTCTTGTCCTCCGTCAGCCGCTCGACCAGCAGGTCCGTGACGAACCCCTGGCGGCCGCAGCTGCCGTCGTTGGTGCTGATGAGGACCTCGGGACAGAAGGAGCACAGTTCGTCGCGAAACAGCAGCAGATCCTCGCAACGCGCGCCGATGATGGTCACCACATGGTTGCCGGCCAGGTGATGGCCCTTGGCGATGTGGTGCATGGCGGCGATCCCGGTGCCGCCGCCGACGCAGATGACGGGCCCCGCGAGCTTGTGGATCTCGGTGGGACGACCCAGCGGCCCGCACAGGTCGTGGATGTCGTCGCCGGCTTCCAGGGTGTCCAGATGGGCGGTGGTCTTGCCCATGATGAGGTACACCAGGGTGATGGAGCCGGCTTCGGGATCGGCGTCGGCGATGGTCAGGGGAATGCGTTCCCCGTCTTCCCAGACCCGCAGGATCACGAAGTTGCCCGGCTTCGCCTTGGCGGCGATGTGCGGGGCTTCGATGACCAGCTCCGTGGTCTGGCCCGGTATGAGCCTTCGTTTGCGCAGGATGCGGCTTGGCATGTGTGCTCCGGCGCGCCCTCGGGGCGCGGCTAACCGAGGTTGGGCTTCACGTACAGCTCCCCGCCGTGGCAGTCGTTGATGACCAGGAGCGGGAAGTCCTTGACCGTCAACTCCCGTATGGCCTCGGGGCCCAGGTCCTCGTAGGCGATGACCTTGGCGTCGGTGATGCGTTGGGACAGCAGTGCGCCGGCGCCGCCCGTGGCCCCCAGATACACCGCCTTGAACTCGCGCAGCGCCGCCTTGACCTCGTCGTTGCGCTTGCCCTTGCCGATGGAGCCCTTGAGCCCCAGGGAATGGAGCCTGGGGGCGTAGGTGTCCATGCGGTAGCTGGTGGTGGGTCCGGCCGCGCCGATGGGACGACCCGGAGGCGCGGGGGAAGGCCCGACATAGTAGATGAGCGCGCCTTTCAGGTCAAAGGGCAGCGGCTTTCCGGCGTCAAGGGTCTCCACGAGCCGTTTGTGGGCGGCGTCGCGGGCGGTGTAGATGTGGCCGCTGACAAAGACCACGTCGCCGGTCTTGAGCCGCTCCACGTCCGCGTCGGAAAGCGGGGTGGTCAGGTGGTGTTCGGCCATTAGAAGACGACCTCCTTGTGGCGGGCGCTGTGGCACTGGATGTTGACGGCCAGCGGCAGGCTGGCCAGGTGGCAGGGTGCGACCGCGATCTTGACGCCAAGGCTCGTGGTCTTGCCGCCAAGGCCCATGGGCCCGATGCCGAGGTTGTTGATGGCTTCGATCAGCTCGTCCTCGAGCTTAGCGATTTCCGGATCGGGATGCCGGTCGTCGAGGGCGCGCATGAGGGCCTTTTTGGAGTTGATGGCCGCCAGCTCGAAGTTGCCGCCGATGCCCACGCCGACGATGGTCGGCGGGCAGGGGTTGGGGCCGGCCTCGGCCACCCTTCCCACGACGAACTCCTTGATGCCCTTCCAGCCCTGGGCCGGGGCCAGCATGGTGACGCGGGACATGTTCTCGGAACCGCCGCCCTTGGCCATCATGCAGATCTTGAGCGCGTCCCCGGGCACGACATCGAAGTGGATGATGGCCGGGGAGTTGTCGCCGGTGTTCTTGCGGCTGAAGGGGTCGCAGGAGGACTTGCGCAGGTAGCCGTCCTTGTACCCTTTTATCATGCCGTCGTTGATGGCCTGGCGCAGGCTGCCGCCTTCCACCTTCACGTCCTCGCCGACCTCGACGAAGAAGACGCCAAGTCCCGTGTCCTGGCAAAGCGGCAGGTTGGTGGTGCGGGAGAGCTCGGAGTTCTCCAGGAGCTGGCGGAAGATCTCCTTGGCCGCCGGGGCTTCCTCGGCGGCGTGGCAGGCCTCGAAGGCGGCCTGGACGTCGGCGGGCAGCTCGTGGTTGGCGGCGATGCACATGCCGGCCACGGCCTCCAGAATGTCGGATGCCTGGATCGTCTTCATGCTAGAAGTCCTTTTTGAGGAACTTGGGCAGGATGTTCTTGACGGCGGCCAGGGCCATCTTGCGGCGCAGCTTGCCGAGCTGTTCCTGCAGCGGAATCTCCTTGGGGCAGACGTCCTCGCAGGCGAGAAGCCCCATGCAGCCGAAGATGCCCTCGTCCGTGCCGACCACCTCGAAGTACTCCTTCTCGGTACGCATATCGCGCGGGTCCAGGATGAACCGGGCCAGGCGGTTGAGCGCCACCGCGCCGAGGAAGTCCTCGCGCATGATGGCCGTGCCGCAGGCGGCCACGCAGCAGCCGCACTCGATGCAGCGGTCGAGCTCGTAGATCTGCTCGGCCAGGGCGTTGTCCATGCGTTCTTCCTGGGCCTTGGGGTCGAAGACCTTGTCGGTGTGCACCCAGGATTCGACCTTCTGGTACATGCCCCGAAACCAGGTGCCGGTGTCGACCGACAGGTCGCCCACCAGCTTGAAGACCGGCAGGGGCATCAAGGTGATCTCGTCCGGCAGGTCCTTGGTCTTGGTGTGGCAGGCCAGGCCCGGGCGGCCGTTTATGACCATGGCGCAGGCGCCGCAGATGCCGGCGCGGCAGCAGAAGTCGAACATGAGGCTCGGGTCGAGCTCCTCGCGAATCCTGTTGAGGGCGATGAAGAGCGTCATGCGCTCGGTCTCGTCCAGGGTGAAGCGGTCCATGTGCGGCGACGAGGCCGGGTCCGCCGGGTTGTACCGGAATATGTTGAACGTCAACGTTCTGCCCATCGTATTTCTCCTTACGCATGCGTCACGCGGTGCATTCCCTCCCCCCATCGGGGAGGTCCAGGAGGGGGTCACCCCCTCCTGGCCGCCGGAGGCATCTTTCTTCCTACGCCTTCGGCGCATCCATGGGGATGATCTTGCCGCCGCCGTAGCCGCGGTCGCCGGGGGGCATCTCGAAGACCTGGGTGGCCGGTTCGTAGTTGAGGGTGGGCAGGTCCGCGCCCGGGGCCCAGGTGGCCAGGGTGCGGGTGAGCCAGTCGCGGTCGTTGCGCGCGGGGAAGTCCTCGCGGGTGTGCGCGCCGCGCGATTCGGTGCGCTGCAGCGCCCCGTAGGCCACGCACAGGGCCAGCTTGACCATGCCTTCGATCTTGAGCGCCATGGTGAGCTCGGGGTTGGCCCCCTTGCCGCTGGAGCGCAGCCCCACCTTGCGGGCGCGGCCCAGGATCTCCTGGAGTTCGGACACGCACTTCTCCAGGTCCTTGCCGTTGCGGAAGATGCCGGCCCCCTTCATGATGGAGTCGAACATGGCGTTGCGCACGGTGTAGGGGTTCTCGCTGCCGTTTTTGCAAGAGACGAGGTCCGCGATGCGGGCCTCCTGCTTGTGCATGGCGTCGCGGATGGCGGCCGTGGAGAAGGTGGTGTCCGTGCCCTTGAGGAACTCCACCACCTTGCCGCCGACGATCATGCCGGCGACCACGGTCTCGGCCAGGGAGTTGCCGCCCAGGCGGTTGAAGCCGTGCATGTCCCAGCACGAGGCCTCGCCGGCGGAGAAGAGGCCCCGCAGGCCGTAGGCCGCGCCGTCCTTGTTGGTGCGCACGCCGCCCATGGAGTAGTGCTGGGTGGGGCGCACCGGGATGAGCTGGTGCACCGGGTCCACGCCGAGAAACGACTGGCAGATCTCGTCCACCTCGCGCAGCTTGGTGCGGATGTGGTGTTCGCCGAGGTGGCGGATGTCGAGCCAGAGGTGGTCGCCGTAGGGGGAGGGCACGCCGAGGCCCTTTCGCATGTGTTCGGTCATGCGGCGGCTGACCACGTCGCGGGAGGCCAGCTCGGCCTTTTCCGGCTCGTAGTCGGGCATGAAGCGGTATTCGTTCTTGTCGAGGAGCGTTCCGCCGTCGCCGCGGCAGCCTTCGGTGACCAGGATGTCGGTCGGCACGATGCCGGTCGGGTGGAACTGCACGGCCTCCATGTTGCCAAGGGGCACCACGCCGGTGTCGAGGGCGGTGATGAGCCCGCCGCCGTCGCAGATCACGGCGTTGGTGGACTCGCGGTAGATGCGGCCGAAGCCGCCGGTGGCGACGAGCGTGGCCCGGGCCAGGTAGGCGGTGAGCTCGCCGGTCTTGAGGTCGCGGGCGATGGCCCCCATGCAGGCAGAGCCGTCGTGAATGAGCGCGATGGCCTCGACCTTGTCCACGACGGAGACGCCCATCTGGGCGGCGCGGTTGTCCAGGGTGTAGAGCACGCAGTGGCCGGTGCCGTCGGAGGTGTAGCAGGTGCGCCACTTGGCCGTGCCGCCGAAGTTGCGCGAGTGGATGAGTCCTTCGTTCTCGGGCTTCTCGAAGGCGGTGAAGGGCTTGCCGCCCTTGTAGTAGGTCTGTTCGCCGGGCACGACGCGGTTCCAGGGCACGCCCCAGAAGGCCATCTGGCGCATGGCGACGGGCGCGGCGTCGACGAACAGGCGGGCGACCTCCTGGTCGCAGCCCCAGTCCGAGCCCTTGACGGTGTCGGCGAAGTGGACGTCGGGGGAGTCCCCCTCGCCCATGGCCGAGTTGCCGAGCGCCGCCTGCATGCCGCCCTGGGCGGCGGAGGAGTGGGAACGACGGGCCGGGACGATGGACAGGCAGATGACGGAGAACCCGTTGTCCGCCGCTTCGATGGCCACGCGTTCGCCGGCCAGGCCGGCGCCGACGCACAGCAGATCGGTCTGAATGATGTTCATGGTCTGGCGTCCTTATTTGAGCGGCAGGAAGTAGTAGCGCAGAAGCGACAGCAGGCCGATGGCGATGAAGATCCCGGTGAGCAGGTTCTCCTTCTTCTTGATGACCCAGCGGCCCGGGCGGTCGAGGAAGCCCCATTTGACCAGGATGCGGTAGAAGCCGATGCCCACGTGCAGTTCGACCATGGGCAAAAGGAACAGGTAGAAGACGAACCAGAAGCCGGTCTGGATGCGGGCGGCGGACTTCTCGGCGGTGATGGGCAGGTTGGTCAGCACCACCCACATGTGGATGCCGCCCATGATGAGGATGCCCATGGCCGTGGTCGCCTGGATCACCCACAGCCAGGTGTCGGTGTGGCGCATGCGCTTGGCGTTGGAAAGCATCAGGCGCTGCTGGCCGGTGGCGAAGGGTATCTTGCGCGCGGCCAGGACGAAGTGGAGCAGGAAGGCCAGGAAGATCAGCGGACCGCCGACCTGGGCCATGTAGGTGACCTCGAAGAACCAGGCCAGGGCGTTCATGACCCCGGGTCCGAGCAGGATGCTCGAGACCAGGATCAGGTGGCACCACATAAAAAGGATGAGCGCAGCGCCGGTCAGCATCTGCAGCCAGTCGAAGTAGGCAGAGAGCTTGCCGACGGGCAGGCCCTCGTGGGTCGCCGTGCTGGGTACGGACATCGTTTCCCCTCCGTCCGGTTAGGGTTTGGTGGTGGCGGCGACAGTAGCAGTTTCCGCGGACTCTTCAAGAATCAACATGTCTTCGGGATCGTCGGCGTATTCGTCGTCGCTGCCGGCGAGCACCGCGGCGAGCTTGCGCTCGTCCAGGGCGTTTTCCCACTTGGCCACGACGATGGTGGCGATGCCGTTGCCGATCAGGTTGGTGATGGCCCGGGCCTCGGACATGAAGCGGTCGAC
>JAEWCY010000031.1 GCA_023390395.1 Pseudomonadota bacterium | reverse complement strand
GCCGAGCCTGCCGCGTCAGCGGCGGCATCGGCAGATGAAATTCCGCCCCCATCTTCGGTCCGCCAACGGCAACCGTATCGGTGACCGCAGCCACCCCCGTCAAACCACGCCGGCGAGGGGGTCCGGGGGGCATCATGCCCCCCGGTGGGGTTCGGGGCAAAGCCCCGCTACAGCTACAGCTACAGCACGTCGGTGCGGGTCATGTCCGGGACGGTGAGCGCGTCCAGGGACGAGGCCGGGCCGAGGACGACGATGGCCGGGGTTTCGGCGGCCTTGGCCAGGGCCTGGCCGAATTCGCGGAACCGGGCTTTGGTCGCGCCGAGGACCTGGGCGCGGGTGGTGGCCCGGATCTCGGGCGTTTCGCCCACGAGCCGGCGCACCATGGCCACGTGGCCCTTGGCGTCGGGCAGCATGTGGCTGTCTATGTCGCCGATGGCCCCGACCACGGCCCGGGTCATTTCGTCGTCGTGGAGGTCGGCGTCCATGAGGTATCGGCCGGCGGCGCGGAAGGCTTCGATGGTGGCCTCGGTGTTGGGGTCGCGGTAGGAGACGAACACGGCCTGTCCGGCGATGCGGTCCAGGGAGCAGAACGCGCCGTAGGCTCCGCCGCGCACGCGCACGCGCTCCCAGAGGTAGGCCATGCGCAGGTAGCGGGCGGCCACGAGGTCGGCCCCGTCGAAGCGCCAGCCCGTGCCGTTCAGGTCCAGGCCCACGCCCACGTAGTGCACCTGGGCCGGGATGGGCACGCCTTCGTTGGCGGGCACGGCCAGGCGCGTCCAGGCTTGCGGCCGGGGCGTGGCGTCGGGCAGGTCGTCCAGGAGCCCGGCCACGGCGGTTTCCAGGCCGTCCAGGTCGGCCGGCGAGGCGGTCAGCCCCACCACGGCGTTGTTTTTCGTCAGCGCCACGTCGCGCAGGGTTTCCAGGTCGCGGCGCACGCCGTCGTAGTCCGCCTCGATGCGGGCGGTCAGGCCGCGCAGGTATTCGAGCTGGGCGATGCCGCGCAGGCGTTCGGCCAGGTTGCCGGCCAGGGTGTAGCGGGCGCGCAGCCTGGCTCCTGCCGTGGCGTGGCCGGCCGGGGCCAGGCGGCGTTCCAGGCGGGAGCGGGCTTCCAGGGCCATCTGGGCAAAGCGCTCCTTGTTGCCGAAATCCGTGCCGCCGATGATCTCGCGCAGGATGTCGAGGAATTCCTCGGTCTTTTCCACGGTGGCCTTGCCGCGAAGGACGAGTCTCGCCGCCGCGTCGTCCGGGCCGTCGCCGTAGCGGGAGGCGACCAGGGCCTCGCGGGAGATGCCGCCGGTCTTGGCGGCGATGCGCCGGGTCAGCGTGATGGCGTCGCTTTTGTCCGTGCCGAGTTCCAGGAGGGCCCGGCCGAAGAGCGGCAGCAGGGGGACGAGGTCGTCCGGCACGCCGGCCAGGGGAAAGGCCAGGTCGAGGTAGGCGATGCCGGCCGTTTCCAGGGGATGGACGTAGAGCGCGGCCTGGCCCCGGTCGTAGGCCCGCTGGGGAATGGGCGTCTCGGACCCGGGCAGGTCCTTGAGGGAAAGGCTGGGGATCTTGGCCAGGTCCTCGGGGGAATCCGGGGTTTCCTGGAGGCGGCGCAGTTCCTCCTGGCCCTCGACGACGGCCTGGCGGGCGGCCTCGTCGAGGCCGGCGGCGATGTCGGCCAGCTCCTTTTTCTCCTCGGCCAGGCGTTTGGCGTCGAGTTCGGTGTCCGGGGTCAGCACCAATGTCACCCGGTGGGGGTTGTCGAGGAGCCAGGTCTGGATGGCTTCTTCCAGGACCCGCTCGCCGGCGGCCAGGCGCTCCTTGAGGCGGGCCAGGGGCCCGGAAAAGCGCAACGGGGCCAGGGGGTCGCCGTCGTGGAGCCAGGTGGTGAGCGAGCGCAGCATCATGGACAGCCCGCGCGGGAAGGCGCCGGTGTTGTTCTCGCGAAGCGCGAATTCCAGGGCGTTGACCCCGGCCTCCACGGCGTCGGCGGGCAGGCCCGAATCGGCCAGCCAGGTCAGCGCGCCGCTTATGACGCGCTCGACGTCGGCCGAGGTGCCGGGCTTGATGCCTTTTAAGCCCACGGAAAAAAACATCTGGCGCAGCTCGGTCTCCAGGCCCCCACCGGCCAGGTCCTCGCCCAGGCCGCTGTCAAGGAGGGCCTTGCGCAGGGGCGAGGTGGGCAGGCCGATCAGCACGTGCTCGAGCACGTCGAAGACCAGCGCCCGGTCCTGATCGGCGGTGTCCGGGAGCAGCCAGTTGACGGTGACGAAGGCGCGCTCAGCCTGGCCCGGGGCGGCGGCGTAAGGCATCTCCTTCGCTGCCGGGGCCTGGAAGGGCTTTTGGAGCGCGACGTGCGAATCCACGGGCCGGGCGTCGAAGCGGTCGAAATAGTCGCCGAGGATGCGCAGGCGCTCGTCCGGGTCGTCGTCGCCGGAGAAAAAGGCCCGGGCGTTGGAGGGGTGGTAGTAGGTTTCGTGGAAGGCCTCGAACTCCTCGTAGGTGAGGGCCGGGATGACCTTGGGGTCGCCGCCGGAGTCCAGGCCGTAGGCGGTGTCCGGGAAGAGCAGGCGCTGGGAGAACTCGCCGAGCACGGAATCGGGCGAGGAGTAGACGCCTTTCATTTCGTTGAAGACCACGCCGCTGCGGATGAGTTCGCCGGCGTCGGTGAATTCGAAGTGCCAGCCCTCCTGCTTGAAGATGTGCGGCGGGATGCGCGGGAAAAAAACGGCGTCGAGGTAGACGTCGACCAGGTTGTAGAAATCCCGGAGGTTGGCCGAGGCCACGGGGTAGCAGGTCTTGTCCGGGTAGGTGAAGGCGTTGAGGAAGGTCTGCAGCGAACCCTTGAGCAGCTCGACGAAGGGCTCCTTGACCGGGTACTTGCGCGAGCCGCAGAGCACGGAATGCTCCAGGATGTGGGGCACGCCGGTGGAGTTGGCGGGCGGGGTGCGAAAGGCCACCCCGAAGACCTTGTTGGCGTCGTCGAGGCTCAGCGAGAGGACTTGCGCCCCGGTGCGGTCGTGGCGGCTCAGCACGGCCCTGGCGGCGTATTCGACGAGGTCCTCGTCGCGAAGGACCGTGAACCCGTATTTGCTTCCCATTGTGACTCCTGGTTTTTTTCAATGCCGCGGCGCGTTTTGGCGCGGACATTTTTTTTCTACACATTCGGGAGAATTTTGCTAGAGTGGCCCCGTGTCCGGTCAAGGGTCCCGACCGGGTTGGCAGGGGAGAACAGGCGCATCCACTTGCGCTTGCTTGCAAAAAGCACTATATCTTTAACCGGAGAACAGAGGGACCTCGCGGAAACGCTTGCTTTCGCTAATGATTTCGGGCGTTTTTTTGCGAGGTGGGTCGTCTTCTCCCATGTGGGGGCGGCCGGCCCGTTGACGATTGAAGAGGGTGTTTTTTTGGCAAGGGTGAATCCATTCACTGCTCCGAGGAGGGAGTTATGAACAAGAAACTTCAAGTGTTGCTGGTGGCTGTGGTCGCCCTGCTGCTGGGCTTCAGCGGCCCGGCCATGGCGAAGAAGCAGGTGCCGAAGGTCGACAACTTCATTTACTTCATCGACCATTCGAGCTCCATGGCTTTCTCGTACAAGGGTCAGCGCTACGTGCAGTTCGGTGGCGTCTCCAAGATCATGATGGCCAAATCCCTGGCCCGTGAGCTGAACAAGATGACCCCCGAGCTCGGCTACAAGGCCGGCCTGTACACCTTCGCTCCTTACAAGGAGTACGCCCCGATGGCTCCCTACAGCCAGGCCACCATGGCTGCCGCCATCGAAAAGATCCAGACGGACTACAGCGTCTACGGCCGCATGACCCCGATGGGCAAGGGCCTGGAAGATCTGGACAAGCTGCCCATCTCCACCCTGTCCGGCAAGACCGGCGTGTTCATCTTCTCTGACGGCGACTCCAACTGCGGCGTCGACCCCGTCGCGGTCGCCCAGTCCCTGAAGGCGAAGTACGGCGACAACCTGTGCTTCTACATCGTCGACCTGTCCGACAGCAAGCATGGCCAGCAGGTGCTGAAGGCCATCGCCGCCATGGGCAAGTGCAACTGCATCGAGCTCGGCGAAGAGCTGCTTCGTAACGAAGCCGCCCGCGAGCGCTTCCTCGAGTGCGCCCTGTACGAGTGGATCGAAGATGAAGTCGTGGTCTTCCGCAGCATCTACTTCGATTTCGACAAGTACAACATCAAGCCGGAATTCGTGCCCGTCCTCGAGGAAGGCACCGCCATCATCAAGTCCAAGCCCAACACCAAGGTGATCCTCGAAGGTCACACCGACAGCATCGGCTCCGCTCAGTACAACATGAAGCTGGGCCAGCGTCGCGCTGACTCCGTCAAGGCCTTCTTCGTGAAGAAGGGCATCGACTCCAGCCGTATCGACACCATCAGCTACGGCGAGTCCGATCCGGTCGCCACCAACAAGACCGCTCAGGGCCGCGCCCTGAACCGCCGGTGCGTGATCAAGTTCAAGAATATGTAAGCGAGACGTAACCCGTCTCCTTGGCCAGACGCCCTTCGGGGCGTCTGGCCTTGTATTTTGCACGGAGCAAACGGATGCCAAGCGCCAAAACCCGCATCACCCTCGCCTTCGTCCTCACCTTCCTGCCCGTCGCCGCCTGGGCCGGCGTCAACGTCTATCCCGCCGACGGCCCCGCGCCCACGTTGCACGTGGAAGCGCCCAAGCCGCTGGAATACAAAGTCCAAAAGGGCGACTCCGTTGCTGTTATCGCCAAGAAATTTTCCATCACGTCCAAAGAGTTGATGCAGGCCAACAACCTCTCGGATGCCAAGAAGCTCAAGGCCGGGCAGACCCTGCATATCCCCGGCAAGACGGCGGTCGCCGCGGCCGCACCCGTCGCCGCCGCCCCGACGCCCCCCGCATCCGCGAAACCCGTTGTCGCGTCAGCACCTGCCAAGGCGGCCCCTGCCCCGGTCGCGGAAGACGCCGCCGCGCGCAAGGCCGGCAAAAAGGGCGAGGTTCTGGACCCCGGTGTGGACGAAAGCACGCCGGTCAAAGGAAAGAAGGGGAAAAAGGGCAGGTTTGCGCCTGCGCCCGTGGCCGCCGCGACACCGCCCATTGTTGTGGACGACGCCATGCGCGCCTCGTTCGGCAAGACCGGCGTCATCGCCAACAATACCGACGTGCCTCAGAATATCCGCGACGAATTTCTCGTCTATGCCAAGAACTGGGTAGACGAACTGGACAAGCTCGGTGTGGGCACCATCACCCACAAGAAGATCCGGCAGGTCGGCGATCACTGGGAGGCCACCTATCGCGTGATCATCCGGGAGTCGCTGGGCGCCGAGGTCAAGCGCGTGCAGTACGAGCACACGCCGTACGTGGGCCACATCACCTATTTGCAGCGCGTCTACACCTGCGAAGCTCCGACCAAGCAGGCGGCCCTTGCCGGACCGTTCACGTCCAAGAACGAAAACATCCGGGAAATTTTCAGCTATTCCGCCCAGAAGAAAGCCTGGCGTTAGTTTTTGGGAACGTGGTGATTGTGCGAGAGGGGGACCCTTTTTTCAAAAAGGGTCCCCCTCTCGCGTTCTCCCCCCTGAAAACTTTCAGCAGGCGAGGGTGTCTTTTTTTGCGCAGCAGGGACGATATTGGTTGCTTCCTGAAAAAAGCAATCATTGAAAAAGTCTTTGGAAAGGGGGCCTGGGGGGAGAACCTTTCTTCAGAAAGGTTTCCCCCCATTTCTTAGCCTTCTTCATCAGCAACGGGATTGCGCAGGACGCCGTAGCCTTCGAGCTCGATTTCGCACACGTCCCCGGGTTTGAGGAAGACGGGCGGGGTGCGGGCGAAACCGACGCCCGAGGGCGTGCCGGTGACGATGACATCGCCCGGCGCCAGGGTCATGGCTTCGGACAGTGTGGAAACGAGGGCGGCCACGTCGAAGAGCATGTCCGCGGTCGAAGCTTCCTGCATGATTTCGCCGTTGACGGCGGTGGAGAGGCGCAGCCCGCGCGCGCCCGGGGGGAGCTCGTCGGCGGTGCACAGTTCCGGGCCGAACGCGCCCGTATTGTCGAAATTCTTGCCCAGAAACCACTGGCTGGAGCGGAACTGGTAGTCGCGCACGGAACCTTCGTTGAACAGTGCATACCCGGCCACATGGGCCAGGGCGGCTTCGGGAGGGATATGCCGGCCGCCGATGCCGATGACGGCCGCCACCTCGCCTTCGAAGTCGAGCCGCTGGGACACGCGGGGCCGAACCAGGGGCGCGTCGTGCGCCACCAGAGTCGTGGCCATGCGCCCGAAAAAGACGGGATGTTCGGGCAGGTTTTTCGGATCGATCTCGATGGCGTGGTCAATGTAATTGAGACCCACGCACAGGATTTTGTCCGGGTTGGGCACGGGCGGCAACAGGCGGACGGCGGAAAAGCGCTGCTGCGCGGCAACCGGAGCCGCGGCGGCGGCCTCGGCCGCTTGCGCGAGCCCGGCATCGCCAAGGGCCAGCAGGGATTTCATGTCCCGGGGCAACTCGGGCGCGGCAACGGCCAGATCGACCAGCACATCGCCCAGACGCACCCCGAGGCGGGGGCCGGAAGTGTGGGAAAACGTGACGCAGCGCATGCTCCCTCCAACGGCAATGATGCGCGCACTCTAGAAGCGGGATGCGCGCGGCGTCAAGACGTGCGGGAGAAGGATCGCGCCGGATGACGGAGTCGTCATGTCACGCGAAAAGCGTAAGCGATGAAAAGGGTCGGGGAAACGGGGGCGGACGCGTTTGAGAGCGACGTTGCGGCAGGTCGTAGCCCGGACAAGCCCCACCCATAATACGCGAAAGGGCGTTTTAGCGGCTTTGCGGCAGAGGTTGGCTTTGCGTCAGGCTCGCCAGCGCGGTGAGCAGGGCCATGTCGCGTAGATCGGGCAGGGAAAGGGAGGACGTGAGCTTTTCGAGCAGGCCGGACTTTTTCTTGGGGCCTTTGAGCAGCGGCACGTCGCCGGTGAGCCCGGTTTCCTTCTTGAGATAGTCCACGGCCTCTTCCTGGCCGCCAAGCTCATCCACAAGCCCGAGGGACAGGGCGTGGGCTCCGGTCATGGCCCGGCCGTCGGCAATGGCCGCGATGGCGTCCTTGCTCAACTTGCGTTCCTTGGCCACGTCGCCGGAAAACTGCTTGTTGAGGTCGTCAATAAGTCCCTTGAGGTAGGCGCGCTGGTCGTCGGTGAGCGGCTTGAAGGGGCTGCCCGCATCCTTGAGCTTGCCCGTGGTCAGGGACTCGAAATCGATGCCCAGCTTTTGCAGCAGGTCGCGCACGTTGGCGAACTGTGTCATGACGCCGATGCTGCCGGTGATGGTGCCGGGATTGGCGAAGATGCGGTTGGCCGGGCAGGCGGCGTAATAGCCGCCGGATGCGGCCACGGTGGAGAAGGAGGCGATCACGGGTTTGACCGCGCGCAGCTTCTTCACCGCCATGTACATTTCCTGGGACGGGCCAAACGCGCCGCCCGGGGAATTGACGCGCAGGATCACGCCCTTGACGGAGGCGTCCTTGCGCAGCTTGCGGATAAAGGCCACCACGTCGTCGGCGTCGGTGATGGGGCCTTCGATGCGCACCACGCCGATACGGGCGTCGGTTGCGCCGAAAAGATGTTCGCCTTCCGCGTCGTGGCCCATGACGCCGAGGGCGGCCGTGATGCCCAAAACGAGGATCACGGCCGCCACGGCGAGGACCAGCCCGAACAGAATCGGGTGGCGGGAAACGAAGGATGACTTAGCGCTGGGCATCCTCTTCCAACTTCTGACGCAGCAGCTCGCCGAGGTTGCTGCCCGTATCGGACGGCCCGGCGGTGCGGAACTCCTTGGCCTTGCGCTTGTCCTCTTCGTCCTTGATGGACTTGATGGACAGGCCCAGGCGGCGTTCGTCGGCGCTGACGTGAATGACCTTGGCTTCGATCTCGTCCCCTTCCTTGTACAGCTCGGCCGGGGTCTTGACCTTCTTGCGGCTGATTTCCGAGACGTGGACCAGGCCTTCGATGCCTTCCTCCACCTCGACGAACAGGCCGAAGTCGGTGATGTTGGTCACCGTGCCCTTGACCATGGTGCCGACCGGGTAGGTGTCGGGCACGCGGGTCCAGGGATCTTCGGAGAGCTGCTTGATGCCGAGGGTGAACTTCTCGTTTTCCTTGTCCACGGTCAGCACCTTGGCCATGACGATGTCGCCGCTCTTGAACATCTCGCCGGGATGGCGGACCTTTTTGGTCCAGGAGATGTCGGAGACGTGGATCAGGCCGTCGATGCCGTCCTCGATGCCGATGAAGATGCCGAATTCGGTGATGTTTTTCACCGAACCCTCAAGGATGGTGCCTTCGGGGTACTTCTCGGCCACGATGTCCCAGGGGTTGGGCCGCACCTGCTTCATGCCGAGCGAGATGCGCTTTTTCTCCGGATCGACGGAGAGCACCACCACCTCGACTTCGTCGCCGACGTGGACCATCTGGCTCGGGTGACGCAGCTTTCTGGTCCAGGACATCTCGGAGATGTGGACCAGGCCTTCGACGCCGGGCTCGAGCTCGACGAAGGCGCCGTAGTCGACCAGGTTGGTGACCTTGCCGGCCAGGCGCGTGCCCTCGGGGTACTTGCCGGCGATGTTCTCCCAGGGATCGGACACGAGCTGTTTCATGCCCAGCGAAACCTTCTGCTTCTCCTGGTCGAAAGACAGGACCTTGAGCTCCAGTTCGTCGCCCAGGTGCACGAGCTCCTTGGGATGCTTGATGCGCTTCCAGGACATGTCGGTGATGTGCATCAGGCCGTCGAGGCCGCCGAGGTCGACGAACACGCCGTACTCGGTGATGTTTTTCACGCGGCCGGTGACGACCTGGCCCTCTTCGAGGGTCTTGAGCAGGTCCTTGCGCATGGAATCGCGCCGCTCTTCGAGCAGCACCCGCCGGGAGACGATGACGTTGCTGCGGCGGCGGTTGATCTTGAGCACGCGGAATTCGAACTCCTGGCCGACCAGGGCATCCATGTCAGGCACGGGCCGCAGATCGACGTGGGAGCCGGGCAGGAAGGCTTCGACGCCGCCCAGGTCGACGGTGTAGCCGCCTTTGATGCGGCGCACGATCCGACCGGTGATGACGTCATTCTTTTCCTGAATTTCCTCGAGCTTATCAAAAAGCTGCATCCGCTTGGCCCGTTCGCGGGACAGGTAGATGGTGCCTTCGGATTCGTTCTTGGAGACGACGTAGACGTCGATCTGGTCGCCGACGGCCACTTCGAGTTCGCCGGCGGCATCAAGGAATTCATTGACGGGAATCTGGCCTTCGGACTTGAAGTTCACGTCGACGAGGACGTGCTCCTTGCCGATACGCACCACGACGCCCTGGGTGATGGAACCTTCTTCCAGATCGCCGAAATCCTCATTGAGGTAATTTTCGAGCGCGGCCTCGAAGTTGACTTCCATGTCCAAGTTAGGGTTGGCATTCATTTCCGGGGTTTTGTCCATGAGTTGACCTCCAACACGATCTATCCCTGTGAAAAGGATTTTTGGTCGTAGCAGAAAGACCGCGAAGGCACAACACCAATAATCCGGAGATTCCGCACCGGCCGGGCGAGGCTGCCTAGCGGGGTACGCGCCGCGCGTCAGTGCATGGACCGGCGAAAAGCCTTGAGGATGCCTGCGGCCGTATCGGGAGAGTAGAGTCGGGTGTGGAGTTCCGCGCTGGCAAGAATCTGCCGGTCCGTCGCCACGCCTTGCGCGATGGCGGCGTCAAGGATGTCCAGGATCTCGGATTCCGTGTCGCTGCGCGCGGCGCAGGCGAGGATAACGTCGAGCACGGGCGCCGTATGCCCCTGTTCCCAGGCGAGTCGGACATATTCGAAAGCGGTGTCGGGATAGCGCTCGGTGGCAGCCTTGAGCAGGCCCAGTTCATGGACCCGGCCCAGGGCGAGCAGCACCCGGGCCAGGAAGAGAAACAGCGTCTGGGATGGCCTGGGGGCACGTGCGAGAGCGGGAATCTCCCAGTCCCTTTCCGGCCCGGGCAAGCGCCGAAGCGCCTCGCCCAGGGTGCGCGCCGCCTCGGCCGGCGCGCCGTGATACAGGAAGGTGAGGGCCAGCTTGGCGGCGGCGATGAACCCATCGGCTCCCGGCAGCTCGGAAGCCATGGCGAGGTGGCGTCGCGCCGCGAGGTCGTCGCCCCGCCTGGCCATGATGCTGCCCAGCACATGGGCGGCGTCGCGGGCGTCGGCGTCCCGATCTCCGGCGGATTGCGCCAACTCACGAACCGCTGCGGCGAACGACCCGCCATGGCGCAGCGCCTGGAAATACAGGGCCTTGGCCGCCGCTATCCGTCGCAGTCCCACCGGCCGGGCGTTGTTCCCGGGGCCGGCGACAATGCGTTCCAGCAGGGTCCGGGCACGGGCGCGACTGGTATGCCGCGCTCGGCACAGTTCCTGCCCCCGTCGGGCGATTTCCCGATATGCATCGTTATTGCGGCGCATGGCGGACAGGATGTCGAGGATGTTCGCCGGCTCATAACAGACGAGATGTTCACGGTCCCGGAAATGGACGTCCACGCCGTCCCCTCCCGCCTCGGTCAGCAGGAGCGAGCCCGAGGCCAGGGCCTGGAAGACGCGCAACGTCAACCCGCTGAAAAGATTCTCGTTGAGCACGACCTGGGAGCGGGCGAACAGTTCCTGCATCGCATGGCGGCTGAGGGTTTCGGAAACGGTGACGGGAAGATGGCGTTTGAGAAGCCGCAACAGATTGCGGCGTTTGACGCGCTGGGGAGTGTCCCTGCCGACGAACGTCAGGAAGTGTTCTTTTGGGCTGGAGGGCATGAAGTCGTCTTCGCTGGCGCAAAGAGGCAGCCATGCGGCGTTGATGCCATCCGCGGCGAGCTGTGCGACGCTGGCCTGCTGGTCGACGAAGACATCGTCGCACAGCTTGAGGAAGTGCCGCATCCAGAAGGCGTTGAGGGGGGTGTCTATGCAGTAGGCGGCGACGCGATGCCGGGTTTCCTGCATGGCGTCGGGCAGGACGCAGCCGCCCCACAGCTCCAGGAGGACGAGGTCCGGCTCGGGACATGCCTGGGCCACCAGGGCGTCGAAGGGCAGGTCGGCGCGCAGGGACAACGGCAGAATCTCGTGGCCGAGCAGTCGGAGCCCTTCGCCCAGAAACATGCCGGAATAGACAATCCGCATCCCTCTCCTCCACGCCTTGCCTCGAGCGGACGGGCACGGCCGGCAGGGGATCAGGCCAGGGCCACCAGGTCGTATTCCTTGGCTTCCTCGATGCTGGCGGTGATCATTTTGCCCGGCGCGACGCCGGGGCCGCTGACGTAGGTCACGCCGTCGATTTCCGGGGCCTGGAACCAGGTTCGGCCTACATGGAGCCCCGGCCATTCGGGATGGACCGCGTCCACGAGCACCTCCTGCTGCGTGCCCACGAACGCCTCGAGCAGTTCGGCGCTGATCTCCCGTTGCGCGGCCATGATCGCTGCCGCGCGCCGCTCCTTCACGTCCCGGCGCACCTGGCCGGGCATGGTCGCGGCGGGCGTGCCCTCCTCGCGGTGGTAGGGAAAAACGCCCACGTGCATGAGCCGGGTGCGCATGACGAAATCGAGCAGCGCCTGGAAATGCGCCTTTGTCTCGCCCGGCAGGCCGACAATAAATGTCGAACGCAGGGCCGCGTCCGGAAAATGCCGGCGCACGCGTGCGATCACCGCGTCCGCATCGGCCGCTTTGGGACGGGCCATGGCCGCGAGCATTTCAGGATGCACGTGCTGGAAGGGGATGTCGAAATAGGGCACGAACGGCCGCCCCGCGCCGGCCAGAAACGCCAGCAGGGAGTCCGTCACCCCGGAGGGATAAAGGTAGAGAAGGCGCAGCCAGCTAAGCCCGGACAGGGGCAGGAGTTTT
>JAEWCY010000172.1 GCA_023390395.1 Pseudomonadota bacterium | reverse complement strand
CCCCCCCCCCCCCCCCCCCCCCCCCCCCCCCCCCCCCCCCCCCCCCCCCCCCCCCCCCCCCCCCCCCCCCCCCCCCCCCCCCCCCCCCCCCCCCCCCCCCCCCCCCCCCCCCCCCCCCGCCGGAGGCCTCTTCCCCTCCCCCTCAGGCCTTGTTGCCGGGGAACTTCGGGGTTTCGGTGTCCCAGTTCTGGGTGACGGGCCGGTTGCGCTTGTAGCGGAAATCGCACAGCGGATCGCCCTGGGCCAGGGTGTGCTGGCGGGAAAGGCCGGTGCCCTGGGCCTTGGAGGCCAGGAAATCGTTGAGGCAGTAGTAGGGCGCGACGGCCATGGCCCCCTGGGCCTTGAAGAATTTCACCGCGCCGCATTCGGTGTAGTCGTAGCCCAGGTCGAAGGTCTTGCCGTCGCCGGGCAGGACCTTGCCGACCCAGTCGCCGGGGTACTTCTTTTTCTGGCTGTCGGCGGCCCAGTCCTGGAGCGACTGGAGGTAGGCCACGGAGAAGAGCGCCGCGCCCATGGCCTTGGCCCGTTGCGGCGGCACGGCGGCCCAGTCGGCGGCGTAGAGGTCGTAGAGCAGGCGGCCGGCGTCCTTGGCGGACATGCCTTTTTCGCCCATGGCCTGGTAGAGGGCGGCGAGCCAGCCGGCCATGATGAGGAACGGCTGGTTGCGGTTGGTCACGCCGCCGATGTCCGGCATGCCGGGCAGCATGCGGTCGTAGCGGCCCAGGGCGTCGACGGCGATGGCCTTGGCCGTGGGTTCGGCGGTGCGGGCGGCCAGCCAGTGCTCGGCCCCGCCGCACACGCCCTTGAAGTCGGCCACGAGCTTGTCGCGGTTGGTCAGGTAGAAGTTGATCGCCGGCGGCTCGGGCACGGGCGCGGGCGGCGTCGGCTTGGCGGCGGTCTCGGCCTTCTTGGCCAGGGCCGGCCAGGGCAGCATGCAGGCGCAAGCGCCGACGACGCCGGCGCGAAGGAGAAAGCGCCTGGTGATTCCCTGCCGGATGAAGCCGCCTTCGCCCATCATCGCCATACCCGTGCGCCGCATCGCAGTCCTCGTGGAAAGTTCTTGAAGGGGGGCTCGGGGGGAAGCTTCTTTCAAGAAGTTTCCCCCCGATTTTCTTACTCTTTCGTTTTCACTTCCGCCAACAGCGCGGCGCGCAGGGTCTCGTCCAGGCCCGGGTGGGGGAAGACGAGGGCTTCGCAGCGCTCGCGGGTCCAGCCCTCGGCCACGATGACCGTGGCCAGCGTGCCCATGGTCGAAGCGCCGTGGCCGACGGCGGTCAGTCCCACCACCCGGCCGTCGCGCCAGACGGCGCGGGCGAAGCCGGCCGTGTCGGCATGGGCCTGGGCGATGGGGTTGGCCACGAAGGCGGCTTCCGAGACGCCGTCGCCGGGCGCGGCGATGGCCCCCACGCGCATGATTTCCGGCGCGCCGTAGTAGCAGCCCGGGATGGGGCCCGGCGCGTAGGGCCCGGACTCCAGGCCGACGGCGTGGCGGGCGGCGTAGTGGCCCTGGCTCGAGGCGGCATGGGCCAGCAGGGTGCGGCCGTTGCAATCGCCCACGGCGTAGATGTCCGGCGCGGTCTGGAGCGTGTCGTCGGTGACCAGCCAAGCCCGGTTGGGCGCGGCGTCGGCGAAGGTCGCGCCGAGTTCGGCCAGCCCGGGAACCACCGTGGCGGCGAAGCGGCCGATGGCCACCAGGGCCTTCTCGGCCACGATCACCTCGCCGCCGGCGAGCGTCAGCCGGGCCTGGCCGGCCTCGTCCGTGACCAGGCTTTCCACCTTGACCCCGGGACGGGCGTCGATGCCCTTTCTGCGCATGACCTGCGCCACGACCTTGGACACGTCCGGGTCCTCGGCCGGGGCCAGGCGCGGCGCGGCGTCGACCAGCGTCACCCTCGCGCCCAGGCGGTGGTAGATTTCGGAGATTTCCAGGCCGATGGCCCCGGCCCCGACGATGACCAGGCTCTTGGGGACCTCGGTGAAATCGAGCACCGGCGCGACGCCGAGCACGGCCTTGCCGTCGGGCTTGACCCCGGGAAAGGCGGCCGCCCGGGAGCCCAGGGCCAGGATCAGGGCGTCGAAGGGAATGTCCCGGGTCTCGGTCCCGGCCGTCACCTTGGCCAGGCCCGGGGCCACGCCGGAGAGGTTCCCGGTCGCCAGGACGATGCCGGCCTGTTCCAGGCGCTTGGCCATGGCCGACTGGGTGGCGGAAAGGAGCTTTTTCTTTTTGGCCTGCACGGCGGCCAGGTCCACCGTGATCTCGCCCGAGGCCAGCTTTTGCTTGGCCTGCGCCTCCAAGGCGTCCACGGCCAGGGTGGCGGCCAGCAGGTGCTTGGTTGGGATGCAGCCCCAGTTGAGGCAGGTGCCGCCGAGCTTGCCGCGCTCGACCAGGGTGACGGCAAGACCCGCCGCCGCGCCGGCCAGGGCCGCGTCGTAGCCGCCCGGCCCGGCCCCGACCACGACAAGGCGTTTGGCCGCACTAGAGGTCATCCGTGATCTCCATGGAGCGCGCGGCGCGGGTCTCGTCCAGGCGTCCCACGGGCAGGGTGGTGGGGCAGGCGCGCACGGCCTCGGGATCGGTCTCGGCCAGGGCCAGGATGTCGAGCAGGTCGGCCACGAAGGCGTCCAGGGTGTCCTTGCTCTCGGTCTCGGTGGGCTCGATCATGAGCGCCTCCTTGACGATGAGCGGGAAGTAGATGGTGGGCGCGTGGTAGCCCCGGTCGAGCAGGGCCTTGGCGATGTCCAGGGCGCGGACGTTTTTTTCCGCCGCGAGCCTGGTCGCCGAGGCCACGAACTCGTGCATGCAGGTGCGGTCGTAGGGCACCTCGATGGCGTCGGACAGGCGCTTGCGCAGGTAGTTGGCGGAAAGCACCGCCGCCTCGGACACGCGCTCGAGCCCCTCGCGCCCCAGGCGCAGGATGTAGGCGTAGGCCCGCAGCACGATGCCGAAGTTGCCGTAGAACGGGGCCACGTAGCCGATGGACTTCGGGTGGTCGTAGCTTAAGGCGTAGCGCCCGGCGTCGTCCTTCGTCACCCGGGATATGGGCAGGTAGGGGACGAGCCTTTCCGAGACGCCGACCGGGCCCGAGCCCGGGCCGCCGCCGCCGTGGGGCGTGGCGAAGGTCTTGTGGAGGTTTAAGTGCACCACGTCGAAGCCCGCAGCGCCCACGCGCAGCTTGCCGAGGAGGGCGGTGAGGTTGGCCCCGTCGTAGTAGAGGAGCGCATCCACTTTGCGGCAAAGGGAAACGATCTCCGGCAGGTGGCGCTCGAAAAGCCCGAGCGTGTTGGGCACGGTCATCATGACGCCGGCGGTTTCGTCGTCGATGGCCGCAGCCAGGGCCTCGGGGTCGATGATGCCGTCCTTGGAGGCGATGGTGACCACGTCGAAGCCGGCGATGTGGGCCGAGGCCGGGTTGGTGCCGTGGGCCGAGTCCGGGCAGATGATCTTGGTCTTCCTGTTGCCCTTGTCGGCATGGTAGGCGGCGATCATGAGCGCGCCCGTGAGCTCGCCGTGGGCTCCGGCCATGGGGTGCAGGGTGAAGGCGGCCATGCCCGTGATCTCGGCGAGCAGGCGCTCCATCTCGTACATGACCTCCAGCGCCCCGGCGGCCATGTCGCCGCCGCCCGGCAGCTGGGGCAGCAGCGGATGCAGCCGGGCGAACCCGGGCAGGGCGGCCACTTCCTCGGTGAACTTGGGGTTGTACTTCATGGTGCACGACCCCAGGGGATAGAAATTGCCGTCCACGCCGAAGTTCTTGCGGGAAAGCCCGGTGAAGTGGCGCACCACGTCCAGCTCGCTCAAGGACGGCAGGCCGGTGGTTCCTTCGCGCAGCAGGTTGCCCGGAATGAAGTCCAGGGGGTCGGTCTTGGGCTTCTCCGGCCACACCCCTTCCCGGCCGGGCCGGGACTTGGAAAAAACGGTGCTCATAGGATCTTCCCCACGCGCCTGGCCAGGCGGTCGATGTCCTCGCGGTCGTGCTTCTCGGTGCAGCAGACGAGCAGGGCGTTTTCCAGGCCCTTGTAGTAGCGCCCCAGCGGAAAGCCCGGCACGATGCCCTGTTCCATGAGGGCGCGTGCCACGCGCTTGGCGTTGGCCGGGAAGACGGCCACGAACTCGTTGCCGAAGGGCTCGTCGTGCAGCAGCCGCACGCCGGGGATGGCCGCCAGCTTCATGGCGGCGTAGTGGGCGTTCTCGATGGACAGGGCGGCCTGGCGCGCGAGCCCCTCCTCGCCGGCCAGGCAGAGGTTTATAAGCGCCCGCAGGGCGCACAGGGCCTGGTTGGAGCAGATGTTGGAGGTGGCCTTCTCGCGGCGGATGTGCTGCTCCCGGGCCTGCAGGGTGAGCACGTAGCCGGTGCGGCCGGCGGCGTCGGCGGTGCGGCCGGCGATGCGGCCGGGCATCTGGCGCACCAGCGCCTTCCTGCAGGTCATGACGCCGAGGTAGGGGCCGCCGAAGGACAGCGGCAGCCCCAGGCTCTGGCCCTCGGCCGTGACGATGTCCGCGCCCATGGACCCCGGGGTCTTGAGCACGGTCTGGAGCACCGGGTAGCCCGAGAGGATGGACACCGCGCCCTTGGCGGCGGCGTCGGCGAAAAGGGTGGTGAAGTCCTCCACCGCTCCGAGGAAATTGGGGTTTTGCACCACCACCGCGGCGGTTGCGTCGTCCACGGCCGCGGCCAGGGCGGCCATGTCGTCGAGGCCCTCCTTGTGCGGCACCACCACGAGCTCCAGGTGGAGGTTGCGGGTGTAGGTGGACAGGACGATGCGGTAGATGGGGCTCACGGCCTCGCTGACCACGGCCTTTTTGCGTCTGGTGTGGCGCACGGCCATCATCAGGGCCTCGTAGAGCGCCGTGCCGCCGTCGTAGACGCCGGCGTTGGAGCACTCCATGCCGAACAGGCGGCACACGGCCGTCTGGTATTCGAAGATGGCTTGCAGCGTGCCCTGGGAGGCCTCGGGCTGGTAGGGCGTGTAGGCGGTGTAGAACTCGCCGCGCGAGAGCAGCAGGTCCGCCGCGGCGGGCACGAAGTGGTCGTAGAAGCCGCCGCCGAGAAAGCTCGTCATGTCGGCGCGGTTTTTCCCGGCCAGCCGCTCCATGTGGGCGCGCACGGCCATTTCCGTGGCTCCGCGCGGCAGGTCGAAGCTTTTGGGGCGCAGGGATTCGGGGATCTCGGCGAACAGTTCGGAGACGTCGTGCGCCCCGATGACGCCAAGCATCTCCCGGACTTCCTCGGGGGTATGGGGGATGTACGGCATTGGGCGGCTCCGATCTTAATGTTCGGCCTTGGCGATTTCCTCGTACTCCTCGGGGGAGAGCAGTCCCGTGGGCTCGGCCGAGAGCTTCACCCGCAGCATCCAGCCCTCGCCGAAGGGGTCGGTGTTGACCTTTTCCGGGGTGGCCTCGAGTTCGTCGTTGACCTCGATGACCTCGCCGGAAACCGGGCAGTACAGTTCGCTGGCCGCCTTGACGGACTCCACCGACCCCATCTCCTGGCCGGCCTCGAGCACGTCGCCCACGGCGGGCAGTTCGACGTAGGTGATGTCTCCGAGTTGTTCCTGGGCGAAATCGGTGATGCCGATCACGGCAATCTCGTCCTCGACCCGTACCCACTCGTGGGTTGGGGTGTAGAGCAGGTCCTTGTGCATGGCGTTTCTCCCTGGAATGTTTATGCAGCAGCAGGCCCCGCCGACGGCACGGGCAGGGGCTGGCCTCAAATACCCCTTTGCCGGGCATGGGGCAAGCCGGGAGCGGCCCGGGGCCTTGGCGCGCGCCGAACAATCGTCGAAGGCGGGGCGGGTTGCACGCTCGTTTCTTTGATGGTAACACGCTTGATGCAGAGCAACCCTTTTTTGGCAGCATTTCCGGAGACAGGCTTGCCCGATCGTTGTCCGCATTCGCCCCTTCTCGCCGCCAGTTCCACACCGCCCCAGTGGCGGGAGGACCGCTTGCGCCTGGACCTGGCCGGTCGCGAATTCCTGCTGCGCCGCGACCAGGACATGGAGGCGCTGTGGGAGTCGCTCGGCCGGGAGGGCTTCGGCGAGGACGAGCGCATGCCGTACTGGGCCGAGATCTGGCCGGCGAGCCTGCTTCTGGCCGCCTGGCTCTGGGCGCGGCGCGACGAGGTCGCCGGCCGGCGCTGCCTGGACCTCGGCTGCGGCATGGGGCTTTCGGCCCTGGCCGGCGCGGCCTGCGGCGCGGAGGTCGCGGCCGTGGACTACGAGGAGGCGGCCATCGCCCACGCCGCCCGCAACGCCCGGGAAAACGGCCTGCGCCTGGATCTGGCCGTCATGGACTGGCGGCGGCCCTGTTTCGCGCCGGGCTCCTTCGAGCTGCTCTGGGGCAGCGACATCCTGTACGAGACCCGGTTCTACGACGCCCTGGCGCCGCTTTTCAAAACGCTCCTCGGCGCGGGCGGCCGGGTGTGGCTTTCGCAGCCCTGGCGGCAGGTGTCCGAGCCGGTCTGGCCGGCCCTTGTCGCCGACGGCTTCCGCGTGACCCGGCTCCATGAGGAGTCCGTGGCCTTTTCCACCTACCGCAGCACCGTCACCATCTACGAGATCGGCCTGACCTGAAGGAGGGGGCATGGGACAGACCATCCGCTTCGGCGTGTCGCTCAACTCCGAGCTGCTCGAGAAGTTCGACGCCCTTTGCGACGAGAAGAGCTACCAGACCCGTTCCGAGGCCATCCGCGACCTCATCCGGGGCGTGCTGGTGCAAAAGGAATGGGAGCAGACCGACAAGGAGGTGGCCGGCGTGCTGACGCTCGTCTACGACCACCACACCTCGGACCTGGCCCAGCGGCTCATCGAGATCCAGCACGAGGACCACGAGGTGATCCTTTGCACCATGCACGTGCACATCGACCACCACAACTGCCTGGAAGCCCTGGCCCTGCGAGGGCCGGGCGAATCCGTGCAGAAGCTGTCGCAAAAGCTCATCTCCACCCGGGGCGTCAAATACGGCAAGCTCACCCTGGCCACCACCGGCCAGGAGATCGTCTAAAGGAAGAAGCGGGAGGGGCGTCGTCCCTCCCGAACCCACCTTGAAGGGGGAAGAGTGGGCTTTTGATATGGTGCCCGCCTGTCCGGGCTGAGTCCGACGCGCTGGTTGCTGTTCATTGATGGAGCCTGAAAGGACTGCGCAAGTGGTTCGGATGCGATGTTTCGCCGGATGATCCGTCCTGTCGTGGGAGGATGCAACCGGTGATGGAGAGTGTTGTCCTATGCGGGCATGGAACACAACGTCAGATTCGGGGTATGGTACATGGGTCAAGTTTGCGGCCTATTGCGGCGTCGTACTGTTTGGCCTGCTTGCTTGCTGCGCCGCCGGCTGTTCGCACGACCCGGGCAAAGTCTGTGACTTGTCGACGGTTCACCACAGTTTTCAGGGCGTCGTCTGGGGGGATAATTTTTCCGACATTGCAAAAAGGATAACGCTTGTCAGGACGGATTTCGGCGGCAATGACCGTGAGCCTGCTTTCCAGGTGATAAAGGGGTTGCCGCTGGACATGGGGGGCGTGCCCATCCGTCTTTATTTTCAGTTTGTCAACAATAAACTCTATGCGGTTCATATCTTCGCCGACAAAAATCATAGGGACGAATTGATCGCTGTCGTACACGCATTGTATGGGGAGCCGAAAAAGATTCTGAGTGAAGAGTTTGCGATATGGCAGGACGCCGTTGCTTCTATTGCGTTTCAAAGAAATGTGCGAGGCGATGGCTGTTTGTTTTCTATACTGAATAATAAGAATTATATGCAATTGACGGGCAGAAAAATATCGCCGTAT
This sequence comes from Pseudomonadota bacterium, assembly GCA_023390395.1. GTDB lineage: Bacteria > Desulfobacterota > Desulfovibrionia > Desulfovibrionales > Desulfovibrionaceae > Solidesulfovibrio. Next base: position 15,605 of record JAEWCY010000172.1, on the reverse strand, counting down.
TGACCTGCCGCTGTCCGTGAAGCTATAAATATATGGGCGTGCTGGATTGCCAGAATACCTTGACTTTCCGGGGAAAAACAGGAGACGCGCGTCTCCTGACGGAGTCAGGGAGGCGCTCCTGCCGCCGGAGGCATCTTATTAATATGCGAGACATCCAAAGCGGTCCCCCGGACGTGGCCATCGCCGTGGACCGGGTGGGCATAAAAAATTTCCGGCTGCCGCTGGTGGTGCGCGACCGGGCCAGGGGACGCCAGCACACCGTGGCCGAGGTGGAGCTGTCCGTGGACCTGCCGGCCCGGTTCAAGGGCACGCACATGAGCCGGTTCGTGGAGGCCCTGTCGGGGTTCGCCGGCGAGCTCGACCTGGTGTCCTTCCGCACGCTCCTGTCCGACGTGCGCGAGCGCCTGGAAGCGCAAAACGCCCACATGACCCTGCGTTTCCCCTATTTCCTGGCCAAGGCCTCGCCGGCTTCCGGGGCCGAGGCGCTCATGGACTACGCCTGCCAGGTGTCCGGGGAGTTCGCGGGCGAGAAGTTCCGCCAGACCCTGACCGTGTCCGTGCCGGTCATGACCGTGTGTCCGTGCTCGCTGGCCATCTCCGACCAGGGGGCCCACAGCCAGCGGGCCATGGTCACGATCAGCTGCCGGCTGTCGCATTTCGTCTGGGTGGAGGAGCTCGTGGACATCGCCGAGGCGGCCGGCTCCTCCCCGGTCTACGCCCTGCTCAAGCGCGAGGACGAGAAGCACGTCACCGAGCAGGCCTTCGCCAACCCGACCTTCGTCGAGGACGTGGCCCGTCGGGCGGCGAGCGCCCTGTCGGCGCATCCGCGCGTCGCCTGGTACCGGGTGGAGGTGGAGAGCTTCGAGTCCATCCACAACCACAGCGCCTTCGCCGGCATCGAGGGGCGAAACGACAGGGACCGGGCTTCATAGGCGCAATATCGGCAAACGAATTTCTTCAGGCGGGAGACGGCGTTTCAACGCCCCGGATTGTCATGGGAAATCCTTTTTTGTGTCATCCCGTCGCGAATGATTTCACAAAGACAAGTTTCCTCCCTCTTGTCTGCCGTTCCCGTCGCGGGTATGTTCGCGCCCATGGCCAGCCCCGGCACGCTCGCGCACAATTGCGAGCAGATTCTGCAGTTCGCCCCGGTGTCCATCATGCTCATCGACGCCGAAGGGACGATCACCTTCGTCAATGATTGGCATCTGGCCAATTTCGCAAGAGGGAAGCGGGATCGGGATTTCTTTATCGGGAAAAAGCTCCACGAGCTGCCCGGCATCCTCTCCGCCGGCATCGCCGAAGAGGTTCGCTCCATCCTGGACGGCAAGACCATCCACCTCGAGGCCTACTACACCGACGAATGCAGCGGCGGCCAATCCGCCTACCAGAATCTGCGCGGCACGCCCATCCTGTCCAACGGCAGGGTGGCGGGCGGCATCGTCATCCGCGAGGACGTGACCAAGCTCGTCATGTCCCAGCACCTGCTCTCGGAGAACCAGGTCATCTTCAAGGCCCTGCTCGACGCCACCCACGACTCCATCATCCTGTCCGATCTCGACGGCTACATCCTCATCGCCAACGAGGAGGCGGCCAGGCGGCGCGGCCGGACCGTGGACGCCCTGGTCGGCACGAGCCTGTATCGCCACCTGCCCGCCCCGCTGGCCGAGGCCCGGCGCGTCCACCTGCTGGAATCCGCCGGGAACAATGAGCTTGTTTCCTACGAGGAGCGCCACGACGAGCAGTATTTTCAGGTGAATCTGTGCCCCATCGCCGACGACCAGGGGCGGGTCGTCCTCATGGCCAGCTACTCGCGGGACATCACGGCCCTCAAGGAGACGGAGAACCAGCTGCGCCGGGAAAAGGAGCTGGCCTTCTCCGCCAGCCAGGCCAAGTCCCAGTTCCTCGGCAACATCACCCACGAGCTGCGCACGCCCTTAAACGGCATCATCGGGGCCACCCAGCTGGCCCTGCAGGGCGACGGCCTGGACGACCAGCGGGAGCTGTGGGGCATCGTCGAAGCCTCGGGCAAGCGTTTGCTCGCCATCGTCAACAACGTCCTCGAACTGGCCGACATCGACGCGGCGGCCATCGAGCCGGTGCTGTCGGCCTTCAACGCGGCCGAGCTGACCGCCTCCCTGGCCCGGGGCTATTCCGTGCGGGCCAAGGTCAAGGACCTGGGCTTTTCCGTGCGCATCGACCCGCGCATCCCCCTCAAGCTCGTGGGCGACGTCTTCCGGCTGCGCCAGATCCTGTCCAATCTCCTGGACAACGCCCTCAAATGCACCCGGTGCGGCGGCATCGAGCTGCGGGTCAAGCGGATCGCCACCAGCCGCCTGGACGTCTCGCCCAACTACCGCGCGCTGCTGTTCATGGTCCGCGACACCGGCATCGGCATCGCCAAGGAATTGCAGAACCGCATCTTCGAGGATTTCGAGCTGGCCGAGCACTACCTGACCAAGCGGGTCAGCGGCGCGGGCATGGGCCTGTCCATCGCCCGCCATCTGGTGGAGATGCTCGGGGGCAAGATCTGGGTCAAAAGCGCGCCCGGCCGGGGCAGCACCTTCTACTGCGCCATCCCCTTCGCCCTGCCGGACTACGAGTGCCAGGGCCTGCCCGTGGTCTACGAAAGCGGGGACGCGGTCTTCGATCCGTCCGCCCACACCGTGCTTTTGGTCGAGGACGAGCGCATCAACCGCCTCACCACCGGCCGCACCCTGGAGCGGCTCGGCTACGGCCTCCTGGAGGCGGCCAACGGCCAGGAGGCCCTGGGCCTGCTGTCGCGGGAGCATGCCGACATCATCCTCATGGACATCCAGATGCCGGTCATGGACGGCATCGAATGCACCCGCCACATCCGCAACGGCGAGGTGCCGGGCCTGGACAAGGCCGTTCCCATCGTGGCGCTCACCGCCTACGCCAGCGGCAAGGACCGGGAGCGCTTCCTGCGTCTGGGCATGAACGACTATCTGGCCAAGCCCCACACCATCGAGCAGCTCGGCGAGATCCTGGAGTCCAACCTCAAGGGGCTGGCCGTGGGCCGCAACGCCTGACGCGACGCCGGGCTCCGTCGGACGTCGGGAAAGGGCCGCCGCGACGGACGGGACCTCGGGCCAGGACCGGGCTATTCGGCCTTGGGCGGCTGGTGCAGGAAGAACGTGGCCTGGGAGCGCAGGATGTCCTTGTCGCAGGGCGTGGCCGCTTCCTGCAGTTCCTCGCCCGTGCGGCCGAAGACGTAGCTGGTCATGGTGTAGAGCAGCCGGCCCCGGGCCAGGAAGGTCTGGCGCACGAGCTGGAGGCGCACCGCGCCGTTCGCGTCGGCCACGTTTCGCAGGTAGATGGCGTCGTAGGCGCGCCGGCCCTGGATCAGGGTCGGCTGGCAGCGGATGTCGTAGCCCTTGAGCGTATGGGCCACGTAGTCCTTGACCAGCTCGACGTTGGCGAAATCCGAGCTCGTCGGCAGGAAGTCCTCGGGCTTTTCCCCCACGCAGACGTAGAAGGCGCACTCCCCCTTGCGGGCCGTGACCGAGGTCAGGCACGAGGGCGTGGTCTCGGCCGTGACCTCCCAGCCGCGCGGCGGCACGAAGCTGAAGAGGTAGCGCGAATCCATGTAGCGCCTAAGCGGCTCCTCGCGGCAGCCGGCGGCCAGGAGGAGGGCGGCCAGGAGCGCGACGGCGGCCAACGGGGGGATGCGGCGCAGGGCCTGCATGGCGGTTTCGCGCGGTCTCCTCGGCACGTGCCATATCCTTCGGGACGCGGCGTCGCCGGCCGTTCCCTTCATGCGGCATGCAAAATGCGACGGACTGTTTTGGGGGGAAGCAATCGCCCGGGCATGTCGCCTGCAACATGCGCCCTCGCCTGCTTCGCGGGGCGACCCTAGCACGGCGGCCGGGCCGCTTCAACCGGCGCGCCGGGGCTCGGGCCTTGCCCGCCGGCCCGTCCTGCATTATCAAGAGGCGTGTCACCCGATGGTCTTGCCAGGGAGGGTAGGCCATGACCGACGCCATATCGAGCGCCAGTTCCGCCCTCGGCGCGCTGTCCACGTCCATGGCCGTCACGGCCAACAACGTGGCCAACGCCGACACCGACGGCTACAAGTCCCAGGAAGCGAACCTGACCACGGGCCCTGGCGGCCAGGGGGTGGAGGTCGCGTCCGTAAGCGGCGGCGATTCCCCCGGCGGGCTCAATCCCGCCAAGGTCAGCGCCTACGACGAGGCCGGGGTCTACGAACCGAGCGCCGGGCTCGTGGAGATGAGCAACGTGGACCTCGTGCGCCAAAGCGTCAACATGGTCGAAGCCTCCCGCGCCTTCGAGGCCAACGTGGCCGTGATCCGCACCGCCGACGACATGGCCGGCACGCTGCTCGACATGCGCGTCTAGCTTCCGTTTCCTGCCCCCGAGGCGCGCCTCTTGGCCGGGTTCCGCCGCCTGGGCGGGGGCCTGCGACCGCCCAGGCCCGCGCCGCGTTTCTTCTTCGCCCACCAGGGTCGCGCGTCTGCGGGACGCGTCCCGGTCGAGCCGGTTGCATGGCTCTACAGGATATTTTGCATGACTTTTCCGTCAGGAAATTGACAAGGCCCGGCCCCGGCTATAGACCATGGGAAGCCGCCAGGAACGCGGCGTTTTTCCGGAGGCCAGATGGAACTGAACCTTTCCGGCATGGTGGGCGAGAGCCCGTGCCTGGCCGAGGTGCTGCGGGTGCTGGCCAAGGTCGCGCCCACGGACAGCACGGTGCTGGTCACGGGAGAGTCCGGCACGGGCAAGGAACTGCTCGTGCGGGCGCTGCACGCCAACAGCCGCCGGGCCGGCAAGCCCTTCGTGCCCGTCAACTGCGGGGCCATCCCCCGGGAACTGCTCGAATCGGAGCTCTTCGGCCACGAGAAGGGGGCCTTCACCTCGGCCGTGCGCACCCGGCAGGGGCGTTTCGAGCTGGCCGAGGGCGGCACCATCTTCCTCGACGAAATCGGCGAGATGGACCTGAGCCTGCAGGTGAAGATCCTGCGGGCGCTCCAGGAAAAGGAGTTCGAGCGCGTCGGCGGCGACAAGACCCTCAAGGCCGACGTGCGCATCGTGGCCGCCACCAACCGCGACCTGGAAGAGGAAGTCCGGGCCGGGCGGTTTCGCGAGGACCTCTACTACCGCCTCAACGTCATCCCGCTGCACCTGCCGCCCCTGCGCGAACGGGGCGAGGACATCCTGCTTCTGGCCGACCACTTCCTGCGCCGCTTCTGCCGTCAGAAGAACCGCGAAGCCCTGCGCTTCGGCCCGGACGCCCGGGACCTCATCCTGCGCTACCCCTGGCCCGGCAACGTGCGCGAGCTCGAGAACTTCATGGAGCGGCTGTCCATCCTGTGCGAGCACGAGCTGGTCCACCTGGACGACCTGCCGCGCAAGATCCTGGACAACGCCGGCCTGGCCCCGCCGCCGGCGGCCGCGGCCGCGCCGGCGGGATTCCGCTGGCCGCGCCTGGCCGACCTGGACGACAAGAGCATGGGGCTCAAGGAGTTCCTGGACGTGCTGGAGGAAAAGCTCCTGATCGAGGCCCTGGAACGGGCGTCGGGCGTCAAGAACCAGGCCGCCGAGCTGCTCGGCATCAAGCGCACCACGCTCATCGAGAAGCTCAAGAAACGCAATCTGGCCGGCGAATGACCGGCCGGCGGGGACGCATCGCCATCCGGCCGCGCCGGGCCCGCCCCAAAACGCGCGCCGTGAGCATGTTCCTTGCATAAGGACGCGGCGTGAGCCACATCCTGTCCGCCGGCCTCCGGCGACTCCTCCTGGCGGCCCTGGCCGTGTGCCTCCCGGCGAGCGGGGCCCTGGCCCTGTCGCTGTCCACGGTCAGCCGGCCGGATACGGATTCGCTCCTGCTCCAGTTCGCCAAGCCCGGGGCCTATCCCCTCATCAGCCGCACCGGGCCGGCCGAGATCAGCCTGACCTTTCCGCCCGGCGTCCTCAGCCCCGAGGACAAGCCCGAGGGCGTGGACTTCGGCGCGTCCCAGTTCATCGAGGGCGTGCGGCTTTCCGGCGACACCCTGGCCGTGCGTCTGAAAACCGACGCTTTCGGCTTCGTGGGCTGGCCCCAGGGCGAGAGCGAACTCAAACTGCAGGTCTACCGCGACCCGGCCGGAGCCAACTGGCGGCCGCCGGCCGGCAATCAGGAGCCCCAGACCACCTCGCCGCCCCGGGACGGGGCCGCGCCGCCCAAGGCCGCCTCGTCCCTGACGCTGCCCGTCACGCCGCCCAACAACAAGCCCGGCCCCCTGGAGCTGCCGCCCTTGCCGGCAAGCCTCGGCCAGGGGGGCGGCCCCGCGCCCGCCGCCCCCTCCGGGGCCGCTTCCGGCGGCGAGGCCGCCAAGGAGCCCTTTTACGCCGTGCCCTATTCCCTGCGGGCCACGGCCATGCAGGTGCCGGCCGAAAAGGCCCCGACCCTGCGTCCGTCCGGCATGGAGCCGCCGGCCGCGCCGCCTGCGGCCAAGACCCCGTCCCTGGCCGACGGCGCGTCTCCCCCCCCCGGCCCAGGGCGGCGGCGGGGCGGGGGAATACCGCGTCAAATTGCCGCCGATTCCGCCGACCCTGGCCGCCGGGGAGACGCGCGGGGCCGTGAGTCCGCCTTCCGCCGCCGGAGCTGCCGCCAGCGCGCCGCCCATCGTGGCCGGCACGCCCGAGGGGGCGGCCCGGCCCGCCGACGTCGCCGCCGGTCCGGAGAAAAAGCCCGAGCCCGCCCTGCCGCCGGCCAAGGAGGAGGACCACGACGCCAACGCCCTCGTGGCCGCCCAGGCCGAGAAGATGGCCGGCAACTACGACGCCGCCCTGACCATGATGACGGACCTCAAGAAAAAGCGCGACGTGTCCAAGGACGTGCGCGAGGAGAATCTGCACTCCCTGGCCGCCACGCTCCTCGACAAGTACCGCGAGGACCCCGTCGCCCATTACGACGAGATCCAGGGGGCGCTGCTCGAGGCCGTCAACGCCAACACCGAATCCTTCCGGGTGCCCGAGGCCATGCTGCACCTCGGCATGCTCAACTTGCGCGCCGGCAACATCCCCGAGGCCAAGGGCTACTTCAACGTCCTGGCCAAGAAGTACCCCTCGGACGCCAACGTGCCCCTGATCAACTTCTACTGGGGCGAGTATTATTTCGACCGGGGCGACTTCAAGAAGGCGGCCGAGGAGTACCAGACGGTCATCGAGAAGTTCCCGGAGAGCAAGTACGTGCGCGAGGGCGCGATGGGCCTGGCCAAGACGCTGGTGCGCCTGGGCAAGTACAAGGAGGCCGCCCAGATCGCCGACTACATAGGCAAACGCTGGCCGCGCTACTACGTGGAATTTCCGCAGATTCTGCGCATCGAGGGCGACATCGCCTACAAGAACGGCGACATGAAGAAGGCCCGCGACGACTACATGATGTTCTACAACATGACGCCCAAGGTCAAGGACGCGGACATGGTCTTCGCGCGCCTGGGCGACATCTACGCCAAGCTCGGCAACCGCCCGGCGGCCGTGGACTTCTACAACATGGCCGTCAAGGACTACCCCGACGCCGAGGGCGGGCTCATCTCCAAGATGCGCCTGGCCGAGCAGGGCGTCCACGACCAGCCCACCATCTCCGAGATGTTCTCGCTGTTCGACAAGCCGGCTCACGGCAGCCCCGAGGACATCTACGAAGGCATCATCCGCGACCACCCCAACAGCCCCCTGGCCCCCCTGGCCCAGATCAAGCTGGCCATGTGGCTGCTCTACCGCCAGAACTACCCGGACAGCCTCAAGGCGGCGGCCCGCTACCTGGAGCGCTACCCCAAAAGCGAGCTGGCCCCCAAGGCCGAGGAGGTGGCCATCACCGCCTTCGAGAAGATGGCCGGGGACCTCATCGCCCACAAGGACTACCAGCGCCTGGTGGACGCCTACCGCGACAACCCGATCCTTTCCGCCAACAGGGGCATGCTTTCGGACCAGACGCGCCTGGGCCTGGCCCTGGCCTATCTGCGCACGGGCAAGCCCAGGGAGGCCCTGGCCGAGGCCCTGCCCTACGTCGGTTCCCGCGAGAACGAAAACGGCATGATGGCCCTGACCATGGCCATGGGCGTGTACGAGGACCAGCGCGCCTGGCGTGACATCGTGGAGCTGGCCCGCAAGGTCCAGTCCTGGAAGTTCGGCGCGTCCCAGCGCCGCCGCCTGGAGTTCGTGGTGGCCCAGGCCCTGGAGAACCTCGGCGAATCGGACCGGGCCATGACCATCTGGCGCAAGCTGGCCGGCGACCAGGCCCTGGAGGCGGGCAAGCGCTGCTACGCCATGTACTTCCTGGCCCGCGAGGCCATGGCCAAAAAGGAATTCGAAAAAGCCGAGCTCTACGCCGGCGAGGCCGCCTTCATGTTCAAGGAGTCGGGCCAGGACCCGGACAAGCGCAAGGCGGCGCTCAACATCCTGGTCGAGTCCACCCGGGCCCTGGGCCAGTATCCCAAGGCCCTCAAATGGGCCAAGGACTTCGGCGAGGCCTGCAAGCAGGGCGACGACGACTGGGCCTCCAACCGCCTGCGTGAGGCCGCCATCCTGCGCGCCATGGGCGACGTGGACGGCTGGCGCAAGACCCTGGTCGCCATGCGCGACGCCGCCCCGGATTCCCTCTACGGCCGCATGGCCGCCTCGGACCTGGCCACCAGCGGCCTGGAGCGGCGCTTAAACGCCCTGACCCAGGCCAAGTAGCCCGCTCCCTCCAAAAGGCCATCTCCGCCTTGTCAACGCGCCCCCCGGCGCGCTACAAGGAAGAAAGCTGGTCCCCCTTCCTTTCCCGGACCGGCGAGGAGGTCGCCGTGACGAGCGATGCCGCCCTCGGGGATTCCGCCATGATCCGCCGCCCGGTCGTGGCCGGCCGGTTCTATCCCGGCTCGGCCCAGGCTCTGCGCCGGGAGGTCGCCGGGTATCTGGCCCTGGCCGATCCCGAACTGGCCGGGCCGGCCGTGCTGGCCATGTCGCCCCACGCCGGCTACGTGTTCTCCGGCGCGGTGGCGGGGCGCACCCTCGGCGCGGCCACGCTTCCCGACACCCTGCTGTTGCTTGGCCCCAACCACACCGGGCGCGGGGCGCGCCTGGCCGTGTGGCCCGAGGGAGCCTGGGAGATTCCGGGCACGGCCGTGCCCGTGGACGCCGGCCTGGCCGGGGAGCTCCTCGCCGCCGAGCCGCGCCTGGTCGCGGACCGGGCCGCCCATCTGGCCGAGCATTCCCTGGAAGTGCTGCTGCCTTTTTTGCGCGAGAAAAACCCCGCCCTGCGCATCGTGCCCGTGGCCGTGGCCGAGCCCGACCCCGCCGTCCTGGACGGGGTGGGCAGGGCCGTGGCCGCGGCGATTCGCCAGCACGGGGAACCCGTCGGCATCGTGGTCAGTTCGGACATGAGCCACTACGTGACCCATGATACGGCCAAGCGCCGGGACGCCCTGGCGCTTTCCCGCGTCCTCGACCTCGATCCCATGGGGCTTTTGTCCGTGGTGCGCCGGGAAGGCATCACCATGTGCGGCGTGCTGCCCATGGGCCTGGGGCTCGTCGCCGCCCTGGAACTCGGCGCAAGCCAGGCGGTGCTCGCCGCCTACGCCACCTCGGGCGAGGTCAGCGGCGACATGGAGCAGGTGGTGGGCTACGCCGGAGTGCTCGTGCGCTGACGGAAACCGTCAAGCCAAAGGAGACGACGTATGCGTAAGCGCCTTGCCGCCGTGCTCGTGGTTGCCGTCCTGAGTGTTCCCGCTCTCGCCCTGGCCCAGTTCGGACTGATCCAGCAGGGCGTGGACGCCGTGGCCGGGGCCAAGAAGTCCGCCGCCCCGGCCCAGGCCCCTGGCGCGGCCGGCGGACCGGGCGCGGCCGCCGGAACCCTGGCCCGGGACACCACCTACAAAAACGCCGCCCGCAACTTCGAATTCACCGTGCCGGCCGGGTGGAAGCTCGAAAACGGCGATCCGGGGAGCGAATCCGTGCTCTTCATGAAGCCCGGGACCTCGTGGTCGTTCCAGTTCCACATCGAGCAGATGGCGCCGAGCTTCCCCAGGAAGGCGTCGGTGGAAGCCTCGCTCAAGCAGGCCAAGGAGATGGTGACCATCAAGAAGTACCAGGACGCCCGCCGCCGCGACGACGGCGACGCCAAGGGCAAGTGCGGCGTCATCGGCTGGGAGATCACCGAAGCGCCCCAGAAGAACGATTACGAACGCATCATCTGGCAGGCCTACGACGGCCAGAACTTCTACATGAACTTCATGGCGGCCAGCGAGAACAAGGACTTCGAGGCCGCCCGGGCGACCCTGCGCCAGATCATGGACTCCATCCGTTTCTGCCGTTAGGATCGGTCCGTAATCCGGCCTCCGGGCCGCCAGCAACACAGCAAAGAGGACTTTCATGAAGCGCATGCCCCGCCTGAATTCCGGAACCGGCCGCCTGGCCGCCCTCGTCCTGGCCACCGTCCTTTTGACCGCCTGCGCGGTGTACACCCCGCCCCAGCCGCAGATGGGCGCGGTGACCAACCCCGCCGCCCTGCCCGGGGCCGTGCGCACGGCCGAGTGGGACATCGGGGCCACCCGCTACGTCTGGTCGGGCCAGGGGCTCAACTATTACGACACCGGCCTTTTTCCGGTGCTGCTGCTTTTCAGCAACCACTCCGGCCGCTATCCCATCGTCTACGCCCAGGAGTGCCGGGGCATCGGGGTCAACGGCGCGGAGTTCGCGCCGTACTCCGTGGAGCAGGCGGCCGAATTGGTCTTCGCCTCCACGGCCTACAAGAAGAGCGCCGAAGCGGCCGTGGTCGGCGGACTCACCGGCGCGGCCGTGGGCGCGGGGCTCGGCGCGCTCATCGGCTCGGGCTTCAACCACGGCTGGGGCGCGGGCCCGGGCGCGCTCATCGGCGCGGGCGCGGGGGCCATCGGCGGCGCGGCCTTGTCCCAGCAGCCGAGCATGGAGCAGTACCGTTCGAGCCTGTACCAGGAGATGAGCACCTACGCCTGGCGGGCCGCGCCCATCGCCCCGGGGGCGCTCGTGCCCGGCTACCTCTACTTCCCGGTGGGCGCCGGCATCCACTCGATCCGGGTGGTCCTGCGCGTGGACAACACCATGCAGACCTTCATCGTGCCCGTCAGCCAGCCCGCCTGGTAGGCGGCGCGTCCCCATCGCCATGAACCGGCCCCCGGGCGTCGCCCTGGGGCCGGTTTTTCATTGCCCGGTCCGGTCGAGGGCCGCCGCGATCTCCCCGGCGGCCCAGGCCGACGGCTCGCCGCCCCGGGCCGCCTCCAGGGCCCTGACCGCGCCCTCGCCGCCGAGCTTGCCAAGCGCCCAGGCGGCGTGGCCGCGCACCAGAGGCTCGGGGTCGCGGCGCAAGGCCCGCCCGAGGGCCGGCACGGCCTCCCGGTCGCCCCGGTTGCCCAGGGCCACGGCGGCGTTTCGCTGCAAGTACTTCTTTTCGCGGATGTAGTTGAAAAAAAGCAGCTGGGCCGTGGTGGCGAAGTATGCCTCGTCCATTTCGAGCAGGCCGGCCAGGGAAAAGCCGGCCGCGAAACGGGTCAGGAACGGGTCCTCGGGCAGCCTGGCGGCCAGGCGCGCCCGGTTGCGGGGACAGGCTTCCTGGCAGGCGTCGCAGCCGTGCACCCGCGCGCCCATGACCTCGCGCATTTCGATGGGGATGACGCCCGTCTCCCCGGAAGCGGGGTCCCGGCGCGGGAAGCAGGCGTGGTAGGTCAGGCAGCGCCTGGGGTCGATGCAAAGCGGCGCGACGATGGCCTGGTTGGGGCAGGCGTCCTGGCAGGCGCGGCAGCCGGGCGGGCACTTGATCCGTTCGCTCGGCGCGTCCGGCACGAGTTCGGCGTCCACCACCAAGGCGTCCAGGGACAAGAACGACCCGGCGCGCGGCCGGTAGGCGAAGGTGTTGCGCCCAAATCCCACGATGCCGGCCCTGGCGGCGGCCGGGCGCAGGGGCAGGGCGAAGCCCGCGCCGATACTAATCCCCTGTCCGGCCAGAAACGTTTCCATGAGCCTGCGCCGCGCGCCGTGGAGGCGGTGGGCCGGCGGCGCGTAGGCCCGGGCCTGGTAGATGCGCCCGACCACGCCGACGAGGCTCTCGGGAAAGGCCCGCGCCCCGTAGTCGTAGGCCAGGGCCACGATGGAGCGCGCCGCCGGCCAGGCCTGGCGCGGCGCGGCCCCGTCCAGGAAGCGGCCCGGGCTTTCGCGCAGGAAGTCGTAGCCGGGGCGCTCCCGCAGGTTGGCGGCGTGCGCCGCAAAGGGCTCGGCCGTGGTCACGCCCACGGCGTCGTAGCCGATGTCCAGGGCGTATTCCTTGATGGCCTCGGTGAGGGCTTGGGGCGTGGGCATGGCGGCTCCTTTTGTGTATATACACATATTTTGCGGGACGGCCTCAGCCGTCCAGTCCGGCCAGGGCCTCCAGGGCGGCGAGCAGGACGCTTCGGCCGTGCGCCCCCAGGTCTTCTTCCAGGCGGCGCTGAGCCGCTTCCCAGAGGGGCGCGGCCGTTTCCAGGGCCTGCCTGCCGGCCGGAGTGAGGGTCAGCAGGCGCACCCGGCGGTCCGAGGCGTCGGCCGAGGCGGCGAGCAGGCCCCGCTTGGCCAGCAGGGCCACGTTTCGCACCAGCGTGGTGCGGTCGAGGTCGAGCGTCTCGCCGAGGCTTCCCGCCGTGGCCGGCTCCAGCCGGGACAGGGCGCGCAGCAGCGAATACTGGGCCACGCCGAGCCCGGCCGGGGCCAGGGCGGCGTCGTAGCGCCGGGTGAGGGTCCGGGCCGCCCGGCGCAGGTTGGCGCAGTGGCAGGGGCTTGGGGGCATGGAAGGCTCCTTCGATCATGTAAGTGTATATGCACGGAAGAAAATACGCGCCCGGGCCGGGAAGTCAACCGGGAAAACGCGTTCCCGGCGCGGCGGGTTGCAACCGCCGGCCGCTTGGCGGCGACTGAAGTCCGAGACGACGTCATGCAAGCACTCCCCTTGAAAAAAATCGCACCCCGCCCGGTCCTGCCCCTGGTCCTTGTCCTTGCCGCCACGCTCATCGGTCTCTGGACGAGCCTCGTGCCTCTCCTCGGCGCGGACGGTTCCCGCCTGCCCGGGGATCTCGTCGACAGCCGGTTCATCGGCTACGTCCTGGAGCACGGCTCGTTGTGGCTCGCCGGCAAGACGGAGGGGTTCTGGAACGCCCCGTTTTACTATCCCATGATCCGGACCCTGGCCCTGTCCGACAACATGGCCGGCGCGCTGCCGCTCTACGCCTTCCTGCGCCTGCTTTGCCCGACGCCCGAGCAGGCCATGGTCTGGTTTTTCATCGTGTGCTTCGGCCTCAACTGGGGCGCGGCCCTGGCGCTTTTGCGCGGTTGCGGCGCGAGCCTCGGGGCCGCGGTCGTGGCCGCCTATCCCCTGGCCTACGGCCTGATCGTGGCCGCCCAGGCCAGGCATCCGCAGTATCTGCTGCTTTATCCCGTGCTGCTGGCCTTCTGGCTGCTGGTGCGGTTCCTGCGCGCCCCGGGTCCCGGCCGGACCGCCGCGTTGGCCCTGGGCGCGACGCTGCTCGCCCTGACCTCCTACTATTACGCCGTGTTCTTCCTGCTCATGGCCGGGGCGGCCGTGGTGCTTCACTGCGCCCTGGACCGGACGGCGCGCCGCGCCTGCCTGCGGGCCCTGCGCCTGCCTCTCTGGGCCTGGGCCACGCTCGCGGCCTGTCTGCTGGTCCTGGCGGGCAATTATCTGCCCTATTTCATGGAGAGCCTGGAAACGGGCCCCTGGCCGGCGGACCAGACCCGGGAGCTGTCGCCGAGCCTGGCCGGTCTTTTCGCACCGCCCCCGGGCAGTTTCGTCTGGGGCTGGCTGGAGGGGCTTGGCCACGTCGGCCCGGAGCGCCACCTGTTCGCCGGAGCCTTTCCCCTGGCCGGGCTGGCCTGCGGCCTCTGGCTGCTGTGGCGGCGGCCGGACAGGAAGGGGGCCCTGGCCGGGGCGCTGGCTGTGGCCGCCGGCGCGGTCTGCCTGCTTTTCCTCGACGTCTGGGGACCGGAGAGCGCGCTGCGCCGCCTGCCGGGGCTTTCGGCCCTGCGGGTGACGACCCGGGTGACGGTGGTGGCCTTGCCATGCTTCGCCGCCTGCCTGGCCCTTTGCCTGGACCGGGGCCTGCGCGCCCTGGGACCGTCGCGCCGGGGATGGATCCTGGCCGCGCTCCTGGTTCTGGCCGTGGCGGACCAGCACGTCGCGCCCCGGGCCTTCCCGAGTTACGCCTGGGCCCCGGCCCGGGCCCGGGTGGCGGCCCTGGCCGTGCGCGTGCCGGCCGAGGCCGCCGTGTTCTATGTCGACCCTGGCGTTCCCATGGACGATCCCGGCTACTGGGCCGTGCACGTGGACGCCATGCTCGCGGCCCAGCGCCTGGGCAAGGCCACCTACAACGGCTACACGAGCTGGCTGCCGCCCATGCTCGGGCTTTTTTACGCCCGCGCCACCTGCGGCAGCCTCGATTCCTGGCGCAACGTGGCCGCCGCGCTCTACCGGCCCGGAACGGACCCGTCCGCACTCTACGCCGGTTCGGCCTTCCTCGGCCGGCTGCAGTGCCCCGTGGACCCGGCCGCCCTGGACATCCCCCAGGGACGCCACCGGACTCCCTTGCCGGCGAACGACCGCCAGGCCGACGTCCGGGCCCTGGCCGCCTCCGATCCGGACAGCCGCCGGCTTCGGGTGGACGCCGTCATCCGCAACCTGGGCGACGCGCCCCTGCACGGGCTGGGCGATTTTTCCCACCGTGGCGCGGTGTTCCTCATGGCCGGGGTCTACGACGCGCACGGCAGGCGCAGCGACGTCCCCCTCGGGCGTCTCGAGCATTCCCTGGTCCCGGGCGCGACCCTGGTCCAGCACGCCGAGGCGCAATTGCCGCCCGGCCTCGCCCCCTGGCGCGTCGAGGCCTTTCTGGTCCAATCGCCAAACGGGGTCTTCACCGGGCCGGCCCGGCCGGCGACGCCGGTACGCCTGTGCCCCCTGGGCCCGGGCCAATGAAAAAGGGGAACCCCGTCGGGGTTCCCCTTGCTTTTTTCGACAGGTCGCCGGGCTGACGGCTAGTCGTGGCCGCCGTCGCGTCCGCCCCGGTCGCCGCCGCGTCCGCCGCGGTCGCGGTCGTAGCCGCCGCGTCCGCCGCGATCGCGGTCGTAGCCGCCGCGCCGGTCGCCCCGGTCGCGGTCGCCGCCGCGCCCGCCGCGCGGGCCACCGCCGGTCTTGGCGTAGTCGGCCGGGTCGTAGGGGATGCCGCGCTCCTCGTTGAGCACGGCCTTGCGCGAGAGGCGGATGCGGCCCGTGGGCTCCTGTTCGAGCACTTTGACCGTGATCTCCTGGCCGAGCTTGACCACGTCCGAGGGCGCGCCCACGCGCTCGACGTCGAGCTGGGACACGTGGCACAGGCCTTCGAGCCCGGGCAGGATCTCGATGATCGCGCCGCAGTCGATGATCTTTTTCACCGTGCCCGTGTAGTTGGCCCCGACATCGGCATGCTGGTCGTAAAACAGCACGCGCTCCTTGGCCTTTTCCAGGGACTCCAGGGTGGGGGCGAAGATGGAGATCTTGCCCGAATCCTCGATGTCGATGGACGCGCCGGTGTCGGCCGTGATGGCCTTGA
>JAEWCY010000136.1 GCA_023390395.1 Pseudomonadota bacterium | reverse complement strand
ACCTTGAGCCGCGGCAGCCAGGACATGGGCACGCCGGCCCGCACGTCCTCGGTCCCGGCCGGCGCGGCCGGGGCGGGGCAGGCGGGCGGCGGCGGGGCGGCGGCCGGCGTCTCGCCCAGGCGGAGGGGGCCGGAATCGGCCGGGTCGTGGCCGAAGGCGGCGAAAAGGACTTCCAGCGCCCGGGGCAGGGGATAGCGCTCGTCACGTAGTTTGCCGTGGCCGGGCACGAAGGCGTGCAGCTCGATCTCCGGCCGGGTCCAGGCCACGTAGAGCAGGTGCACCTGCTCGGCCAGCTCGCGGGCCCGGCGCAGGGCGTGCTCCGGCCCGAGCCCGGGCTGGTCCGGGGCCAGGATCGCGCCTTCCTCGAGCCGGGCCGCCACCAGGTCGCCCGGCCCGGTTCGGCCGGGAAAGTGGTGGAAGGGCACGACCACGGCCGGAAACTGGAGCCCCTTGGCCTTGTGGATGGTCATGATGCGCACGGCGTCCACGTTTTCCGGCTGGGGCACCTTCTCGTCGTCGCCCAGGGCGTTCCAGAAGTCCAGAAAGGCCGAGAGTGAGCCGTGGCCACTGTTCTCGGCCAGGTGGGCGATTTCCAGAAACCGGCGCAGGAAGGCCTCGTCCCCGGGGCGGCGTTCGAGCAGGCGATAGCCGGCGACGATCTCACGCAGCAGGTCGTAGGGGCCGGCCAGGCCCGTCTGGCGCAGGAAGGGGCGGATAAGCCGCTCCCAGGGTTCGGGAAAGCGCTCGGCAAAGGCCAGGGACAGGGAGGCGCGCGGGGGCAGGCCGGCCACCCAGTCGGCCAGTTCCTCGCGGGAGACGCCCGAGACGTCGCCGAAAAGCTCCTGGCCGGAGACGAAGGCGAAAAAGGACAGGTTGTCCGGGGGATAGTCCAGGAAGGCCAGCATGGCCGCCAGTTCCCGGATGAGCGGGTGCTCGGCCAGACGCAGGCTGTTTTCCGTGACCACCGGGATGCCGGCCTCGATGCACCAGGCGGCCACGCGGCCGGCCTGGGTGTTGGAGCGGGTGAGCACGGCCACCCCGCCCGCGCCGTGGCGGGGCAGGAGTTCGTCCGCAAGCAGGGCCAGGAGCGTTTCCCTGGCCTCCTCCTCGTAGGCCCCGGGCGAGGCGGCGGTCAGGGCCGTGACGCGCACGTGGCCGCCGGGCACGGGCCGGTCGGCCGGGAGCTTCTGGGCGGCGTCGGCGAAGGCGCGCGAAAGGGCCGCGGCCAGGTCCGGCGCGGCCTCGCCGAGTTCCTCGCCGAGCAGGGCCTCGGCGGCGCGGCGGGCGGTCTCCGGCTCGGCCAGGGCGGCGAAGAAGCGGTTGTTGGCTTCCACCACCGCCCTGGCGCTGCGCCAGTTCACGGGCAGGGTCTGGCGGATGACGTCGGCCATGCGGCAAAGCTCGGGATCGGTCGGGGCGGCGTCGAAGAGCGCCGCGTCGCCGCCGCGCCAGCCGTAGATGGCCTGCTTGACGTCGCCGACGAGATAGAGGCTGCCGCCCCGGGACAGGCACTCGGCGGCCAAAAGCCGCAGCACCTCCCACTGTTCGCCGGCCGTGTCCTGGAATTCGTCGATGAGGATGTGGGCCAGGCCCGCGCCCAGCCGGCACCAGGCGTCGGGCACGCCCGATTCGCCTTGCAGCCGTCCGGCCACCAGGCGCGGCCAGAGCACGTGGGGCAGCACGCGCATCTGGGTCAGGTAGGCCGGAAAGTCCTCGGCGAAGCGCCCGGCCAGGGCGATGAACGGGGTGAGCGCCATGGCGGCGCGTAGAAGCGGCAGCTCGGCCAGGCATCTGGCGTGGGCGTCCCGCAGGGCGGCGTACAGGGAATCGAGCCCGGGCGTGACGGCGTCGCGGCTGGCCTTGAGCACGCAGGCGCGAAGGTCGGGCTTGGCGGCGAAGGTCGAGCGCGGCGGCGCGTCGGTCTGGTCGCCCTCGCGGCAGCGGCGCAGGAAGGTCATGAAATGGGACGAGCCCTGGAGGCCGGCTCCCTGCATGGCCGTGAAAAGCGCGCCCGCGGCCATGGACAGCTCGCCCAGGCGGCGTTCGAGGCCCAGGCGCAGCGCCTCGGGATCGGCCGCCGGGCCGGGCAGCGGGTCGGCGAGGAGCCTGGCGGCCACGGCCCTGGCCCGTTCCCGGAAGCGACGCAGGGGAAAAAAGCCCGGGGCGTCGCGCACGAGGATGGAGGCCGCGTCGGCGAAGCCCCGGGTCAGGGCCGGGTCCTCGGGCAGCCGGGCGGCCAGGCGGTCGTAGAGGTCGGACAGGATGTCGCCCATGTCGAAGGCCGGCTCGAAATCCGGGCGCAGGCCCAGTTCCAGGGCGAACACCCGGGCCAGGAGGAAGAGCAGGCTGTCGATGGTGCGGATGTTGAGGCGCTCGGCGTGAACGAGCAGGTCCTCGAGCTCGTCGCGGGCCTTGCCGCGCGAGTCCGCGTCCGCGCCGCCAAGTCCCAGGGCCAGGGATTTCAGCCGGCCGAGCACGCGCTCGCGCATCTCGGCGGCGGCCTTGTTGGTGAAGGTCACGGCCAGGATCTCGGGCAGGGCGTAGCCGGCCTCCAGGCTGTCGGCGCAGGCCCGGGGCAGGCCCTGCCTGGCCCCGAGGGCCAGGGAAATGAAGCGTTCGGTCAGGGCGTGGGTCTTGCCCGAACCGGCCGAGGCCTTGACCTGGATCAGCATGGGGACTCCTTGCGGGGGTAGGTTCTGAGGCTACCCTGGGGGGACGTGTCCGGCAACCGTTTCGCCCCGGAGTAGTTGGCAGGTTTCTTGCTATGAAGTATGCGCCCCGCCGTGTCTCCTGCGCGGACCGGGCCGCCGCGAGGCCCGGAAAACGGCGTCCGCGGCCGGGACCGCCCGGCGGCGGACGGAAAGGCGCGGGCCGGGAGAAGCGGAGCAAGCGGGGGACGAGTAACACCGTTTCATAAAGTTGAAGGCGTTTTTTCTCCGGGTCCCGGGGCACGGGGACGCGGGCGCGCCCGGCAGGGGCGCGAAAGGGCGGAGGCCCCCATGAAGTCCAAGGCGATACCGCATGTCATCCTGGCCGTGATCCTGGCCGTGGCGGCCGGGGTGCTGACCATCCGCTGGCTCACCTCGGTGCGCGGCCCGGGCCGGCAGGCCCCCCCCGCGCCGGCGGCCCGCAAGGTCGACGCCCTGGTGGCGGCCCGGGCCATCCCCAAGGGCGCGCGCCTGGACGCCGGCATGGTCCGGGTCAAGGGCTTCGACGCCGACGCCGCGCCGCTGGGGGCGCTTCGCGAGCCGGCCGAGGCGGCCGGCCGGGTCACGGCCCGGGAACTGTCCCAGGACGACCCCATCACCCCGGACAAGCTTTTGCCCAAGGGCGCGACCGGCGGCGGCCTGGAGGCGGCCGTGGAGCCCGGCAAGCGGGCGCTTACCGTCAAGGGCACCAAGGTCATGGGTTCTGGCGGCCACATCACCCCGGGCAGCCGGGTGGACGTCCTGGTCACCTATTCCCAGCCCGGCAAGAGCGGCGAGGACAAGGTCAACAAGGTCATCCTGGAAAACATCCTGGTCCTGACCGCCGGCGCGGAGCTCGAGGCCAGGATCGGCAAGGACGGCCGCGAGGAACTGGCCAACACCGATTTCTTCACGCTCATGGTCACGCCCGAGGAGGCCGAGCGCCTGGCTTTGGCCGCGGATCTCGGCAGCATGCACCTGGCCCTTCGCAAGCCCGGGGACGAGGACGTGGTGCCCACCCCCGGCGCGGACGTGGCCCGAAGCCTCGGGGCCTTTTCCGGCGCGCCGGCGACGGCCGAGGTCGCCGCCGCGCCCGAACCCGCCCCCGAGGACGCCGGCTACACCGTGGAGACCATCCGGGGCACCGAGCGCGAACGCGTCAAGCTCGACAGCCTGTCCGCCCCGTCGTCGAAGGAGAACCCGCATGGGCAGCCGTAGATCCCACACCCTGGGCGCGAAGGTCCTGGCGCTGGTCCTGAGCGTCTCCGTCGCCGGGCTGGCCTGGGCCGCCCCGGGGGGCGTCGTGCCCGTGGCCGTGAAAAGCGCCCCCAGGCTTTCGCTGACCATCGGCAAGTCCGTGATCCTGCAAAGCGACGCCGACGTGGCCCGGGTGTCCGTGGCCCAGCCCGAAGTGGCCGACTTCGTGCTCCTCTCGCCTCGCCAGGTCTACGTCACCGGCCGCGCCCCGGGCATCACCAACCTGACCCTCTGGGACAAGGGCGACAAGATCCGGGCCGTCTACGACCTGGACGTGGCCCCGGACGTCTCGCGCTTAAAGCGGATGCTTCACGACGTGATGCCCGGCGAGCCCGGCATCGAGGTCATGGCCAGCCAGGATTCCATCGCGCTCTCCGGCACGGTGCGCGACTCCGAAAATCTGAAGAAGGCCCTGGCCATGGCCGAGGTCTACGCGCCCAAAAAGGTGCTCAACCTCCTGTCCGTGGGCGGCGTGCAGCAGATCATGCTCGAGGTGCGCGTGGCCGAGATGGCCAAGTCCGTGGTCAACCGCATGGGCATCAACCTCAACGCCGTGGGCGACGGCAACTTCGCCTACACGCTCATCGGCGGCCTGTCCTCCGTGGCCTCGGGCATGTTCAACGTCGACACGGTGCAAAACGCCTACCAGTACCTGACCATCACCGGCACCTCGGCCGACAGCTCCAGCAGTTCGTCGAGCTTCACCTCGGCCCCGATCCAGGTCGCCTACCGGGAGTTCAACCCCTCCTCCAACAAGGCCACCATGACCATGAACCAGGGCACGGCCGTGGCGCGCTGGAACACCAACTGGGGCGGGGCCGGCAACACGGCCATGACCGGCGTGCTCGACCTGCTCAAGGAAAACGGGTTGGTGAAGATCCTGGCCGAGCCGAACCTGGTGTGCCTCAACGGCCAGAGCGCCGACTTCCTGGCCGGCGGCGAGATCCCGATACCCGTTTCCGCCGGGCTCGGCACCACGTCCATCGAATGGAAGAAGTTCGGCGTGCAGCTCAACTTCACCCCGACCCTCGTCGGCGGCGAGCGCATCAACCTCAAGGTCAGCCCCGAGGTGTCCAACCTCGACTACACCCGGGCCATCACCATCAACGGCTCCTCCATCCCGGCCATCAGCACCCGGCAGACCTCCACCACCATCGAGCTCAAAAACGGCCAGACCTTCGCCGTGGCCGGCCTGCTGAGCGAGCAGTCGCGCAACACCATGGACAAGTACCCGGTGCTCGGCGACATCCCGGTGCTCGGCAACCTCTTCAAGAGCTCCCAATACCAGAAGGACCAGTCCGAGCTCGTGGTCCTCATCACCGCCCACCTGGTCAAGCCGCTCGACAAGAAGGCCGTCAGCCTGCCCACGGACTCGTCCCACGATCCCGACGACCTGGAGTTCTTCCTGGGCATCACCCGCGACGACAAGGCCAAATCGGCCGCCGGCCCCATCGTGGCCGGCGCGGCTTCCCTGGACGGCGACTTCGGCCATGCCGTGCCCGTGGCCGGCGTGGGTCGGCCCAGGAACGAACAATGAGCCGCCCGGCCGCAGGCCGCGAGGAGGCCCCCATGAAACGCGTCGCCGCCGCCCTTGCCCTGATGGCGCTTGCCGCCCTGGCCCTGGCCGGCTGCCAGGCCGAAAAGGAACGCACCTGGGACTACGGCAAGTCCTTCCACGCCGTTTTCGAGAACCAGAAGCTCGATCCCGGGGCCGGCGACGGTTCGCCCGTGACCGGGCTCGACGGGGACAAGACGGCCCAGGCCTACGACCGGTACGAGAAGGCCAAGCCCGCGGAGAAGGAGACCAGGCCCATTCTCAACATCGGCAAGTGACGGGAAGCGGCCGCAGCCACGGCACGCGGGGGAACGCATGAGCGCAAGCGAAAAGATCACGGCCTTTCTCGACATGGACGCCTCGCCGGCCCGGCGGGTGTTCGAGGAGTGCCTGTCCGAGGACGGGGACTTCGAGGTGCTCGGCGACGGCGAGGAGTTCGCCGAGCTGCTCGTGCGCCGGTTCGACGCCTCGCGCGGCGAGGAGGAGCTCGAGGCCGTGGCCGAACTCGTCGCCCGCCGGGGCGAGCGCGAGGTCTTCCTCACGGCCGAGGTCTACGACGCCGAGATCCTCATGCGGCTCATGCGCCAGGGCGTGCGCGAATTCTTTCCCCAGCCCGTCAGCCACGAGGAAGTGCGCATGGCCCTTTGGCGCTACAAGGGCCGCCGCGAGGGCCGGCAAGGGCAGCAAGGCGGCAAGCAGGGCCGCATCCTCAACGTCTTCGGGGCCAAGGGCGGCGTGGGCACCACCTCCGTGGCCGTGAACCTGGCCGCCGCCTGCCTGGGGCACAAGCCCGGAGCCAGCGTGGCGCTCATGGACATGAACCTGCCCTTCGGCGAGGCCCAGCTCTTCCTGGACATCGCCCCCAAATACCACTGGGGCGAGGTGCTCGGAAACATCGCCCGCCTGGACGCCACCTACCTCATGAGCGTCATGTCGCGCCATCCCTCGGGCCTGTACCTGCTGGCCCCGCCGAGCCGGCTGGACGACCTCCAGATGGCCACGCCCGAAAACATCTCGCGGCTGCTCGAACTCATGCGCCAGGTCTTTGACACCGTGGTCATCGACCTCGGCATGTACCTCGACGAAATCACCCTCAAGGTCATGGACATCTCCGACGCCATCGTGCTCGTGTGCGTCCAGAACCTGCCCTGCCTGGCCAACGTGCGGCGCTTTCTGGACAACATCCGCCACGCCGAGGCCGGGCTCGAGGAAAAGCTCAGGATCGTGGTCAACCGCCACCTCGACGAAAGCGACCTGACCGTGGAAGACATGGAAAAGGCCCTGGGACTGCCGGTCTCCTGGCGCATCCCCAACGACTACAAGACCACGCTCTCGGCCATCAACCAGGGCAAGACGCTGCTCGACGCCGCGCCCAAGGCCGGCGTCACCCGGTCCCTGGCCGACCTGGCCAAGAGCCTGGCCCCGAGCCCGGAACCGGAACGCAAACGCAAGCTTTTCGGCCTCAAGCTCCTCACCGGGCGCGGGGGATGAAAAGAGCGGGAGGGGCCGGCCCCTCCCGGACCCTCCCTGCCGGGGGGATGATCCCCCCGGACCCCCTCGACGGGGCGGGCGGGAGACAGGTGGGAACGTCGGACGGCGAAGCGCCGCATGTAAACGGCAGGAAGAACATTTTCTTCCTGGAAGCCAATGATTCGGGGCCGCGCCCCGCGCGCAGCCCCATCAAGGGGGGTCCGGGGGGGATCATCCCCCCCGGCCGCCGGAGGCACATCTCCATGGAACGCGGAAGGCCGCCGATCATGCGGCAGGGTCCCCGGATGGGGTCGGGCGGGACCGCGCCCGAGCGCAAGGAGACGGTCGGCGTCGCCGTCGACGAGTATTACGAGATCAAGACGCGCATCCACGACAGGCTGATCGACCTGATCGACCTGTCGCTGCTCGACACCCTTGACGGCGCGGCGCTGGGGCTTGAGATCGGCAAGCTGGTCGAGCGGCTCTTGCGCGACGAGTTCGCCCAGACTCCGCTCAACCAGGCCGAGCGCGAGCGGCTCATCACCGAGGTCAAGGACGAGATGCTCGGCCTTGGCCCCCTGGAGCCGTTTCTCAAGGACCCGAGCGTCAACGACATACTGGTCAACTCCTACCGCCAGATCTACGTGGAGCGGGCCGGCAAGCTGGTGCTCACCGAGTCGCGCTTCAAGGACAACGAGCACCTCAAGAAGATCATCGACCGCATCGTGTCCCGGGTGGGCCGGCGCGTGGACGAGTCCTCGCCCATGGTGGACGCGCGGCTTCCCGACGGCTCGCGCGTCAACGCCATCATCCCGCCGCTGGCCATCGACGGGCCGGCGCTGTCCATCCGCAAGTTCGCCAAGGAAAAGCTGACCATCGAGGACCTCATCCGCTTCCGGGCCATGACCCGGGACGTCGCCGAGGTGCTGCAGGGCATCGTGCTCTCGCGCCTCAACATCCTCATTTCCGGCGGCACGGGCACGGGCAAGACCACCATGCTCAACTGCCTCTCGGGATTTATTCCCCACGACGAGCGCATCGTGACCGTGGAGGACGCGGCCGAGCTGCAGCTCAAGCAGGACCACGTGGTGCGCCTGGAGTCCCGCCCGCCCAATATCGAGGGACGCGGCGAGGTCACCCAGCGCGACCTGGTGCGCAACTGCCTGCGCATGCGCCCGGACCGCATCATCGTCGGCGAGGTGCGCGGGGCCGAGGCCCTGGACATGCTCCAGGCCATGAACACCGGCCACGACGGCTCCCTGGCCACCCTGCACGCCAACACCCCGCGCGACGCGCTCATGCGCCTGGAGACGCTGGTGGCCATGGCCGGGCTCACCATTTCCCCCATCTCGCTCAAGCGCTACATCGCCTCGGCCGTGGACGTGATCATCCAGATCTCGCGCTTTTCCGACGGCAGCAGGAAGCTCGTGAGCTTCCAGGAGCTCACGGGCATGGAGGGCGAGGTCATCACCATGCAGGAGATCTTCGCCTTCGAGCAGCGGGGGGTCACGGGCGACGGCAAGGTGCGCGGGGCGTTTCTGGCCCGGGGCATCCGGCCCAAGTTCGCGTCCAAGTTCGAGGCCAAGGGCATCCGCGTGCCCGACGGCGTGTTCGATCCACGAAACGTGGTCGAGACCTGAACCGGAGCCGCGCCATGACGCCGCAACCTTCCGCGATGCCGCCCATCCTGTCCCTGGCCCTGTTGCTTTCCCTGCTCTATCTGTTCGTGGCCGTGGTCTTTTTCGTGCGCCGGCTCACGGACACCAGCGCCAAGGAGCTGGCCCGGCGCATCGACGAGGTGGCGCGCGGCCGGGGGCTGGCCGCGGACGCGACCGCCGACCTGGTCAAGCGCCACGAGATGAGCGGCCTGCGCTGGCTCGACGTCTTCCTTTCCCGTCAGGCCTGGAGCCGGCGCATGGACAAGATGCTCGACCAGGCCGACGTCAAGGCGCCGCTCGGCATCTTCGTGCTGCTTTCCCTGCTGTTCGCGGCCACGGGCTATCTGGCCGCCTCGCTCTACGTCTCCAGCATCCTCGTGCGCCTGGCCGTGGGCGGGGCGCTGGCCGTGCTGCCGTTCAAGTGGATCGCCCGGCGCAAGGCGGCGCGCATGAAGGAGTTCGAGCGCCAGCTGCCCGAGGCCCTGGAACTGGTGGGCCGGGCGCTCAAGGCAGGGCACACCTTCTCCAGCGGCATGGGCATGGTGGCGGGCGAATTTTCCGATCCCATCCGCGTGGAGTTCCAGCAGACCCTGGAGGAGATCAACTTCGGCATGGGCGTGACCGTGGCGCTGGACAACCTCATGGACCGGGTGGATTGCTCGGACCTCAACTTCTTCGTGGTCTCGGTCAAGATCCAGAACGAAACCGGCGGCAACCTGGCCGAGATCGTGGGCAACATCGCCTGGCTCATCCGCGAGCGCCTCAAGCTCAAGGGCCGCATCCGGGTGCTCTCGGCCGAGGGCCGCATGGCCGCCTGGGTGCTGTGCCTGCTGCCGTTTTTCGTGTGCGGCGCGGTGCAGATGCTCAATCCCGGCTACCTGGGTCAGCTTTTCACCGAGCCGCTGGGGCGCATGCTCGTCTACTTGGTGTTCGCGCTCATGACCCTGGGCGTGCTGGTCATCCGCAAGATGGTGCGCATCGAGGTCTAGGGGGAGGCTGGCATGGACGTGTTCCTCATTTCCCTGCTCGTGGCGGCAAGCGTGGGCTTCGCCGTCTACGCCGCGGCGACCGTGCGCGAGGAGTGGCGGCATCGCCGGGAGATCGTCGACCGGGCCCTGGCCGTGGTCAATCCCGACGGCGCGGGCGCGGCCGGCCGGCCGGGCGTGGCCGGCTGGCTGCTGGGATTGGCCCGGGGCCTGGCCGAGCGCTTCGGCGAATCGGTCAAGCCCAAGGAGGCCAAGGAGCTCGGCAAGAGCCGCACCCAGCTGGTGCACGCCGGCTTCCGCCAGCCCGGGGCGGTGGAGATCTACTGGGGCATCAAGGTCGGCGCGGCCCTGGTGGGCCTGGTCCTCGGGGCGCTGGTCGCCTTTTCCGGCCGCGTGCCGGCGCAGTACAAGATGTTCGTGGCCCTGGCCTGCGTGGCCGCGGCCTTCTACCTGCCGGGCATGCTCCTCGACATGCGCGTCAAAAAGCGCCAGAAGGCCATCCAGCACGGCCTGCCCGACGCCCTGGACCTGCTGGTGGTCTGCGTGGAGGCGGGCATGGGCCTGGACGCGGCCATCTACCGGGTCTGCCTGGAACTGGCCCACAAGGAGCCGATCCTCAGTTCCGAACTGCGCCTGCTCACCCTGGAGCTGCGGGCCGGCAAGTCCCGGCGGGAGGCGCTTAAAAACCTCTCGTCCCGGGTGGGCCTGGAGGATATGGGCAGCCTCGTGGCCATGCTCATCCAGACCGACATGTTCGGCACCTCCATCGCCCAGACCTTGCGCGTCTACGCCGACTCCATGCGCACCAAGCGTTTCCAGTTGGCCGAGGAGCTGGCCGCCAAGCTGCCGGTCAAGCTGCTTTTCCCGCTGATCTTCTTCATCTTCCCCACGCTGCTCATCGTCATCCTGGGGCCGGCGGGCATAAGCCTCATGAAGATGTTCAGCGGCATCAAGCACTAAGGAGAAGGGGACATGGCCGGGGCGACGGATGTGGCGCGTTCCGTACAGGAATTGCAGGAGCGGCAGGGCCAGGTGCTCGACGCCCTGTCCGGCTCCGGGCAGACCGGGCGCGGACTGGCGGACTTTTTCAGCAGCCCCGACAACCTGCTGGCCCTTTGCGTGTGCGTGGCGGCCCTGGTCGGCATCTACCGCCTGCTGCGTTCCGAGAACATCATCCCGGCCCCGTCCGGCCCGTCCACGGGCAGCGTTTTCGCCACGCTCCTGGCCCGGCGTCTGGCTTTGACGCTCATCATCGCCGTGGTCGCGGCCCTGGGTCTGGCCTTGCTCGCGGGCCGGCTGTCCGGGCTCGCCGAGGCGCTCAAAAGATTTTTCTAGGCCAAGCCGTCCCTCCCCCGCAAAAAGAAAGGATGCCCGGCAGCGCGCCGGACATCCTTTCTTTTTGAGGCCTCGCCGGGGGGCGGCGGGGTTACTCCCGGTAGGGGCGGTACTGCTCCAGGATCTTGTCGGCCACGGACTGGCGCAACGCCGCCACTTCGGCGTCCGCGGCATAGGCGTCGCCGGCGGCCAGGGCGGCGGCGGAATCCTCGAAGCCGGCGTTTTTCGCCGCGGCGTCGAACTTGGCGTCCCAGGCGTCCGGCTGGTCGCGCGAGAGCGCCACGTAGTCGCTGGCGCTGACCATGGAAAGATAGGCCTGGTAGAAGGCCACCACCTCGGCCTTGCCGGCCGCCTCCGCCGCGCCGGGCAGAAGCAGGGTCAGGGCCAGGGTGGCCGCGGCGAGCAGGTTCGGGCGTGCTTTCATCGTCGTCTCCTTCGGGCTGCCCCGTGGCGAAGCGCTGGCGTCCGCCTCAG
Source organism: Pseudomonadota bacterium (assembly GCA_023390395.1). GTDB lineage: Bacteria > Desulfobacterota > Desulfovibrionia > Desulfovibrionales > Desulfovibrionaceae > Solidesulfovibrio. Next base: position 3,643 of record JAEWCY010000136.1, on the reverse strand, counting down.
TTGGACAGGGTCGAACCGGAGTTCGGTTCCGACGTCCGCTTGGCCGAGGCGGAAAGCGTGAGCCCCTCGAAAAACGGCTGCATGATCTTCGTGATCGGGGTGTAGGTGTAGTTGATGGTGACCAGAAACGGCGTGCAGGGCGTTTCCTCGCAGGCCGGTTTGCTCGTGGGCGACATGGTCAGGGCCGGCGGCTCCGAGGCGTCCTCGGTGTCCTTGTTCTGCTGCACGTAGGGCACGAGGGTGGACATGTTGCTGTTGAAGTAGCTCTGCGCCGTGGACTGGCCCGTGATGGTGGTGTCCTGGGACACGGCCCGGGCCATGACGGCCACGGCGCTGTTGAGCGTCATCTGGATGCGCAGGATGTTGGCCACCTCGATGATGCCGAATAAAAGCAGCGCGAAGACCGGCAGGGTGAGCGCCACCTCCACGGTGGTGACCCCTCGTTCCCTTGCCCTGTTCCCCGGCCGCGACGGCGGCGTTGCCTGACGAGCCCGCATGGCGTTCCCCTTCCCCTACGGCGTGCCCGTGGTGGCTTCCTTCTTGGTCATGAGGCGCTGGCCGAGCTGCTGGCCGATCTTCTTGAACATGTCCTGGATGTCCGATTCGTTCGGGGCGTCGTAGTAGTGGTCGTCCGTGCCGGTCTTGGACGAGGCGATCTGCTTCATGATGCTCTTGTCCGTGGAGTCCGAGTCGCCGAAGCGGATGGTGAAGATCTCCACCGGATAGTTGGCGTCGTTTTTCGCCGACGTCGCCTCGTTGAGGGAGTACTGGTTGAGCAGCCCGCCGTCCACGCAGCTCGGGATCTGGGCCAGGGTAAGCGCGGCCGTGGACAGGGTGGAGTAGGGCGAGGTCGTGGTCGTGGGCTTGAGTCCCATGCCGAAGTAGGCGTTGGTCCAGTAGTTGTTGATGGTCTTGGAGGCCGAGGCGTAGCTGCCGCCGCAGCGCCCGTCCTCGGTGTCGCCGTCGGTGAGCAGGATCATGATCTTGCGCACCTTCTTGTCGGTGCTGCCCTCGGTGTAGGGGGCCTCGGGCGAGAGGACCTTGTGGCCCCACTTGATGCCCTCGGAGATCAGCGTGCCCGAGGTGACCGCGCCGGCGTTGATGGCCGTGATGTTGGACAGGATGGTCTGCTTGTCCGAGGACAGGGCCCGGACGGCCGACATGCCGGAGCAGGTCTTGTCCTGGCTCGTGCTCACGCCGCTGATGGAATAGCCGTAGAAGATGGAGCTCTTGCTCGTGGTGTTGCTGTATTCGGTCTTGAGCTTGCCGTTGTTGAGGCTGCCGTCGGCGTTGCGGCAGCCCGTGCCCACGCCGTCGGGATTGGCCTCGGCCGTGACCGGGTCGTTGCCGTCGATGCGCACCTTGCCCTGGAAGGGCACCAGGCCGATCTTGGACCGGGTGTTGGAGGCGTTGTTGGAGGGCATGATGAGGTTGACCAGGCTCGTGGCCGCCTCCTTGACGTTGGCGATGGGCGTGCCCTTCATGCTGCCCGTGGCGTCGATGACCATGACCAGTTCGATGTCGTTGTAGCCGGCGCAGGCCTCGGCCGAGACCGTGGCGTCGTCCACGCCGATGACCTTGGACAGGGTCATGTCCACCACGGCCTTGGCGTCCACGCACACGCTGCGGGTGGCGCCGCCCGAGGCCACCTCGACGTCGATGGCGGCGGCGTCGTTGGCGGCCAGGTTCTCCTTGACCGCCGTCTCCACCTTGCCGTTGCTCACGTCCGGGTCGTCGGCCAGCTGCAGGCTGCCGGCCAGGGCCGCCGCGTCCACGGCGTTTTGCAGCTTGTTGCGGGCCACGTACACCCGGCCGAGGTCCACGGCCACGCCGGCCGCGGCGATGACGCCGACCAGCGTCGCCGCCACCAGCACGCTCGAGGCCCCGCGCGCGTCGGCGCTAATTCGCCTCGGGCAAAGCCATGATCGTCTTGGCCGAAAGAGTGAGCGTATCCGAGCCGAAAGTGAAAGCGCTCGCGCTGCCGGACTGGGTGGTGAACAGCGGTGAGTAGGCATGGTCGACCTGCACTGTTATGTTGTTGTCGCTGTCGCGCGGGGTGATCGTCACCGTGGGGTCCGCGCCGCCGAGCAGCGCGTTGCCAGAGGCGTCGGTCAGGATCGTGTTCTTGACGAAGTCCGACACGCCCGTGGCGTCGCCGTTTTGCCGCGCCAGCATGCGCGCGCCTTCCAAGGCCGCGTTTTGCAGTTGCGAATATTCCGTGATCGCCTTGGTCGCCTCGACCAGGATCAGGAGCAGGGGCACCAGCAGCAGCATGCCGACGGCCATTTCCACGGCCGCGCTGCCGCGTTGGTCCTTTTGCGTGCGTTTCATGGCGTCTGCTCTCTTGGGGTCGTTTTCCCGAAGCCGGGGCTTGGCTTGGCGGTTGGAAGAATCATGCCAGGAGAGGCCGGGGCCGCCAGGCCGGCGGCGGGACGTAACTGGCCGTGGGCATTGGACGGACGCGCCGGCCGTCGAGACGGACCGGCGGCTGGATCCATGATTCGTGGAATCCTGCTCGTTTGCGCACCACGCTTTGGGGATCGGTCGCACCCCCGGGGACGTCGGCGGCCACGGCGGCGGGTCGGGCATGTGTTTACCCTCCGCGCCGGCTCTGCTATGGGTGCGGCAGGACAAGGGGAGGGAGCGAGGTGAAGCGACGTATGCGTTTGGTCGGCGCGGCGCTGGCCCTGGCGCTCGGCTTGGCCGGCCTGGCCGGCTGCGGCGGGTCCGGGGCCAAGGCCAAGGCCGGTCTGGGCTCGGGACAGGGAGCCGCCGCCCTGGCCGCCGGCGACGCCGCCCTGGCCCACGGCGAACCGCAGGAAGCCGGACGGCTCTATCTGGAAGCCCTTGGGGCCGGAGCCGCCCCGGCCCTGGTGCACACCCGCATGGGCGACCTGTACCTGGGCATGGGCAACTTCCCCAAGGCCGCCATGGCCTACCGGGAAGCCCTCAAAAGCGACCCCAAGTGCGCCCCGGCCATGCAGGGGCTCGGCTTCGCCATCTACCTCGGCGGCAACAAGGCCGAGGCCCCCCTTGCCCTGGCCAAGGCCCTGGAGCTCGATCCGCGCCTGCCCCGGGCCGCCGCCCTGCTCGGGACCATCGAGGCCCGCGAAGGCCGGCCCGAGGCCGCCCTGGCCGTGTACGACCGCTCCCTGGCCGTGGGCTTCGACCCGGACGTGGAGAACAACCGCGGCCTGGCCCTGCTCATGCTCGGCCGCTCCGAGGACGCCGTGGCCGCCTTCCGCAAGGCCGGCGCGGCGAAGAAATCCGTCAAGATCGCCAACAACCTGGGACTGGCCCTGTGCCGGATGGGCCGCTACGACGAGGCCTACGCGACGTTCGCCGGCGCGGCCTCCGAGGCCACGGCCCTCAACAATGTCGGCGTGTGCTACATGGAAGCCGGCAACAAGGCCAAGGCCCAGGAATATTTCGAGCGCGCCATCGCCGCCAACCCCCGCTTCTACGCCGTGGCCCAGGAGAATCTGAGCCGCCTGTCCGCGTCCGAGGAGGTCAGCCTGCCGAGCGCCGTGGCTCCGTCCGCGCCGCCGTCGCCGGCCGCCGCGACGACTCCGGCGACGCCGTCCCCGGCGACGCCCAAATCCGCGGCTCCGGCCGCCGCCTCGGCCGCGCCCAAGCCTTTCGC
>JAEWCY010000010.1 GCA_023390395.1 Pseudomonadota bacterium | reverse complement strand
GCGCGGCCGGAGCCGGGGCGGTCACGGGCGCGGCCGGCGCGGGAGCGGGCTGGACCGGGGTCGAGGACTGGGCCGGGGCCCCGATGGGGGCCTGCACCGCCGGCACGGGCGCGGCGGCCGTGGGCGCGGGGGGAACGGAGGAGACCTGCGTGGTCGCGCCGCCGGAAAAAAGCCCGGGTTTTTTGAGGATGGCAAGACCCGCCACCACGGTTGCGGCCAGGGCAACCGCGCCGATGATGATCATTTTATCGCCGCGCGTCAGAGCCATGCGTCTTCTCTCCTGGGTCGCCGTAAGCCTTGGCGTCCGGCTTTCGGGCGGCAACGCTACTCGAGCTTGCCGTTTCCCTCAAGGGGCGGCGCTCCGGTCTCGTCCCGGCTTGAAGCGCGGCGGACGCGTTGACAATCCGCCGGCTTTTCGTGTTTCGTTCCGGAAACGGGAGGGTCGCATGCAAAACAAGGTCCGATCCGTGCGCGTGCCGCCGGAAATCGAAACCCTCGACCTCTCGAGCCTCGTCAAGGAATGCGCCCGGCATCTGCGCGACCTGGAGTCGGCCAGCCTGCTCTCCTCCCAGGGCAACGCCGAGGCGGCCGAGGCCCTGGTGCGGGCGCGCCAGGCCGACCTTGGCCGGCGCATCGGCAAGCTGGTGTTCGAGGCCGGCAAGCGCGGCCGGGGAAAAAAATGAACCGGCCTTCACTTGCCCCTCGTCCTCCGCGGGCGTAGGGCAGCGCCGATGGCCGACCGCCATCGAGCCGCCGTCCGGGAGGACGGACGTCATGACGCGACCGTTTCCGTTTATGTTTGTTATAGTGTGGGCAATGTTGTTAACCGCCGGCCCGGTCCGGGCCGGGGTGACGCTCGAGGGCGACACCTGCCGGCAGGTGTTCGACGATCCCCGGGCCGAGCGCATCGCCTGCCGCACGGGCTTTCGCCTGGACGCGCCCACCCGGGCCAGGCTCGAGTCCTCGTCCTTCGGCCTCGTTTCGGACATCGCCTGCGCCGCCGACCTGTCGGCCAGCCGGTCCGAGGTCGTGGGCCGCATGCATGCCGGCGGCGACGTGGCCCTGCCCCAGCAGGAGGTGCGCTGCCGCCTGGTTTCCGGCGGCGATCCGATCGACGTGCGCTTCCATCTCGCGCCGGTGGTGCGCATCGACAGGAAGACCAACCGGGCCGTGGACGCGCGCCTGGGCATCCGCGACCTGACCGGCATCCCCGAGCCCCTGGCCACGGCCGTGGCCGAATTCCTCAACGCCGAGCCGACCCTGCGCAAGAGCCTGGTGCAGGCGGCCAACGAGATCATCCCCAACCTGCCGAAGAAGTAGGCCTTGGCTTCCAAGGCGTCTTTCGCTTGGCCCGGCTCGCGACGGTGCGTCCCCTCGCTCGCGGTCAGGCGGCCCTGGCCTGCATCCCGCCTGGCCGACGGGCGCACAAAGGAGGGAACGATGCGTCTTGCTTCACTGCTCATTGTCCTTGGCCTGGCCTTGTCGGCCGTCGACGCCCGGGCTTCGGACTACAAGGCCGTGCCTTCCGGCGTGCGCTACGAGCATGTCGGCGACTACGACGTCGAGCGCCTAAACGCGATCCTGACGCAGGAAGTGGCGGCATTCAGCGACTTCAAGGTCGAGTACCCACGGGCGACCAACGCGGTCAGCCTCTACAAGGTACTTTACGACACCGTGATTCCGGAACGCGGCAACCGGCCCACCGTCGCCTCGGGGCTGATCGCCGTTCCCCATACGGCGCAAAAGACGTTCCCGGTCGTCTCCTACCAGCACGGCACCGTCTTCACCAAGACGGCCGTGCCCTCGCATCCCGAGGAATCCATGGAGACGCGGCTGATGGTCGCGCGGTTCGCCGGCCAGGGCTATGTGGTGATCGCCGCGGACTACATCGGCAAGGGGGAATCCAAGGAGCCGGACAGCTACCTTGTCAAGGACGCCACCGTCCAGGCCTGCCTGGACATGCTCCTCGCCTCCCGCGCGGTCTGCGCCGACTTGGGGGTCGGGCAGGGCGACCTGTTCCTGAGCGGCTGGTCCCAGGGCGCCTGGAGCACCATGCAGTTTCGCCGCAGGCTGGAAGAACTCGGCATGCCGGTCAAGGCCGCCGCCACCGCCAGCACGCCAAGCGACCTCTACCTTTTGTTCGCGCGCTGGATCAACAATCCTTCGCCCCTCGACGCGACCTACCTGGTGGGGATTCCCGCCCTGTTCCTCAATTCCTACGCCTACTATTACGGCATGCCGGGTTTGCCGCAGACTTCGATCAAGCCGGAATACGCGGCCATCGCCAAGGAATTCTACGAAAACGCCACGGACTGGGACAGCGCGCAAAAGCGGCTGCCGCAAAAGGTCGGCGACCTCTTGCGGCCGGAGTTCGCCGCGGCGTCCTCCATGGCCTGCGATGCGTTCTACAAGAGGCTCCAGGACAACCAGGCCTACGCCTGGCGTTCGAAAACGCCGGCCCGCTATTATTACGGCAAGATCGACGAGGTCATGCCGCCCTACATCGCCGCCCTGCCCGGGCAGTACGCGGAGGTCATCGGCGGGGCCAAGGCCGAGGCCGTGTACGCCGGGGACAAGGCCGATCACCGGGGCACGTTCCTTTTCGGCGTGCGCGACCAGAAGGACTTTTTCGACGCGATGCGCTAGCGGGCGGCTCGCGCCGCACGGGCCGCCGGGCGACGGCTCCAGGCGATGCCGTGAGGGAGGCGGCCGGCGCAGGGCCAAGAAACGAAAACGGCCGGGGACATGGCGTCCCCGGCCGTTCGGCGTTTGGCGGGATGGCCTTAGATGACCTTGTTGAGGGCGTACTCGATGATGCCTTCCGCGCCCAGGTCGTGGAGCTTGGGGATGAGGTCGCGCACGATGCCCTCGGACACGACGATTTCGATGGACAGCCAGTTCTTGTTGTAGAGGTTGGCCACGGTCGGCGAGGTCAGGCTCGGCAGGAGGGACATGATCTCGGGCATCTTCTCCTCGGGCACGTTCATCTTGAGGCCGACCAGGCCTTCGGCGCAAAGCGCCCCTTGCAGCAGCATGTTGAGGACCTCGATCTTGCGGCGCTTGAACGGGTCCTCCCAGGCCTTCTTGTTGGCGATGAGCTGGGTGTTGGTCAGAAGCAGCTCGGAGATGATGCGCAGGCCGTGGGCCTTGATCGTGGTGCCGGTCTCGGTCACTTCCACGATGGCGTCGGCCAGGCCCTCGACCACCTTGGCCTCGGTCGCGCCCCAGGAGAATTCCACTTCCACGGGCACGCCCGCGCCGGCGAAATACTGCTTGGTGAAGTTGACGAGTTCGGTGGCGATCTTCTTGCCGGCCAGGTCCTCGGGCCGCTTGTAGGGCGAGTCGGCGGCCACGGCCAGCACCCAGCGGGCCGGGCGGTTGCTGACCTTGGAGTAGACCAGGTCCGCGACCACGACCACGTCGGACTCGTTTTCGAGGATCCAGTCCTTGCCGGTCAGGCCGCAGTCCAGGGTGCCGGTCTCGACGTAGCGGGACATCTCCTGGGCGCGGCACATGGAGCAGCTGAGTTCGGGGTCGTTTATCTCGGGAAAGTAGTTGCGGTGGTGCATCCGGATCTTCCAGCCGGACTTCTCGAACAGCGCGATGGTGGCGTCCTGCAGGGAGCCTTTGGGGATGCCGAGCTTGAGCACGTTGTTGGTGTTGTTGGCGGACATTATTTATAGACCTCCTTGGGATCGAAGACCATGGGGGAGCAGGTGCGCTCCTCGCCGTCGCGGGTGATTTCGGTGTAGAAGCAGGATTTGCGCCCCGTATGGCAGGCCGCGCCGCCGACCTGCTCCACGAGCACTAGTATGGTGTCGGCGTCGCAGTCCAGGCGCACGGACTGGACCTTCTGCACGTGGCCGGAGGTGCCGCCCTTGTGCCAGAGCTTGCCTCGGCTGCGGCTGTAGTAATGGACCTCGCCGGTTTCGAGGGTTTTGTCGTAGGCCTCCTCGTTCATGTAGGCCATCATGAGCACCTCGCCGGTGCAGGCTTCCTGCGCGATGGCGGGGACGAGGCCGCCGCACTTCGCGAAATCGGGTCGTTTCATGGAGAAATTCCTTATCCCATTTTTTACGCGAAAAAGGAGAGCTAGCTTACATAAACGGCAAATGGGTGACAAGCGCCGCGTCGCCGGCCGAATTTTATGCGCCGCCGTCCGCGGGACAGCCCGCCTCCGCCCGCAACTGGCCGCAGGCGGCCGCGATGTCCGCGCCCTTGCTCTTGCGGATCGTGGTCGTGATCCCCTTCGCCTTCAGGATCTCCTGAAAGGCGAACACCCTCTCCGGGCTCGGCTGGCGATACGGCAGGCCCGGCGTCGCGTTGTACACGATCAGGTTCACCTTGGCCTTCACGCGAGAGAGCAGCCGCACCAGCTCCCGGGCGTCGGCGTCCGCGTCGTTGACCCCGGCCAGCAGCAGATACTCGAACGTCAGCGACTCCCGGGGCTTGAGCGGAATCTGCCGCAAAATTTCGATAAGCTCCGGCAACGCCAGCTTGGCCGCGCCGGGCATGATCTTCTCCCGCTTCTCCTGGGTCGGGGCGTGCAGCGAAATCGCCAGCGAACACAGGCCCGTCTTCCCCAGATCCAGCAAGTGCCGCTTCACCCCGGCCGTGGACACCGTGATGCGCCGGCTGGAAAAATCGAGCCCCTGCGGATGGTGCAGCGACTCCAGCGTCTTGATGAGATTCTCATAATTGAGCAGCGGCTCGCCCATGCCCATGAAGACCAGATTGCGCAGCGAAAGCGGCTCGCCCTTGTCCAGCAGATGCTGCCGCGCCACCAGCACCTGGCCGAGCATCTCCCCGGGCGTCATGTTGCGCCGAAACCCCAGCATGCCCGTGGCGCAAAAGCCGCAAGCCATGGCGCAACCCACCTGCGTCGACAGACACGCCGTGTAATGGTCCCGCTCCGGAATGAGCACGCACTCCACCGCCTCGCCGTCGGCAAGCCCGAGCAGGAACTTCACCGTGCCGTCGGCGCTCTCGCTCACCCGCAAGACCCGGGGCCAGGCGATGACCGCCGCCTCGGACAGCCGCGTGCGCAAGGCCTTGGACACGTCCGTCATCAGCTCGATGTCGCGGCACAACTTCTGCCACAGCCACTGCCAGACCTGGCGCGCCCGGTACGGCGGCTCGCCAAGCGAGACGATCAGCGCCTCGAGTTCGTGGAAGGTCAGGTCCGTCAGGTTGATGGGGGTGGTCTGGTTGGTCATGCGGGATGGGGGGGTGGGATGGTGGATGCTGGATGCTGGTGGTCGCGGTTGTTGTAGGTGGTGGAACTACGGCTAGGCGAGGAAGAGGCCTCCGGCGGCCGGGGGGCATGATGCCCCCCGGACCCCCTCGCCTGCCTGGCCGGGTGGATGTCCGTCGGCAGGCCGGTTGTCCGTCGGTGGGGCCGGGATTTCCCCCGCTGCTGCCACCGCTTCGCGGCAGGCTCAGCGGGGAAAATCCCGGCCCCACAGGGCCGTCGCCCCTTCGGGGCGAATTCTTGGAATTTTTGCTTTGAAAGCCTCTTAAAGGCATTCAAGGAATCTTTTCATAAAATGCGGCGCTTCGCCGCTGGCGCCCGTGGTCCGGGAAATGGGCCGGGCGGTGCTGGCCGGCTTTGCGGCCTGCGTCGCCC
>JAEWCY010000091.1 GCA_023390395.1 Pseudomonadota bacterium | reverse complement strand
GGCCGGCGGGCTGCTGGCGGCCCTGGCCGGCCTGGTCGGCCGGGCCGGGCGCGGGCGGCCACGGCTGGCCGGTCTGGGCGACCTGCTCGCCCTGGCCGTGGCCTGCTACGCCCTGGCGGCGCTGGCCCTTGGCGTGCTCGACGGGCTGCACCAGCTGCGCCTGCCGCAACTCGCCTCGCCCATCGTGGCCAACCCCATCGAGGGCCGCGAGGCGGTCAAGGGCTGGCTGCTGGCCCACGGGGGCGACATCTACCCCGTGGGGGGAGCCTACCCGCGCCTGGTCACGCTCTATCCGCCGCTCTATTACCTGGTCGCCGCCGGCTTCTCCTTTCTCGCCGGGCCGGGGCTGTGGTGCGGCCGGCTGGCCGCCCTGGCCGGACTCGCCCTTGTTTGCGCGGCCCTTTTCGGCCTGGGCCGCCGCCAGGCCGGGGCCGTCGCCGGCGGGCTGGCCGCCCTGGGCTTTCTCGTCCTGCCCGAGGCCGGGCACGGCTTCCTCTGCAAGCCCGACGCCCTGGCCGTGGGGCTGCTCCTTGGCGGGGCGCTGGCCCTGCCTCCCGGTCGGGGCCAGGCGGCCGGACGGGCTAGGCTCGTGCTCGCGGCGGCGCTTTTCGCCGGGGCGAGCCTGTCCAAGCAGCAGACCTGGCCCCTGGTCGCGGCCGCCCTGGGCTGGAGCTTTTTTGTGCTTTCCCGCCGCGAGTTCCTCTTTTTCGCCCTGGCCCAGGTCCTGGCCCTCGGCCTCGGCTGGGGCGCGGCCCTGGCCTGTTTCGGCCCGGGACTCATCGAGCAGGTGGTGTTGTTTCCACAAAAGATGACCGCCCTGGACGCGGACAACAGCCTCGCCGCCGCCCTGTCGCGGCTGTCGCGCTTCGCGGCCGAGCACGCCTGGCTGCTGTGCGCCTACGCCGCCTGGCTCGTCTCCTGCCTGCGCCGGCGGCGGCTGCCCCTGGCCGATGCGCTCCTTCTCGCCTACCTGCCCTTTCTCACCCGCACCCTCATGTGGACCGGCGCGGACACCAACCATTTCCTCCTGGTCGCCGCCGTGGCCGCCCTGGGCGCGGCCGCCGCGGCCCGGCGCTGGCTGGCCCCGGGGCCGCCCCTGCCGCGCCTGGCCGGGGCCCTGGCCGTGGCCTCGCTGCTTCCGTCCCTCATCACCCTGAACCTGCCCGGCCCGGCCGACCTGCGGCCCACGCCCGCCGCCTTGGAGACCGTGGCCAAGGCCAGGTCGGCGCTGGCCGCCACCGCCGGCCCGGTGCTCATGGATGCCGAGGGGGCCTACCTCTTCGCCGGCGGCCCCCACTGGCCGCGCCTGCGCCTCTATGACGCCTACGAGACCGACGTCCTGGACCATCTGGGGCTGGCCCCCATCCTGGACTCGGTCATGGCCGGGGACATCCGCTCCCGGAGCGCGGCGCGTTTCGTGGACAGCCAGGTGTTCGTTTCCCGTAAGCTCCTGGACCTGCTCGACGTGTACTACGAGCCGGCCGAGAAGGCCGGGCGCTACGCCTTCTACCGCCCCCGGCCGGCGGCGGCCATCGTGGCCATGCCCGCGGCCGACCGGGTGGCCCGGCGCGACGGTCCCCTGGCGGCCGTGGCGACCGAGGCGGCGCACGTGGGCCAGTGGGGCCGCTACGTCCAGTCCGACGCGGCCGACGCCCCGCTTGTGCTGGGCTACGCGGCCGTTTTCGACGCGCCCCTCGGGGCCGCCTCCGTGGCCTTCTGCCCGCGCTTCACCGCCCCGGGGCAGCGGCTGACGGCCACGGCCCTGACCCCGGACGGCCGGGTGCTCGCCCGCCTGGAACTGGGCCACGGCGACATCCCGGAAACGGGCGAAGGTTGCGAAAAGCCGGCGCGGCTCGACTTCACGCTCCCGGGCCGGGCCTTTGGCCTGTCCTTCGTCCTCACCCCGGGGGCCCAGCTCTGGCTCGATCCGGCCCGTCCCCTGGTCATAAGCGCCGACGCGGCCGCCCCCGCGCCTTGACAAGGCGGACCTCCCCCCGGCATCCTCCGGCAAATGCAGTCACAGGCCATGAAACCTCGGACGACGCCGTGCGTCGTCCTCATCTCGCCCTATCCCGACATCACGGCTTTCGGCGTGCGGGCCCTCTCGTCGTACCTGCGGGCGGCGGGCGTGGCCACTCGCCTGGTTTTTTTGCCCGATCCCCTGGGCGACGCCCTGACCGACGCGCCCGAGCGCTATCCGGCCGAGGCGCTCGACGCGCTCGTTCCCCTTTGCGCCGACGCCGCCCTGGTCGGCGTGTCGCTCATGACCAACTACGCCGACAACGCCGCCCAGATCACCCGGGCCCTGCGGGGGAGCATCGCCGCGCCCGTGCTCTGGGGCGGCGTGCATCCGACCATCCGGCCCGAGGAGTGCCTGGAGGTCGCGGACATGGTCTGCGTCGGCGACGGCGAGGAGGCCCTCCTCGACGTGGTCCGGGCCGTGGCCGCCGGCCGGTCCGTGGCCGAGGTCCCCAACATCTGGTCCCGCCGGCCGGACGGAAGCCTGGCCCGCAATCCCGTGCGGCCCCTGGCCGTTGATCTCGACGCCCTGCCGCCGCCGGACTGGTCGCACGAGGACCACCACATCTGGATCGAGGGCGAGGGCATCGTGGCGCTCACACCCGACGTGACCGAGCGCTTCCTGGCCGGGGGCACGGTCTCGCGCCTGCTCGGCCGGGTGGGCTACCAGACCATGACCGGGCGCGGCTGCCCCCACCGCTGCGCCTACTGCGTCAACGACGCCATCAAGTCCCTGTACGGGGCCAAGGGCTACCTGCGTTGGCGCGGCGTCGCCCACGTCATGGCCGAACTGGAGCAGGTGCGCCTGGCCATGCCGTTTATCGGCTACGTCTGGATTTCCGACGACGCCTTTTTCGCCAGGCCGCTGGAAAACATCCGGGAGTTCTGCCGGGAGTACAAGGCGCGCGTCGGCCTGCCCTTCACCTGCTTGGGCAGTCCGGCCACCATCACCCGGGAGAAGATGGAGGCCTTGGTCGACGCCGGCATGGTCTACATGCAGATGGGCGTGCAGACGGGCTCGCCGCGCATCCAGGCCCTGTTCAACCGCCAGGCCATGGGCAACGACAGGATGCTCGCGGCCATGGCGATCGTGAACGCCTACAAGGACCGGATGCTCCCCCCGAGCTACGACTTCATCCTGGACACGCCCTACGAGACCCTTGAGGACCGCCTGGAGTCCGTGCGCTTCATCGCGAAAATTCCCAAGCCCTTTCGGCTCCAGCCCTTTTCCCTGGTGCTCTACCCGGGCACCAAGCTCGCGGCCATGGCCGCCGCCGATGGGCTCCTCGCCGACGAACGGCGCGACGTCTACACCAAAAGCTACACCATGCGCCGGCCGGACTACGTCAATTTCCTCATCCTGCTGGCCAAGGGCGGCCGGTTCCCGTCGCGGCTGCTGGCCCTGTGCGCGGCCGGCCCCGTGGCCCGGGTCCTTTCCGCCGGGGCGCTTTCGCCGCTGTGGCGGCTGGCTTTCGCCGTGGCCGGCCCGGCCAAGCGGCTGCTCAAAAAACTCCTGGGACGCGGCTCGTGAGAATCCTGCTCGTGCAGTCCTGGCTCGGCGGCGACGGGCCGCCGGTCTATCCGGTGGGCCTGGCCTGCCTGGCCGCCGCCCTGGCCGGCCACGAGATCGCCTGCTGCGACCCCAACACGGCGGCCGATCCGCTGGGGGAGCTTTCCCGAACGCTGGCGGAGTTCCGGCCGGACATGGTCGGGGTGTCGCTTCGCAACATCGACTCCACCAACACCCGGGTGAGCGTGTCCTACCTGCCGCCGTTCGCGCGGGTGCTGGACGTGGTCCGCGCCGGCTTCTCCGGCCCCCTGGCGGTCGGCGGCTCGGGCTTTTCCATGTTCGCCGAGGCGGTCATGGCCCGCTATCCGGCCATCGACTACGGCGTGTACCTGGAAGGGGAGGGGGCCTTCGCCGCCCTGGCCGCCGCCCTGGCGACCGGGGGAGACGTTTCCACCGTGCCCTCGGTCTTTCGGCGCGAGGCCGGTCGGGTGGTCTTTTCCGGCCCGGCGGCCAAGGCGGACTTCGCCGACCTGCCGTCCCCGGACTTCGCCGCCGTGCCCCTTGGCCCCTACGCGGCCGTGCCCTGGGGTATCGGCGTCGAGACCAAGCGCGGCTGCGCCTTTTCCTGCCTCTACTGCCCCTACGGCTTTCTCAACGGCCGGGCCTACCGCAAAAAGGACCCCGAGCGCGTGGCCGACGAGCTGGCCGGCCTCAAGGCCCGGGGCCTTGCCCGCTTCACCTTTCTCGATTCGGTCTTCAACGCCCCGGCCGACCATGCCGCGGCCGTCATGGAGGCTATGGTCCGCCGCGACGTGCGGCTTTCCTGGTCGGCCTGGTTCACCGAGCGGGGGCTGACGCGCGATTTCCTGGAGCTCGCCCGCCGGGCCGGCTGCGACGCCGTGATCTTTTCCCCGGACGCCTACGGCGACGCCGCTTTGCAAGCCCTTGGCAAGGCCGTGACCCGGGCCGAGATCGACGCCGCCTTCGCCCAGGTCGCCGACATGGGCTGCTTCGAGGCCAGCTACAACTTTTTCAAGAACCCGCCCGGCCAGACCCTGCGCGACGCCCTGGCCATGGTCGGCTTCATCGTCCGGGCCAGGCGGCGGATGGGCCGGCGGGTCCATTTCGAGCTGAGCAGCCTGCGCGTGGAGCCGCACACTGCCCTGGCGCAGCTGGCGGAGCAGGAAGGCCTCGTCGCGCCCGGGGCCGACCTCCTCGAACCGGTGCGCTACACCCAGGGCCGCACGGCGTACATCGAGAACGTTTTCGACCTGGTGCAAAAGGCCCGGGGCCGCTGACCGTGCGCGTTTCCGAGAGCCTTTCCCGCGACCTGCTGCGCCTGGCGGTCTGGTATCCCCTGCGCCTTGTCGTCGAGCGCCTGCCGCCGCGCGACGCCTTCGCCTTGCTGCGTTTCCTGGGCCGGCTGCACCGGGCCGCCTCCCCGGGGCGGCGCGGCCGGGTCTTGGCCGCCGTGGCCCGCCTGCGGCCGGACCTGCCCGGGCCGGCCCGCGAGGCCCAGGCCCGGGCCGCCTTCGAGACCCACTACCTCAACCAGCTTTCGGTCTTCGTCTTTCCGGGAATGACCCGCGACAATTTCGGGCAGGTGCTGGAGATCGAGGGACTTGCCCACCTCGACGCCGCCCTGGCCGCCGGGCGCGGCGCGGTGCTGCCCATCGGCCATTTCGGCCCGACCCAGCTGCCGCTGACGGTCCTCGGGCTCCTGGGCTATCCCATGCTCCAGATCGGCTACCTCAACGCCGAGGGCCTGTCGTTTGTCGGCCGCCAGGTGGCCCTGCGCCTGCGCCGGCGATACGAGGGCCGCATTCCGGCCGGGATCGTGCCGCCGGGACCGGGCACGCGCCAGGCCCTGGCCCATCTGCTGGCCGGGGGCGTGGTCATGACCACCCTCGACGACGCCCCGGGACAGCCGTCCTTCGGCCGCCACGAGGCCTTCGATTTTCCGGGCGGGAAGCTGTGCGCGCCCCTCGGCCCGGCCCGGCTGGCCTTGTCGGCCGGTGCGGTCCTGTGCCCGGCCTTCCTGGTCCCGGGGCGCACGGCGGACTTTCGCCTGCGCCTGGAACCGCCCATCGCGCCGCCGCCGGGCCTGGACAAAAACGCCGCCGCACTGGCCATGTCCCGGGAGCTCCTGGCCCGTTACGCCGCCGTTGTGCGGGAAAATCCGGGCTGGTGGCATCTGTTGGAAGCTCATGGCTCCCCTGGTTCCCCTTGATGCCTGCCACCGGCGTGAGGCATAACCCGCTTCGCGCGTGATATTTCCCAAGGAGCCCGTCCATGGACAACAGCCAGCCCGTGCTTTCCGTCGTCATCCCGGCCCACAACGAGGAAGGCAACATCGCCGCCACGGTCGAGGCCCTCGTCGCCGTGTTGCGGCGCGAGGCCATTCCCTACGAATTGGTGCTCGTGGACGACAACAGCACCGACGGCACGGGCGCGATGCTGGAGTCCCTGGCCGCCGCCGATCCGGGCGTGGTCGTGGTGCGCCGCACGCCGCCCCGGGGCTTCGGCCGGGCCATCCGGGCCGGCCTGGAACGGGCGCGGGGCGACGTCCTGGTCATCTGCATGGCCGACCGCTCCGACGACCCCGAGGACGTGGCCGCCTACTACCGCAAGATCGGCCAGGGCTTCGACTGCGTCTACGGCTCGCGCTTCATCAAGGGCTCGCGCTGCTCCAACTACCCCCGGGTCAAGCGCATCGCCAACCGCATCGTCAACCACATGCTGCAGCTGCTCTTCTGGACGCGCTACAACGACCTGACCAATTCCTTCAAGGCCTACCGGGCCGAGGTGATCCGCGACATCTGGCCGCTTAAGGCCTGCCATTTCAACATCACCATCGAACTGTCGCTCAACGCGCTGATCCGTGGCTACAACATCGCCCAGATCCCCATCTCCTGGCAGGGCCGCACCTGGGGCAGCTCCAACCTGCACTTGAGCGAAATGGGCCGGCGTTATCTCAGCACCATGCTGCGGGCCTGGTTCGAAAAAAACCTCATCCTCGACGACCTGCTGGAGGAGTCCGCCGCCTGCCGGGCGCGCGTGACCGCAAGCCTGCCCTCGGTGGAGGCGCGCCTCGTCGACATGGAGCGGCGGCTGGCCTCCCTGGAAGGCAAGGCGGGCGACGGGGCGAAGTAGCGGGGCGGCTTGCCGCAATCCTCGGGTCGAGAAACGGCAGCAGGCCCGTGCGTCGTCTTTCCCGACCGTGCCGACGGCTGCCTTTGCCCGGCCGGGGTCCCGTGTTCCCCATGTGCCACCGAGGCGTGTTTGTTTGTCCGGCCTTGTCACAAGGGCGCGTTGCCCATACAACAGGACCATGGCTCGTAACCGGATGCGTCGTTCCTCCTGGCGACCCGGCGCGGGCCCGGATTTCCCCAAGGGCGCGAGTCCGCCCGAAACGGAGCGCCGTCCGTGCCCATGCCAGCCGACCCCTTGGAAAACATCCCGGATCCCAGCGCCTCTGAAGACGCCGCTTCCTGGCTCGCTCACGAAGCGGAGCGGCTGGCCTCGTTGCGATTCGACGGCCGGGGCGGCCGGGAGGTTTTTTTCCTCGCGCCCGGCGACGACGCTTCCGGCGCGGCGGCGCGCGGCCCCGGCCGGGACGGGCGCTTCGTCCTGGCCATGCTCCTGGCGGATTGGGCCTGCTATGCCGAACCCGCCCACCGGGAGGAATACGGGCATTTAATGCAGGCGTTTTCTGTGTTCCCGAAAGGATTCCGGCTTTGGCTGGCCCGGGTTGGGGAGACATGCGTCCCGGTCGGCTATACGGCGTTCCATCCCCTTGCCCGGGAGACGTATCTCGCGATGCGGGAGCGCCCGGAAAGCCTCACAAGTCGCAAGCAGATACGGCCCGAGCCGGAGCCGCCGGGCGGCGTCGCGTATCTGTATCTCTACAACCTGTGCATCCTCGGGCCATTTCACGGAACGCCCGCGAGCCGGCGGCTGGTGAAGACCCTTGCCGCGGACATGGCCGCCACGGGCGCCCGGGCCCTGGCCGCCGTGGCCGTGTCGCCGGCCGGGCAACGGGTGGTGGAGCGGTTCGGCATGCACCTGTCGGGATGCATGACCCATGACGGGCACAGGGAAATGGTCTACGTGAGCGAGGAAGCCCCGGATGGGGACGCTTCCGGGGAATCGGGCGCGCAGGCCTGAGCGGCGCGTCGCCTGCCCCCGCCCCGTCGCCCCTCGCCCTCAAACCCGGAAAGGAGCCCGCCGCCCATGGCCCGCCTGACCCTGCTCTCGCCGACGCCGCCTGACCTGTCCGCCTTTGGCGTGCGCAGCCTCCAAGCCAGCCTCAAGGCCGCCGGCCACGACGTGCGCCTGGTCCTTTTCCCGGGAAGCATCGGCCTGCTCCAGGAGGACGGCTCCTACGTCTACCGCTACCCCGAACGCGTCGTGGACCAAGCCCTGGAGCTGGCCGCTGGCTCGGACCTGGTCGGCGTGTCCTTTTTCACCAGCTACTTCGACCGGGCCGCCCAGCTCACCCGGGCCGTGCGCGAACGCCTGGGCCTGCCCGTGGTCTGGGGCGGCATCCACGCCACGGTGCGGCCGCAGGAGGCGCTGTCCTACGCCGATTTCGTCTGCCGGGGCGAGGGCGAGACGGCCCTGGCCGCCCTGCTCGACGCCCTGGCCGGCGGCGGCGAAACGGACGCCATCCCGGGCATCTGGACGCTGCGGGACGGGGAGGTGGCGGACAACGGCCTGGCCCCGTTGGTCGCCGACCTGGACGCGCTGCCGTTTTTCGACTGCAGCGGTGTTGACCAGTACGTGCACGCTCCCGACCTCGGCCGCATCGTGCCCCTGTCCGCCGAGGTCCTGGCCCGGGCCCTGCCCCGGGTGCCGTACCGCCGCGGCCGGCTCCTGCGCGTCTACCGCACCATGACCGACCGGGGCTGCCCCCACGGCTGCGCCTACTGCAACGTGCCCACGGTCAAGGAGCTCTTCCGGGGCGGCCCCGTGCCCTATTTCCGCAACCGCGGCGTGGCTCACGTCCTGGCCGAGCTGCGCGACGTCCTGGCCCGCTATCCCTTCATCGAGGGCGTGCAGCTCTTCGACGACACCTTTTTTTCCCGGAAAATGGACTGGCTGGAGGCCTTTGCCGCGTCCTACAAAAAAGACGTCGGGCTGCCGCTCTACTGCCAGGCCTCGCCCACCACCCTGGACGCGGCCAAGCTCGACCTGCTCATGGACGCCGGCCTGTGCTACGTGGAAATGGGCATCCAGACCGGCAGCCCCAAGATGCGCAAGCTTTTTCGCCGGCCCGAGTCCGACGAGCGGGTGCTGGCCGGGGCGAAGCTCCTGCACGAGCGCCTGCCCCGGCTGCTGCCGCCGGACTACCACGTCATCATCGATTCGCCCTGGGAGACGCCCGAGGACAAGCTCGACACCGTGCGCCTGCTGGCCCGCCTGCCCAAGCCCTTCGGCCTGGCCATCGCCAGCCTCCTCTATTTCCCGGAAACCGGACTCTACCGCCAGGCCAAGGCCGAGGGCCGCATCCACGACGAGGAAACGGAGATCTACCGCCGGCCGTTCTACATTCCCCCCCGGCGCGACTACCCGTCGTTTCTGCTCTACCTGCTCACCTTCCAGCGCATCCCCGGCGGGGTCTACAAGGCGCTGCTCTCGCCGCGCGCCGTGGCCTTCTTTTCCCGCATCGACCCGACCTGGCTCTACAAGCTCGCCTACCCGGTCGGCGAGGCCTGCCGCCTGGCGGCCAAGGGCCTCGCCGCCCTGGCCGGCGGCGATTTCTCCCGCATCGCCGGCTTCTTCCGCCGCCTCCTGCGCCGCGACCCCGTCGCGGCGGGGCGTAAGGGGTGAAAGGGGTGAGAGAAGGGGAGGGGAAGAATGAAGATGCCTCCGGCGGCCGGGGGGCATGATGCCCCCCGGACCCCCTCGCAGGGGGTAAAGGGGGGAGGTTGCCCGGGGGAGGGGGTTCCACTATGGGAGACGGCATGATGGCACGACGACCCGCAATGTCCGTGATGGTGCTCAACGCGCCGTTTCTGCCCCGGTTCTCCCGGCCCCAGCGTTCGCCGGCCGTGACCAAGTCCGCCACGCTCTATTTTCCGCTCTTCCTGGCCCAGGCCGCCGCCGTGCTCGACGCCGACGGCTTCGCCGTGGAGCTTCTGGACGCGCCGGCCGACGGCTTGGAGCTCGGCGACGTCGTGGCCCGGGCGGTGCGGGCCGCCCCGAAGCTCGTGGTCATCGACACCTCCACCCCGAGCATCGCCGCCGACGTCGCCGCCGCCGCCGCCCTGCGCCAGGCCTTGCCCGGACTTTTCACGCTGCTGGTCGGCCCCCACGCCACGGCCCTGCCGGACGAAGTCTTGACCGGCCGGCCCGGCGCGGTCCGCGCCGTGGCCCGGCGCGAATACGACCTCACCGTGCTGGAGCTGGCCCGGGTCCTGGACAGCGGCCCGGCCACGCCCGAACGGCTGGCGAAAATAGAGGGCCTGAGCTTTCTCGACAATGCCGGCCGGGTGGTCCACAACCCCGACCGGCCGTTCATCGACGACCTCGACCGCCTGCCGCCCGTGGCCCCGGTCTACAAGCGCTTCCTGGACATTCGGCAGTACTTCAACCCCAATGCCAAGCCGCCCATGGTGACGCTGGCCACCTCGCGCGGCTGCCCCTACCGCTGCTCGTTTTGCCTGCATCCCCAGACCCTGACCGGCCGGGCGGCGCGCTGCCGCTCCGTCGAACGTGTGCTCGACGAGGTGGCCTGGTGCCTGGACAACTTTCCGGGCCTGCGCACCATTTTTTTCGAGGACGACACGCTCACGGCCGACCGGGCCCGCTGCAAGGAATTCTGCGCCGCCATCGTGCGCCGGGGGCTGGCGTTCGAATGGTCCGCCAACAGCCGGGCCGACCTGCCGGCCGAGGTGCTGGCCGCCATGGCCAAGGCCGGCTGCCGGCAGGTGTGCGTGGGCTTCGAGTCCGCCGACCCGGCCGCGTTGTCCTCCATGAAAAAGGGCCTCGGCGTGGAGCGCATGCTGCGCTTTCGCTCCGACGCCCGGGCCGCCGGCATCAAGGTCCACGGCTGCTTCATCTTCGGCTTCCCCGGCGACACCGAGGCGTCGATTACGGCCACCATCGACTTCGCCCTGCGCCTGGGGCCGGACACGGCCCAGTTCTACCCGGTCATGGTCTACCCCGGCACCGAGGCCTACGACGACTACCGGGCCCGGGGCCGCATCGAGGCCGACGACTGGCGCGACTGGCTCACGCCGCAGGGGCTGCACAACTGCGTGGTGCGAAACGAGACCCTGTCCCCGCAGGAGCTGGTGCGGCTGTGCGACCTGGCCCGGCGGCGCTTCTACCTGCGGCCGGCGTTTCTCGTGCGCCGCGCCCTGGCCGCCGCCGTCTCCCCGGGCGAGGCGGCGCGCACCCTGCGGGCCGGCCGGACGTTTTTCAAGCACCTGGTTCGGGGATCGAGGGTGTAGGCCATGGCTTCCCTTGACGTCGCCGTGATCGTGCCGGCCTACAACGCCGCCGCCACCCTGCCCGGGACCCTGGCCGCCCTGGCCCGCCAGACCTACGCCGCCGGCCGGGTGGAGGTCGTGGTGGTGGACGACGGCTCCACCGACGACACCGCCGCCGTGGCGGCGCGGTTCGGGGTCACGGTGGTGCGCCAGGACAACCGGGGGCCGGCGGCGGCGCGAAACGCGGGCGTGGCGGCCAGCGCCGGGGACGTGGTCGTTTTCACCGACGCCGACTGCCTGCCCGAGCCGGATTTCCTGGCCGCCCTCATCGCGCCGCTTCTGGCCGACCCGGGCGTGGCCGGCGCGCAGGGGGCCTACCGCACGACCCAGACGTCGCTTGCCGCCCGCTTCGCCCAGTGCGAGTTCGAGGACCGCTACGCCTACGCCTCGCGCTTTCCCTGCCTGGACCTCGTGGCCACCTACGCCGCCGCCTTCCGCCGGGACGTGTTCGAGGCCGCCGGCGGCTTCGACGCCGCCTTCACCAGAGCCGACAACGAGGACACCGAGCTTTCCTATCGCCTGTGCCGCCAGGGCCGCCGTCTCGTCTTCGCCCCCGAGGCCCGGGTGGCCCACCACCATCCGGCCACGATCAGGCGCTACCTGCGCGTGAAGGCCGGCCGGGCCTACTGGCGGCTTCGCGCCTGCCGGGATCACCCGGAAAAGCTCGTGCGCGACGGCTACACCCCGCCCGTGATCCGCCTCCAGACGGCCCTGGGGGCCGTGTGCCTGGCCGGGATCGTGCTGTGGCCGGCGCTCGGCGGGACGCTCGCGGCCGGCGCGGCGGCGGGCATCGCGCTTTCGAGCCTGCCTTTCGCCCGTTTCGCCGCGCGCCGCGACCGGGTCGTGGGCCTGCTGGCCCCGGGCTTCGTCCTGGCCCGCTCCCTGGCCTTCGCCGCCGGAGCCCTGGCCGGCGCGGCCCGGCGGTTCGCGCCCGGCAGCGCCTGCGCTGTCCCGGGCGGGAGGAAGCGGCCGTGAGGGTGGGCCTGGACCTGCACAGCCTGTCCGGGCTCATGCAGGGCTCGCGCACCTACATGGCCAACCTGGCGGCCCGGCTGCCCGCCGCCGCGCCGGACATCGACTTCGTCTTCTACGCCGTGGACCCGCACGCCCCCCACATCCGGGCCCTGGCCGGCGAGGCCCGAAACGTCGTCCTGCGCCCCATTCCGGCCGGCCGTTTCGCCCGCCTGGTCTGGCCGTTCCCGGACCGGGCCGCCCGGGAGACGGACCTGCTCCATTGCCAGTACCTGGGGCCGCTTCGCGGCGGGCCGCCCACGGTGCTGTCCATCCACGACATCCTGCACGAGACCATGCCCGAGCATTTCCCCGCGGGGCTGGGGTCGCTCATGCGCCGGCTCTACCCGGCCGGGGCCCGCCGGGCGGCCGCGGTGCTGACCATATCCGAATTCAGCCGCCGGGAGATCGTCTCCCGCTACGGCCTGCCCGGGGACCGGGTGGCCTTCGCGCACCTCGGCGTGGGGGAGGAGTTCTCGCCCGTGGCCGATCCGGCCCGCATCGAGGCCATGCGCGCCCGGCTGGGCCTGCCGGCCGGGCCCTACATCCTGACCGTGGGGCGCGTCGAGCCGCGAAAAAACCTGTCCGCCCTGGTCGCGGCCCACGCCCTGGTGCGCCGGCACCTGGGCGAGGCCGCGCCGGCCCTGGTCCTGGCCGGCGGTCGCGACCGGCTCTTCGCCCGCTTCCACGAGCGCGTGCAGGCCGACGGCGCGGCGCGGGGGATCTTCCTGGCCGGCTCCGTGCCCCAGGAGGAGCTGCCAGCGCTCTACAGCGGCGCGGCGGCCTTCGCCTACCCGAGCTTCGGCGAGGGCTTCGGCCTGCCCGTAGCCGAGGCCATGGCCTGCGGCGCGCCGGTGGTGGCCACCTCCGCCCCGGCCGTGCCCGAGGTGACGGCCGGGGCGGCCTTGCACGTCGCGCCCACGGACGTCGCCGGCCTGGCCGAGGCCCTTTCCCGGGTGGTCACGGACAAGGGGCTGGCCGGCGAACTGCGCGCCAGAGGCCTGGCCCGGGCCCGGGCGCTCACCTGGGACGCGGCCGTGGCCCTGGCCGTTTCCGCCTACCGCCGGGCCTTGGCGCGCCCGGCCTGACGCGCCCAGCCCCCAGGCCGGCCGCCCGGCCGCATTACATCTCCATTAACCCCGTGTTCATGTGGAGCCGGACCGGCGGAAATGGTATAGGGAATGCGGCTTGATCGTCAGGGGGCCGATGCCGGGAGGGGAACCTGTGCGGAGGGGCCTCTTTTCAGCCTGGCAAGGCGTCTGGAAGTGGTGTTGCCACGGGGAAATGTTGTTCGGGCAATGCCTGCAACCGATATTTTATTTTCGCTTTCCCCGCTTGCCCATAGAATAAACTGGACGCAATGGGAAAAAGCGTGTTAGAAGTGCTTGATTCCTACCTGTTGAGTAGGTATACCGCCCGTTTCCGAACCAAAGCCAACAAGAGGAAGCAAATGGAAGAGTATCTGCAAAGCGCGCTGGAAATCGTCAAGGCGCAGGCCGGATCGCGACCCATGACCGAGGAAGAGATTCTCAGCATGGTGAAATCCGTGGCCGGCGGCATCGCCGGGCTTGTGGGCGGCCAGCTGCAAGCGGCCGGCGAAGAGTCCGCCGCCCCGGCCATGGACCCGAAAAAAGCCATCAAGGAAGCCTCCATCGTCTGTCTGGAGTGCGGCAAGTCCTTCAAGGTCATCACCAAGAAGCATCTTGCGTCCCACGGCCTCAGCGCCGAGGAATACCGCGCCAAGTACGGCTACAAGAAGACCCAGGCCCTGGCCTGCAAGTCCCTGGCCCGGGAACGCCGCGCCAAGATGAAGGACATGAAGCTCTGGGAGCGCCGCAAGAAGGCCGACTAGAGACCATGCCCGCCTGCGCGCTGCCTGCCGCGAAACGCGGAAGGGCGCCGCGCGACGCCGTGACGGCGCGATGCGCCGTCCTGGGAGCCGTTATGGACGATGCCGGAATGCGGTCCCTTTGGGCCATGACCCTCGACGAGAAGATCGCCGCCTCCAAGGCCGTGCTCGCCTCGGCCATGGGCCGATTCGGCCGGGACTTCTGGGTGGCCTGGACCGGGGCCAAGGACAGCACGCTGGTCCTGTGGCTCACCCGGGAGGCCTGCGCCGAAAAAGGCCTGCCCATGCCCCGGGTGCTGACCATCGACGAGGGGGACGCCTTCGAGGAGGTCAAGGCCTTTCAGGAGCGCTTGGTCCGGGAGTGGGAACTCGACCTGACCGTGGCCGCCAACCGGGAGGTCCTTTCCAGGAATCCGAGCATCGGCGATTACATCGCCGTGGACGCGTTGTCGCCGGAAAGCCGGGCCGAGGTGGAGCGGGCAGGCTTCACCGGTCCGGGTTTCCCCTTCGACCCGGAATCGCCTGTGGGCAACCAGCTCATGAAGGTCGCGCCCATGAACGCGTTTTTGCGCCAGGCCGGCGTGGCCGCCCTGGCCACGGCCATCCGCTGGGACGAGCACCCGGCCCGGGCCGGCGAGGATTACGAAAGCCCGCGCGAGACCCCGCCCCATCTGCGCGTGCACCCCATCCTGCACATGCGCGAGGCCGACGTGTGGGACATCACCCTTTCCCGGGGCATTCCCTTCTGCGAACTCTACCGCCAGGGCTACCGAAGCCTGGGCACCAAGACCGGCACCGTGCGCGTCAGCGACCTGCCCGCCTGGGAACAGGACCTGACCGACCGCAGCGCCGAACGGGCCGGCCGGGACCAGGAAAAGGAAGAGGCCATGGAGCAGTTGCGCTCCCTGGGCTATATGTAGCGTTCCCCGCCGCCGCGCCCCGCGCGGCTACCAGAGAAAGGCCAGGCGGGCCAGGCCCGTCTTCCCCACGGTCACGGTCTGCGTCCGCGCCGCGCCGAGGGCCGTGGCCGTGACGGCGTAGCGGCCGGGCGGCAGCCGCAGCAAAAGCACCGGCCCCTCGGCCGTCAGTCGCGTGGTCACCGGGCCGCGCAGGCTCACGGGCACGTCGCCGAGGTAGGCCCGGTCCGCGCGGGCGAATTCGATCTTCAGGGTGTAGGCCCCGGCCATGGCCTCCATGGCCGCCCGTTCGTCCGCGCCGATGCCGCCGGTGACGTAGGCTACGCCCTGGGGCGTGGTCCGGGCGGTCTGGGCCGGGAGCGGGACGGCCGCCAGCAGGCAGGCCGCAAGACTCGCAAGCAGGGTGACGGAAACCGTTTTCGCGGACATGGCGCACCTCCTGGAGAGAGGAACGGGCCGCCGCCAAGACCGGCGACGGCGTTGAACATGGCGCGGACGGGGCCCTGCCCCTACTGCGTCGGCAGGGTGCTGACGAAAAGGCTCAAGGACCCGTCCTCGTCCCGGTACACGTTGCCGGTCAAGGTGACCTGCTTGCCCTTGTTCCGCTTGTGGAAGGCCTCTTCGGTCTCGAGCGAAATTTCCTCGGGCGTGAGCACCAGGTAGGTCGTGCCGGCGTCCGTGGTCAGGAGCAGGCCGTCGCTGTAGTCCTCTTCGATGACGCCCGTGATGCTCGCCCCGGTCTTGATGGGCTTCATGTCCTCGTCGGGCGTGGCCGCCAGGGCCAGGCCGGTTGCGAGGACCCAGGCCGTCAGGATGACCGCCGCCGCAACGGTCGTACGCAACGTCTTCATGCCGCCTCCGCGCGACGCTTCGAAAAATTTGCTGCCCCGACGGGCGCGCGCCGCACGGGACGCCATCCTTTATACCGGATCGAACCGGTCGGCAATAACCCGCCAATCGCCCGCGAGCCTTGCCAAAAAAGCTGCTCCAGGCGTATGTTGGGGCATGACCGGAAAAGAAAAGCCCCACGCGATCGCCTGTGCTCCCCGCGCGCCCCTGGCCGGCGGGATCTACGCCCTGTTGCGGGCCTCGGCCGAGGCCGACCCGGACGGCCCGGCCATCCTGGCCGGGGAAGCCACCGTGCGCCAATCCGCCCTGGCCGAGGACGTGGCCCGGCTCGCCCGGGCCCTGGCCGGCATGGGCCTGGCCAAGGGAGAGCGCCTGGCCGTCTTCGGCCGCAAGACGCCGCAGGCCGTCACGGCCTTTCTGGCCGCCGCCGCCGCCGGGGCGGTGTTCTTCCCCGTGGACCCCAACCAGCCCCCGGACGTCACGCGCGCCATCCTCGACCGGCTGCGCCCGGCCGTGCTGTGTCTGGCGGCCGAATTCCTGCCCGCGCTGGAGGCGGTCTTCCCGGGCGGCCCGCCTTTCGCCGTGGCGGTCATGGACGGCCCGGCCCCGGCGGGACTGCCGACGCTGGCCGGGCTGGCCGCCGGCCCCTTCCCGGCCGCCCTGCCCGAGGTCGGGCCGGACGACCCGGTCTATCTGAACTTCACCTCCGGCACCACGGGCGCGCCCAAGGGCGCGGTCACGACCCTCGGCAACCTGCTGGCCAACACCGAGGCCAGCGTGGCCGCTTTCGGCCTCACGCCCGAGGACGTGCACCTGTGCATGATGCCGGTCTTCGTCCATCCCCACGAGACGCTCCTGCGCCCGCTTCTCCTCGGCGGCCCCATGGTGTTGTGCGACCGGGTGGCGGCCAAGGCCGTGGCCGGGGCCTGCGTCCGGCACAAGGTCACGGCGCTCATGGCCGTGGCCGCCATCTACGAGACGCTGCTGCGCCTGCCGGCCGGCGCGGACAATCCCCTGGCCACGGTGCGCGTGGCCGAATCCGGCGGCATGCACGTGCCGTCGGCCCTGGCCCGGGGGCTTTCGGCCCGCTACGGCGCGTCCATCCTGCCCGTGTGGGGCTCGACCGAAACCACGGGCGTGGCCCTGGCCAACCGGCCGGGCGAGGCCCATGTCCCGTGCCGGCTGGGCCGGCCGGTGCCGGGCTATCTCGTGCGGGTGGTGGGCGAGGACGGCGAGGACGTCGGCGACGGCGAGCCCGGGGAGCTGGTGGTCTCCGGGCCCGGGGTGTGCCCGGGCTATTTCGGCGAGGAGGCAAGGCCGGAATTTCGCCTCTACGGCGGCCGGTTCCGCACGGGCGACATCGTGCGCCGCGAGGCCGACGGGGCCTACTCTTTCGCCGGCCGGCAGAGCATGCTGCTCAAGGTCGGCGGCATGAAGGTCTTTCCGGTGGAGATCGAGGAGGCGCTGCGGGCCCATCCGGACGTGGCCGAGTGCATCGTGGTGCCCGTGTCCGATCCCCTGCGCGGCGAGGCGGCCAAGGCCGTGGTCGTGCCCAGGGCCGGGGCGGCGCTCACGCCCGGGGAGCTGCGCCGGTTTCTGGCCGGCCGGCTCCACCGCATGAAGCTGCCGCGCGTCATCGAGATTCGCGACGCCCTGCCGCGCACGCCGGGAGGCAAGATCGCATGGCGCGCCCTCGTGTAGCCCTGGCCTCGGCCCCGGTGCCCGAATCGCCCACGGCCTTCACGGGAAAAAGCCTCGGCGTGGTGCGAGACCTGGTTTCGCAGGCCGTTGCCGCCTGCTGCGACCTGCCGGCCCTCGTGCGGGGCAAGAAGGTGCTGGTCAAGCCCAACCTGGTGCGGCCGGATCCCCGCAACCCTTGCGCCGTGGTCACGGACGAGCGGGTGCTCCTGGCCGTGGTGGCGCTCCTTCGCGATGCGGGCGCGGCCAGGGTGCTGGTCGGCGACAACCCGGGATTCGGCCTGTCCCTTTTCGAGGCCCTGGCCTGCCTGCCGGATTTTGCCCGGCGCATCGAGGCCGCCGGCGGCGAAATGGTCCATTTCGACCGCTGCGGCAGCCGGGCCGTGCCCAACCCCGGGGCCTTCGTCTTCGATCCGGTGCGCCTGCCGCGCGCCCTGCTCGAATCCGACCTGCTGGTCGACCTGCCCAAGATGAAGACCCACGTGCACACCCTGGTCACGCTCGGCATCAAGAATCTGTACGGGCTGGTGTGCGACGACGAACGCATGTTCTGCCACCGCAACGACATCAACGCCAAGGTGGTGGACGTGCTGCGCCTGGCCCGGCCGGCGCTCACCGTGCTCGACGGGTTGTGGGCGGTGCAGGGCCAGGCCCCGCTTTCGGGTTCGTCCGTGCCGGACATGAACGTGATCGCGGCCGGCACGGACGTGTGCGCCGTGGACACGGTGGCCGCCGACCTCATGGGCATCGGCGCGCACGAGGTGGCCATGCTGCGCCTGGCCGGCCAGGAAGGCCTGGGCGAGACGCATCTTTCCGCCATCGAAGTGGCGGGCGGGGACCCGGCAAGGCTGCGCCGTCATTTCACCCGGCCGGTCATCGGCTGCGCCGGGGCCTACGACGCGGTGCGGGTGTTCGAAGGCGGGGCTTGCCTGGGCTGCCTGTCGGCCCTGCGCCATGCCCTGGACAAGCTGGCCGGCGAGGGGGCGTTTTCGGGCCGGGAGCCGGTGACGGTCTATGTGGGCGTGCCCATGCCCGAGCGGCGAAGCCTCAAGCGACGCGACGGCGAATTCTGGTGCTTCGGGGCCTGCGCCGCGCCCCTGGCCTACGAGACCCACGGCCAGGCCGCCCCGGCCCGCTTCATTCCCGGCTGCCCGCCGCACATCCTGGATTTCTACAAGGCCTACAAGGCGCGCTGAGGCGATAAAAAAAGGGCGGGCCCCGGGGCCCGCCCTTTTTGCGCGATTCTCTTCAAATCCGCCTAGCAGATCTCCCCGTACGTCAGCCGTTCGGCGTATTCCGCCTGCTTGCCCTTGTTCCACAGCGACACCGGGCGGTAGTAGCCCACGATGCGCGTGAACACTTCCGAGGGCGCGCCGCAATCCGGGCATTCGTAGTGCTCGCCCTTGAGGTAGCCGTGGGTCTTGCACACGGAAAACGTGGGCGTGATCGACAGGTACGGAATCTTCGTCATGGTGAAGGCCTTGACGATGAAGGACTTGAGCGCCTCGGTGTCGGCCACGGCCTCGCCGAGGTAGGTGTGGAAGACCGTGCCGCCGGTGTAGAGCGGCTGGAGCTTGTTCTGGTGCTCCAGGGCGTAGAACACGTCGCGCGAGAGCCCGACGGGCAGGGTGGTCGAATTGGTGTAATACGGCGTGCCGTTGCCCGAGGCCCGGATGTCGGCGTAGAGCGCCTTGTCGATTTTGGCCAGCCGGTAGCTCGTGCCCTCGGCCGGGGTGGCCTCCAGGTTGTAGAGGTTGCCCGTCTCCTCCTGGAAGCGCGAGGTGAGCTGGCGCAGGTGGGTCAGCGCCCGGGTCATGAGCCGCAGCCCCGAGTCGGTCTCGATGCCCTTGCCGAGCAGGTTCACGCAGGCCTCGTGGCCGCCGACCAGGCCGATGGTCGAGAAATGCCCCTTGAAGCCGTTTTTGAGATAGCGCCGCGTCCAGGGGAAAAGCCCGCGCTCCAGGTTGTCGCTGATCATCTTGCGCTTGAATTCCAGGGCGTCGCGCGCCAGTTCGGCGTACTCGGTGAGCAGGTCCAGGAAGTCCTCCTCGCCCTGGGCCAGATAGGCCAGCTTGGGGAGGTTGAGGGTCACCACGCCGATGGAGCCGGTCAGGTCGCCCGCGCCGAAAAGCCCGCCCACCTTGTTGCGCAGCTGCCGCAGGTCCATCTGCAGCCGGCAGCACATGGAACGCACGTCCTCGGGCGAGAGGTCGGAATTGATGAAGTTCTGGAAGTAGGGCGCGCCGTACTTGGCCGTGAGTTCCAGAAGCAGCGTGCCGATCTCGGAATCCCACGGGAAGTCGGCCGTGATGTTGTAGGTGGGGATGGGGAAGGAGAAGATGCGGCCGTGGTAGTCGCCCTCGGCCATGACCTCGAGGAAGGCCTTGTTGATCATGGCCATCTCCTCGCCGAAGTCGCCGTAGGTCGCGTCGCGCATGGCCCCGCCCACGATCACCCCTTCCTTGGCCAGGTGCTTGGGCGGGGCTAGGTCGAAGGTCAGGTTGGTGAACGGGCTCTGCCCGCCCCAGCGCGAGGTGGTGTTCAAGTTGAACACGAACTTCTGCATGGCCTGCTTGACTTCGCGGTAGGACAGCCCGTCCTCGCGGATGAACGGGGCCAGATAGGTGTCCACGTTGTTGAAGGCCTGCGCCCCGGCCCATTCGTTTTGCAGGGTGCCCAGGAAATTGACCATCTGGCCGAGCACGGCGTCGAAGTGCTTGGCCGGGCCGGCGCAGGACCGGCCGGGCAGGTTGAAGCCTTCGAGCAGCAGGTCGCGCAGGCTCCAGCCGGCGCAGTAGCCGGCCAGGCCGAAGGACAGATCGTGGATGTGGAAATAGCCGTGGTCGTGGGCCTCGCGCGCTTCCTGGGGATACTTGCCCAGGGCGTAGCGGGCCTGGACCGTGCCCGAGAGGTGCAGCATGAGCCCCTGGAAGGAGTGGGTCATGTTGGCGTTTTCGGCCACGCGCCAGTCGGTCTTGGAAATGTAGTTGTCGATGACGTCGGCGATGTCGAGAAAGGCGGCCTTTTGCTCGCGCAGCTCCCGGCGCTTCTCGCGGTAGACGATGTAGCGCCGGGCCACGGCGTAGAGCCGCGACTCCATGAGCACCTGTTCCACGGCGTCCTGGACGTCCTCCTGCTCGGGGACGTCGTTATCGGCAAGCTTGGCTTCGACCTTGTGGGCCAGGCGCGTGGAGAGCAGCGGGTCCTGGATGCCGCTGGCCTTGAGGGCTTTGAGGATCGCCTGGGCGATGCGTTGGGTGGACCAGGTTTCCAGACATCCGTCGCGTTTGCGGATCTGCTTGGGCATTGTTCCCTTCCTCCCCCTTGCTCCGTGATGGCTTGCGGTACGGTTGCTCGACGAGCGTGAAACCCGGCGGCAGGGCCTCCCTGATCTCCCTGACGTCGGTGGGCGACAGCTGCGGCACGAGGGTCGTGCGAAAGGCGAAGCGGTCCGGGTGGCGCGCGGCCAGGGCGAAGACCTCGCCCAGGCGCGCCGCCGCCTCGGCTGCGGTCGCGGCCCCGCCCGTGACCAGGCCGTACTTGGAAAACGGGGCCTTGACGTCCACGGAAAAGCTGGCCCCGGGAAGGCGCTCGAGCACGGCGGCCACCACGTCCGGCCGCATGCCGTTGGTGTCGATCTTGACTTCCGGCCCCAGGGCGGCCAGCTCGGCCGCGAAGGCGGACAGGCCCGGGACCAGCGTCGGCTCGCCGCCTGTGACCACGAAGCCGTCCAGCCACTTGGCGTGGGAGGCGGCAAAGGAGCGCACCGAGGCCCCGGGCAGGGGCCTGCCCGAGGCGAAGGCCAGGGTGGCGTTGTGGCAGTGGGGACAGCGCAGGTTGCAGCCGCCGAAAAAGAGCACGGCGGCGAGCTTCCCCGGCCAATCGCAAAAGGACATGGGCTCGATGCCGCGCACGAGCTCCCAGGCTGGCGAGAACGTCATTTTTACAATAAAACCGAAATGATAAAGTGTGAAACGATCCTGGCCGCTCCCCAACGGCACAGGGTGGAAGCCCCCTCGAAACGCCCCCGAAAGACCACTTCGTCATACGCCGGCCCAGGGCGAATGCAAGGGGCAAGTTCCCCACGGCTGCGGGGAAACACGTCAAGGCCGCGCCGGACCGGTCGATTCCCTTTTTGCGTTTTGGACAAAGCGGGGCGTCCTCTCCCGGCCGCGCGGGGCGGGCCGACGGCCCCGCGCGGCATGACGTGTGGTGGGGGGAACGGGGGACAGGGGTCGCTTCCCCGGGCGGAGCCCGCAACGGTGGGGAAGCGTATCCTTCAAGCCCGGCGGCCGCCTGGGCGGCGCGGGCCCGAAAGCGGCGTCAGGCCCAGTCGGGCTTGTCCAGGCGCACGGGCATGATCACGAAGGGCAGGCCCATGCGGTAGAGCTGGCGCTGGAGGGTGAAGACCACATAGTTGTGCAGAAGGCGCGTGACGAAGGTCTCCTTGTCGAAGACGAGCTGGCCGCCGAAGAAGATGGACCGGGGGAAGCGCTCCTGGATGACCGGGGCCAGTTCGGTCAGTTCGTGGACGATGTCCGTGCCCACGGCCCAGTGGGCCTCGGCGTGATAGCCCCGGTCGCGCATGAGCTCGACGTACACGCCGAGGTCGCGCTCCATGCCGGCCTTGAGCCGGGCCAGTTCGGCCGCGCCCCGGAACACGGCCGCGTCCACCACGCCGATCTGCACGAACATGTAGTTTTTGATGTCCTTGCCGAAAAGCCGCACCACGGAGAGCAGGGTGTGGATGCCCAGGCCATTGAAGCCGTTGACGAAGATGACGGCCGTCGGCGCGGCGAGGTCGGGCTCGGCGCCCGCCTCGGCGTTGTCCGGGATGGAGGGGGTGTAGGGGTTTTGCGGATCGATGACGGCCCGCAGCACGTCGAGCTTTCTGATGCGCGCGCCCACGGCGTCGTAATGGCGCTTTATGGCCAGGGCGGCGGCGGCCAGGGCCCCGGTGACGGCCAGCGTCGCCCAGCCGCCCTCGAAGAACTTCACGCAGGTCACCATGACCAGGATGAAGGTCGTCAGCACAAGGCCCAGGCCGTTGAGGCAAAGCCCCTTCTTCCAAGGCACGCGCTGGCCGCGCACCTGCCACCAGTGGCGCACCATGCCGAGCTGGGACAGCACGAAGGTGATGAAGACGTTGATGCTGTAGAGCACGATGAGCAGGTCCACCGAGCCATGGGATACGACCATGAGCACAAGGGCCGCCGCGCCCATGACCAGGATGCCGTTCTGGGTGACGAGGCGGTCCGAGAGCAGGGCGAAGCGAGCCGGCAGCCAGCGGTCGAGGGCCATGTTGGAGAGCACCCGGGGGCCGTCCACGAAGCCGGCCTGGGCGGCCACGAACAGGAGCAGGGCCTCGGAGACGAGCGTGACCAGCACGAAGCCGCCGCCGAGGTCCGGGCCCCAGTCGGCGGTGACGGCGGAAAAGAGCACCGCGTTGAGGGTCTTGCCCTCCTGGGGCCGGACCCCGAAAAGCAGGTAGCAGGCGATGAGCCCGACCACGGTGACGGCCAGGGACGCGGCCATGTAGAGCATGGTGCGCTTGCCGGTCTTCTCGCGGGGCTCGCGCAGGATGGGCAGGCCGTTGGACACGGCCTCGATGCCGGTGTAGGTGCCCGCGCCCATGCTGTAGGCGTGCAGCACCAGGAGGAACATGCCGAGAAAGCCCAGCTCGCTTCGGGCCGCGCCCACGTCCCGGGTCATCCGGGCGGCCAGGGCCGGCATGTCCGACACGTGGGCGAAGAGGCCGTAGCCGATGGCCACGGCATGGGTGACCACGAAGACCATGAAGATCGGCACCAGGGCCATGACCGATTCCTTGACCCCGCGCAGGTTGAGCACGATGAGCGCCGTCACGCCGGCCACGGCCACGGGCAGCCGGTAGGGCAGCCAGTCCGGGGGCAGGAAGCTGAACACGGCGTCCGCGCCGCTGGCCACGGAAAGGGTGATGGTGAGCGCGTAGTCGATGAGCAGGGCGCAGCCCGAGACCATGCCCACCTTGGGCGAGAGCAGCTTGCTCGCCACCACGTAGCCGCCGCCGCCGGTGGGGAAGAGCTCGATGATCTGGGAATAGGCGGCGCTGATGACGAAGATGGTCAGGGCGGTGCCGAGCGCCACGAACACGGACAGGAAGGGATGTTCGCCCAGGGCCAGGAAGGCCTCGGCCGGACCGTAGCAGGACGAGGACAGGCCGTCGGCCCCGAGTCCCACCCAGGCGAAGAACGCCACCAGGGAGAGCTTGTGAAAGATGGATTGGTCGGCGAGGTTGATGCTGTCGCCGATGACGGCGCGGCGCAGCAGCCGCGACACGGGGAGGCGTTTTTCCTGGGACATGGCGTTTTCCTTCAAGAAGCGGGCGTCGACAAAGACCCTCGCGGCCACGGACCGCGAAGGCGCGGGAAAGGGCGCGGCCGGCCTCAGGGCGCGGCAAGGCCCAGGCGCATCTCAGGCGAACGAATGGGATCGACGGAAAACGCGAGGAAACGGAAGCGCAGCGCGGCAAGGCGCGCCATAGAGCGGGGCATGGCATCCCTCCGGACGACCGGTTGCGGGAAACCTGCGGCAAGGCGTCGGTTTCCCCTTCGACGTCTACGAGGTTAGCTGACGGGCTCGGGCCGAAGAGGTTGCCCTACGCCATGCTGGCGATGCGCCCCGGGAAGTGGGTCCCCCGTTCCCGCCACGGGCGGGACTCGACGTTCGAAGCGAGGTAACGCCGGAAGCGGCCGACGTCAACAGGGTCGCCCGGGGCTTAGGCGCTGCGGCGCTCCTGGCCGGGCAGCAGGCCGTGGGAGGTCAGGAAGTTCTCGGGCGTGCCGGGATGCGTGTGCATCTTGTGTACGAACACCTTGTCGAAGTCCTCGGCGAAGGTGTCGGCATGGCCTTCCCGGGCGATGATGCCGCCCACGAGCCGGATGAAGTCCTGGCGCATCTCCCGGATGCGCAGCAGGGCACGCAGGCGGATCTCCCGGGGCGGGATCCGCAGCCGGACGAGCTCGGCCACGGCCTTGGCCACGGCCGCGGCGCTCGGCGGCACGATGCGGGAGATTTCCGGGTCCAGGAACACGTCACGCCCCCCCTGGCTCGGGGTGGAGACCACGGGCAGGCCGGCGAGCTGGTATTCCGTGGTGGCGTAGTTGCCGCCTTCCTTCTCCGACAGGCAAAGACCCACCCGGGCGGCGTTGTAGGCCTTGTTGACCTCGCGGGGGGACAGGAGGCGGTACTGGCCGGTGCGCGGGTCGATGTTGAGGGGGATCATGCCGGGCATGGCCCGGGTGAGGGAATGCAGGTAGTTGTCCTGGGTTTCCCGTGGGCCGGGCAGGTAGTAGTGGACGAGGGCCCAGGAAGGGATGCGCCGGGCCAGGATGTGGCGTTTGAAGTGGCTCAGGCGCGCCGTGTACACGGCGTCCATGGTCTTGGCCACGCCCGGGATGGGGTGGAAGAGGCGTTCGTCGAGAAAGGCGTTGTGGTGGCAGTGGTAGTGGGGCAGGCCGTGGCTTTCCAGGACCTTGTCCTCCTGCGGGTCGTTGGTCAGGAAGATGTAGCGGTGCAGGGGATACATGTCCGTCATCAGGGAATAGAGCTGGCGCGTCTGGGTCAGCAGGCGCTCGTCGAGCAGCGACCACCAGTTGCCCATGAGGAAATAGGCCTTGCGGTCGGTCAGGAAGGGGCCGAGCTGCATGGGCGCGCCGAGCGGCGCGCCGTAGGAGATGACGATCAGCGGCTCGCGGCTGATCAGATGGCAGCGCAGGGTTTCCTTGATGGAGAGGCGGTAGGTGATGGCGGGGGCGACGGTCACGGGCCTGGCCTCCTTGCGGCAAGCGTCCGGGGCGGCAACAATTGCCGGTGGAAGAAGTCAAGCAAGAAAAGCGCCAGCCGATCAGAAAAAGAGCGTGTCCCCCTGCTGCCACAACTGGGCCCAGCGGCCCGAGAGCTCGACGGAGAGCCGGACGTTTTTCCCGCGGAGCCGGGCCGGCACCACGAGTTCGTACTGGGCGCTGACGGGCGTCCAGCGGCGGGTGGTGTTCTCGAGGCCGAAAAGCAGGGTGCGCGGGCCCTGTTCGGGCACGGCCCAGATGCGCACCGAAGCGCCCTGGCCCAGGCGGGGGAAAAAGACCAGGCGCGGCTTGTCCAGGGTCACGTCGAGGCCGAGGACGCCCGGCCTGGCCGGGTCGGCCGCCAGCAGGCGGCTCCAGCCCTCCTGGCCCTCGCCGTCGCCTTCCGCGATGTTGTCGCGGGACAGGCCGTCGCGGCGCTGGAACACCGTGGAGGCGTCCAGGAAGCGTTCCACCAGGTAGTTGTCCAGCATGCTGGCCGTGAGCCCCTTTTCGGCGGCGTCGGCGCAGGCGGCGTCGCCCTGGGGGCAGAAGAAGGCCTCCACGTCGCGCAGGCGCAGGGTCTCCAGGTTGCCGCCCTCCAGCGTCGGGGTCAGGGAGGCGCAGCGCAGCACGATCTCCAGGCGCAGCCGCTTCCAGGGCTTGTCCCGGCGAAGCGCCACCTGGCGCTGGTGCACGGCGTCGTCGCCGGCGGACAGGGGGAAGACGGCCGCCGGCTCGTCGTCGAAGGCGGCCCTGGCCGCCAGCAGGTTCTCCCGGCCGCGATTGTCGTAGTCGACGTTGCAGAAGATATCCTGGGGGCCTTGGGGGGCCTTGTTCTCGAAGTCGAAGGCGGCTACGGCGTCGCGGTCGTTGCGGGTGGCGACGAAGGCGGCGCTGCGGGCGTTCTGGTGGTGGCGCAGGCCGTCGAGGACGGCGGCCGTGGCGAAAAAGCCCGGGTAGGCGGCGTCCAGGCGCAGGCGGGCCGGCAGGGCCTCCACGGGATGGGTCGGGATGCGGGGCACGTCCAGGGCGTAGAGCATGGTCGTGTCCACCTGCGTGGCCCGGGCCCCGGGGCCGAACTTGCGCATGAACTCGGCCTCGGACCGGGCCAGGTAGCCGTGGTGGGTGCTGGCGGCGTAGATCAGGCGGGCCGTGGCGTCGGCCGGCGTCAGGCGCTGGTCGTCCACCGGGTTGGGGTGGGGCTTGTTGGCCAGATACCAGGAAACGGCGTTGCCGAAGAAGTCGTTGGAATAGGAAACCGCCGTGCCCGGCCCGGCCAGGGCGGCCAGGGCGTCGGCGGCCTGCTTGTAGTTGTTGCCGATCACCGGCACCTGGTAGCTGTGCAGGTCGTAGAAGTCCTTGCGGTGGGGCCCCAGGGCGTCGCCGGCGGCCAGGACCAGGACGCAGGCCGTGACCAGGCTCGTCCTGGCCGCCAGGGGAGGCAGCGAGGCCGCCGCTCCGGCCAGGGCCAGGCTGGCCAGGGGAGCCAGGAAGGCGAGGTGGCGGGAGTAGAGCCCTGTGCTTTTGCCGAAAAGAAAGAGCAGCAGCACGGGAACGGCGGCAACGGGCAGCAGGAAGCGCAGGGCCGGCCGGTCGCGCCGCCACAGCGCGAAAAAGCCGAGCAGCGCGGCCGCGAGCCACAGCAGGCGCGGCGCCGGGGCGTCGAAATAGTACAGCGCCCCGGCCACGGCCTGGCCCAGGGCGGTCAGGATGCGCGCCGGTGCGTCGTTGTAGTCGAGGATCGCCTGGGGGGTGCGGCTGTGGCGCAAAAGCGCCCAGTAGGCGATCCCGACAATGGTGGTCGCGCCGGCCAGGTACAGGCCCAGAACCCGCAGGCGGCGACGGGCGTCCAGGCTCCCGGAGCAGGCGAGCAGGGCGCAGGCCTCGCCGGCCATGAGGAAAAAGCTCAGGTAATGCGTGGCCGTCATGAGCAGGTTGGCGGCCAGGAGCAGCCACAGGTCCCTGGCTCGCCCCTCCCGGGCCGCCCGCAGCAGGAAGCGCAGGGAGCACAGAAAGAAGAAAAGCCACAGGGCGTAGGGCCGGGCGATGCGCGCGAGCCACAGGTCCTGGGGCATGGCCAGCCACAAGGCCGCCGCCAGCGCGCCCGCGCCCCAGCCGAACAGGTCCCGGCCGAGCAGGGCCACGAGGACCAGGCAGCCGAGGCCGCACAACGCCGAAGGCAGGCGCAGCAGGAAGTCCTCCTGCCCCAGGGCCATGACGCCCTTGAGCGCCAGGTAGTACAGGGGCGGATGCTCTTCCAGGGTGCGGGACAATTCGAGGATGTAGGGGAAGGGATAGCGCGCGTTGAGCGGCGAGGCCGCCTCGTCGAGCCACAGGGAGGGGACGCCCAGATTCCAGAAGATCAGGACCGCCCCCAGGCCCAGCACAAGCCAGAAAGCCGGCGGGGCGGTCACGCCGCTACGTTTTAAGACGGACACGGGGCTATGCGCGACTCCCATGAAAGTGGTTATCATAGTGACGCTTGTGCGGGAATTGTCAAGGCTGTCGGCCTGTTGAGAACGAAATTCAGTTCACGGCGGCTCTGGGGCCGTTGCCCCCGGTGCGGGCCTCGGCTACTCTTGGGCCATGCAACGCCCCGGATTCACCTTTCTGGCCTGTCCCGACCCCGAGATCGTCCGGGAGCGCATCGACCGTCTGATCGGCGAGGCCGGCGCGCCCTTCGAGAAAGTCGTGTTCTGGGGCGACGAGGAACTCGGGCCGCCCTTTTGGAGCGCGCTCACCGTGGGGAGCCTTTTTTCGGGCAGCCGGGCCGTGGTGCTGCGCCGGGCCGAGGCCTGCCCGGCGGAGCTGTGGCCCAAGCTCGCCTCGGCCCTGCGCGGCTTCAACCCGGCGGTGTGGCCGTTTTTCTGCCTGGAGGGGCCCTTCGACCGCAAGGGCCCCAAGCTCCCCAAGGGGCTGGTCGAGCAGCCCTATTTCAAGGTGGCCGAGAAGCGGGGCTGGCTCTTCGTCTCGGCCGGGCTCACCCCGCGCGACATGGGGCCGCTGCTCGCCGACTGGGCCGCCGGCCGGGGGCTCGACTTCGAGCCCGGCGCGGCCGAACGCCTGGCCGCCGCCTTGCCGCTCGACCTGGCCCGGGCCGACAACGAGCTGGCCAGGCTGGAACTGTCCCTGGGCGACCGGACCACGGTCACGGTCGCGGACGCGGCCGGCTTCGGCCGCCACGAGGAGCTCGACGGCTTCGCCTTCCTGGACGCCCTGGCTGGCGGGCGCGACCCGGCCGCGGTCTGGCGCGAGATCTTCGACAAGCAGCTGGCCGGCGAAGAGATGGTCTTTCCGTTGATCGGGCTTTTGCTCTACGAGGCCCGCACCATGTGGCGCATCGCCTCGGGCGACGACGGCGACGTGCGCCTGCCGCCGTCGATCCTCCAGAAGAAGCGGGCCATGGCCCGCCGCCTGGGCGCGTCCGGGCTGGCCAGGCTGTTCGAGGCGGCCTTCGCCGCCGAGGCCGGGATCAAATCCGGCAGCCGCCGGACGGATCAGGCCATGGAATACCTGACGGCCGAGCTTTTTCGCGTTTTCGGCGGCCAAACGCGGGCGGGAGGCCGCCCTTCGCCATGAACGCCGCGTGTTTTAAGGTCATTTGTGCCGCTTTTCCCCGCAAACCACCGCCGTTTTCCGTCAAACGCCTTGCCCGGGCCGACAATCATGCTTACTAAGAAAGAGCCGCCGCACTACCTTGGCCATCGACGCCGCCTCAAGGACCGCCTGATGGAGAATTCCCGGGCTCTTGCGGACTACGAGGTGCTGGAACTGCTCCTGGGCTACGTCAACGTGCGCCGCGACAACAAGCCCCTGGCCAAGGCCCTGCTGCAGCGCTTCGGCAGCCTGCGCGGGGCGCTTCTGGCCCGTGAGGAAGAGCTGCGGGGCGTGCCGGGGATCGGCCCCGGGGCCATGGAGTTCGTGACCTTGTGGCGCGAGGCCTGGGCCCGGTTCCACGAGCAGCCCGTGCGCGAGCGGGCGCTGCTCAATTCGCCGGAGATCGTGGCGGAAATGGCCCGGGCCAGGCTCGGGGCCAACGAGCGCGAGGAGTTCTGGATGGCGCTTGTGGACACCAAGAACAGGCTCATCGGCTGGGAGCAGGTGAGCCAGGGCACCATCGACCACGCCGTGATCTACCCCCGGGAGATCATCAGCATCGCCATCCGCCACAAGGCCAGCGGCGTGATCCTCGTGCACAACCACCCGGCCGGCGACCCCCGGCCCTCGGCCGAGGACGCCGCCTTCACCCGGCGCATCGCCAACGCGGCCCGGGAGGTGGACGTAAGGGTGCTCGACCACTTGGTGGTGACGGCGGGCGGCTATTTCAGCTTTCAGGCGGAAGGCATGTTGTAGCGCAAGGAGGGATACCCATGACGCCGAGTCTGCATGCCACGGTTTCGGGCAAGGTCCAGGGCGTGTACTTCCGGGCCTGGGTCTTCGACCAGGCCAAGAGCCTGGGGCTGACGGGCTGGGTGCGCAACCTGGCCGACGGCAAGGTGGAGGTGCTGGCCCAGGGCGACCCCAGGGGCCTCGACGCCCTCAAGGAACGCCTGCCCGAGGGCTCGCCCCTTTCCCGGGTGGAGTCCGTCCAGGCGGGCCTGATCGAGTACGAAAAGGCGTATCAGGATTTCCAGATCCGCTGAGAACGCGTCCGAGGCGTTTTCGGCCAAGGGAAGCAATGCGCCCGCGCCGCCGGGAGTTTCGGCCGCGCGGGCGATCCAGCATAACGCGACGGTCCTTCCGCCCAGGCGGGAGGCCGCGAGGAGCAAGCGGTCATGGACAACGAATTCGATCCCAAAAACGCCCCGGAACAGGGCGCTCCCCCGGCCGAGGAGGCGCGCGGCCACGAAGCGCCGGTGGCCAGCGAGGGCGAGGACAAGAACCAGCCCGACATCCCTTCGGAGCTGCCGGTCCTGCCCGTGCGCGACATCGTGGTCTTCAACTACATGATCCTGCCGCTGTTCGTGGGCCGGGAAAAGTCCGTCCAGGCCGTGGACGCGGCCCTGAACGGCTCCCGCTACATCCTCGTCTTGACCCAGAAGGACGAGAAGGTGGACGAGCCCGGCCCGGACGACCTCTACCGCGTGGGCACGGTGGGCATGATCATGCGCATGCTCAAGATGCCCGACGGCCGGCTCAAGGTCCTGGTCCAGGGCCTGACCCGGGCCCGGGTCAAGGACTTCACGTCCACCGCCCCCTTCCACCTGGCCTCCATCGAGGTCCTGCCCGAGCGCGACGCCAAGGAGGTGACGCTGGAGCAGGAAGCCATGATGCGGGCCGCCAGGGAGCAGAGCGAAAAGATCCTGTCCCTGCGCGGCATGGCCTCGGCCGACATCATGGCCGTGCTCAACAGCGTCAACGAGCCCGGCCGGCTGGCCGACCTCGTGGCCTCCAACCTGCGCATGCGCGTGGAGGAGGCGCAGCGCCTGCTCGAGTGCGAGGACCCCATCGAGCGGCTGCGGCTGGTCAACGAGCAGCTGGTCAAGGAGGCCGAGGTCGCGGCCATGCAGGCCAAGATCCAGAACATGGCCAAGGAGGGCATGGACAAGGCCCAGAAGGACTTCTTCCTGCGCGAGCAGATGAAGGCCATCCGCCGCGAGCTCGGCGAGGGCGGCGAGGAGTCCGACGAGCTCGAGGAGCTCAAGGAGGCCCTGGACAAGGCCGGCATGCCCAAGGAAGTGAAGAAGGAGTCCGACAAGCAGTTCAAGCGGCTGGCCTCCATGCACCCGGATTCCTCCGAGGCCGGGGTCATCCGCACCTACCTGGACTGGCTGGTGGACCTGCCCTGGAAGAAGCTCTCCAAGGACCGGCTGGACATCAAGGAGGCCAAGCGCATCCTGGACGAGGACCACTTCGACCTGGAGAAGGTCAAGGAGCGCATCCTCGAATACCTGTCCGTGCGCAAGCTCAACCCCGGCATGAAG
Source organism: Pseudomonadota bacterium (assembly GCA_023390395.1). GTDB lineage: Bacteria > Desulfobacterota > Desulfovibrionia > Desulfovibrionales > Desulfovibrionaceae > Solidesulfovibrio. Next base: position 15,996 of record JAEWCY010000091.1, on the reverse strand, counting down.
GGCCCGATCCTGTGCTTCGTCGGCCCTCCGGGCGTGGGCAAGACGTCCCTTGGCCGCTCCATCGCCCGGGCGCTCGGGCGCAAGTTCGTGCGCATGTCCCTTGGAGGCATGCGCGACGAGGCCGAGATCCGCGGACATAGGCGGACCTACATCGGGTCCATGCCCGGCCGGGTCGTGCAGAGCATCAAGCAGGCCGGCACGCGAAACCCGGTCATCATGCTCGACGAGATCGACAAGGTGGGCTCGGACTTCCGGGGCGACCCGTCGTCGGCGCTGCTCGAGGTCCTCGATCCGGAACAGAACTTCTCGTTCTCGGACCACTACCTCAACGTGCCCTTCGACCTGTCCAAGGTGATGTTCATCTGCACGGCCAACATCCTGGACACGATCCCGCCGCCGCTTTTGGACCGCATGGAGCTCATCCGGCTGCCGGGCTACACCGAGCAGGAGAAGATCAAGATCGCGCGGCGCTACATCCTGCCCCGCCAGATCAAGGAGAACGGCCTGGAGGAGGGCGACATGGTCATCTCCGACCAGGTGCTCTCGCGCGTCATCCGCGACTACACGCGGGAGGCCGGGCTGAGAAACCTCGAGCGCGAGGTCGGCTCCGTGGCCCGCAAGCTCGCCCGCAAGAAGGCCGAGGGCGAGACGCCGCCCTTCCGGGTGACGGTCGCCTCGCTGCAAAAGCTCCTCGGGCCGCCCCAGTTCATGGACGACGAGCGCGAGGCGGACCTGCCGCCGGGCGTGGCCGTGGGCCTGGCCTGGACGCCGGTCGGCGGGGCCATCCTGCACATTGAGGCGGCCACGCTTCCGGGCAAGGGCGGCCTGCAGCTCACGGGCAAGCTCGGCGACGTCATGAAGGAATCGGCCCAGGCGGCCCTGACCTATGCCAAGTCCCGGGCCAGGGAGCTCGGCATCGACCCCGAGGTGTTCGAGAAAAACGACATCCACATCCACGTGCCGGCCGGGGCCACGCCCAAGGACGGCCCGTCGGCGGGCGTGACGCTGGTGACCGCGCTGATTTCGGTGCTCACCAACACGCCCGTGGCCAGCGACCTGGCCATGACGGGCGAGATCACGCTCCGCGGCCGGGTGCTGCCCGTGGGCGGCATCAAGGAGAAGGTGCTGGCCGCCGTGGCGACCGGCATGAAGCGGGTGATCATCCCGGCCCAGAACATGAAGGACCTCCACGACATCCCGCGCGACCTGCGCGGCCGGGTGAAGGTCTACCCGGTGGAGCGCATCGACGAGGTGTGGCCCATCGCCCGCTGCGACGCGGCCCCGAAGGAAGGCGCGCCCGAAGCCAAGGCGGCCGTGGAGAAGAAGGCCTCGTAAGGGGACCGGATACGGAACCAGGATTGCGAAAAAGGCCGGGACGTTGGTCCCGGCCTTTTTATTCCGGCGCTTCGGGCCGGGCGGGCGCGCCATGTCCCCTGGCGTCCCGGCCCCGACGGTGGTTCCCTTTCCGGGCGGGCTGGTGTAGGTTCCCATCCTGTTGGGGACCGTCTGCTTCCGTACAAGCTGTTGTTGGAACAGGCTGGAATAGCTTGTTGAATTTTCAAGCCGCGCACGCGGCCGCCCTTTTTTTGCGACACCGAAACCGTAGGAACGCCCGCCCATGACAACCCTGCCCATGCCCGCCGATCTGCCCGAAGCCGGAGTCAACGCCAACGCCCAGGTGGTCCTGACCAAGCGCTACCTGCAAAAAAATCCGGACGGCGCGCCCGTCGAGGACGTGCGCGGGCTTTTCTGGCGCGTGGCCTCGGCCATCGCCGCCGAGGAGGCCAAGTACGACAAGTCGCCGTACGCCCCCGAGGCCCTGGCCCGGGCGTTCTACGACCTCATGACCGGCATGCGCTTTCTGCCCAACTCCCCCACCCTCATGAACGCCGGCGCGCCGCTCGGGCAGCTGGCCGCCTGCTTCGTGCTGCCGGTGGGGGATTCCATGGAGGAGATCTTCGACGCCGTGAAGTACGCGGCGCTCATCCACAAGTCCGGCGGCGGCACGGGCTTTTCCTTCTCGCGCCTGCGGCCGAAAAAAAGCCGGGTGGGCTCGACCGGCGGCGTGGCCTCGGGACCGGTGTCCTTCATGCGGATCTTCAACACCGCCACGGAACAGGTCAAGCAGGGCGGCACCCGGCGCGGGGCCAACATGGGCATCCTGCGGGTGGACCACCCCGACATCCTGGAATTCATCACCTGCAAGGAACGGGAAAACGAGCTCCAAAACTTCAACATCTCCGTGGCCCTGACCGAGCGCTTCATGCAGGCCGTGGAAAAGGGCGAGGACTACGACCTGGTCGATCCCCGCGACGGCAAGGCCGTGGGCCGGCAGAGCGCGGCCGAGGTGTTCGATCTCCTGGTCAGGAAGGCCTGGGAATCCGGCGATCCGGGCATCGTGTTCATCGACCGCATCAACCGCGACAACCCCACCCCGGCGCTGGGGGCCATCGAGTCCACCAATCCCTGCGGCGAGCAGCCGCTTCTGCCCTACGAGGCCTGCAACCTGGGTTCCATCAACCTGTCGGTCTTTTACGACCCGAAGGCCCCGGACGGCATCGACTGGAAGGGCCTGACCGAGACCGTGCACCTGGCCGTGCGCTTTCTCGACGACGTCATCGACGCCTCGCAGTATCCCCTCCCCCAGATCACGGAGATGGTCCACGCCAACCGCAAGATCGGCCTCGGCCTCATGGGCTTCGCCGACCTGCTCTTTCTCCTCGGCGTCCCCTACGACGGCACCGAGGCCCTGAGCCTGGCGGAAAGGATCATGGAGACGATCCAGGCCGAGGCCCGCTCCGCCTCCAAGACCCTGGCCGCCGAGCGCGGCCCCTTCCCGGCCTACGCCGACTCGGTCTTCGGCAAGCGCAACCTGGGCCCCTACCGCAACGCCACCACCACCACCATCGCCCCGACAGGCACGCTCTCCATCATCGCCGGCTGTTCGTCGGGCATCGAGCCGCTCTTCGCCCTGGCCTTTTCCCGCAACGTCATGGACGGCGAAAAGCTCGTGGAGGCCAACCCCCATTTCGTGGCGGCCATGCAGCAGGCCGGGGCCTACTCCGAAAGCCTCATGGAGGAGGTCACGCGCAAGGGCACCATCGCCCACATCGGCATGCTGCCCGAGGAGCTGCGCGAGGTCTTCGTCACGGCCATGGACATCGAGCCGGTCTGGCACCTCAAGATGCAGGCCGCCTTCCAGAAGTACACGGACAACGCCGTGTCCAAGACCGTGAACCTGCCGGGCGCCGCGTCCAAGGAGGACATCCGGGAGATCTACTGGCTGGCCTATGAGCTGGGCTGCAAGGGCGTGACCGTCTACCGCGACGGCTGCAAGTCGAACCAGGTGCTGTGCACGGGCGACGGCGCGCCGGCCGATCCGGCCAAGCCGCAGAGCAAGGTGCGCGTGCGGCCGGACATCGTCTTCGGCTTCACCCAGAAGGTCAAGACGGGCCTGGGCGAGCTCTACCTCACGGTCAACGAGGTGGATGGCAAGCCCTTCGAGGTGTTCGCCACCATCGGCAAGTCGGGCCGTTCGGTCACGGCCAAGGCCGAGGCCATCGGCCGGCTGGTGTCGCTGGCCCTGCGCTCGGGCGTGAACGTGGCCGACATCGTGGGCCAGCTCAAGGGCATCGGCGGCGAGAACCCGGTCTTCCAGAAGAAGGGCCTTTTGCTCTCCATTCCGGACGCCGTGTCCTGGGTGCTGGAAAACCGCTACCTCCAGGGCCGCAAGGTCCTCGACGACACCGGCAACCTGGGCCATCCCCAGTGTCCGGACTGCGGCGGCGAGCTGACCTTCGAGGAAGGCTGCCACGTGTGCAAGGGCTGCGGCTACACCAAGTGCGGCTGAGGCCGGGGCGCTAGGTCGGCGCGGCCTCGAGGCGGCACAGGCCGCACTTGAGGGGCTCCGCGCCGCAGTCCGGGTCGAAGTGGTCGTGGCCGAAGAGCAGGTTGGCGCAGCTTTCGCGCCAGCCGTGCTCCGGCCCCGGCAGGTCGGGACGCCACCAGGCGTGGTCGGCCTGGACCACGTCCGGGTCCAGGCCGTCGTCGGCCCGGGCGAAAAATCGTGCCCGGCCGTGAGGCGTGACCACGATCACCGGCGCGTCCGGGGCGAGGCCGAGCCCGGCCAGGGTGTCGGGATGCACGGCCACCCGGGGCCCGGGCCGCAGCCTGGCCAGGGACGCGATTTGGCGCCCCTCGGAGTGGAAGAAGGGCAGGGTCTTGCAGCCGGTCATGAGGATGAGCGGATAGGCGGCGGCCGTCTCCGGGGCCGAGACCGGCGAGAGCGGCGGCTCCGCGTAGACGGGCAGGGGCGGCCGGCCCGTCCTGGCCATCACCGAACTGACGAGCTCCACCCGGCCGCTTGGGGTGTGAAAGCCTTCCGTCTCGTATTTCCTGTAGCGCATCCTGCCGAGGACGATCCCTTTCTCGGCGAATTCCCCGAAAGTCATGCCCGAGGGTTCGAGGAGCCAGGCCAGGTAGGCGTCCCAGTCGGGCCAGGGAAAGGCTTCGCCAAGCCCCAGGCGGTGGGCCAGGTCCAGGATGACGGCCCGGTCGTCGCGGGCCTCGCCCGCCTGCATGACCTTGCGCCGGGCCAGCACGCACCACAGCTTGTGGAAGTTCACCACGTCGTCCTGCTCCAGCCAATGGGCCGCCGGCAGGACCAGGTCGGCCAGCTCGGCGGCCGGCGTCATGAAGAAGTCCGAGACCGCCGTGAATTCCAGACGGTCGCGCAGCGCCTCCTCGATGATGTCCCCCCGGGTGGCCGTAAGCATGGGGTTGGTGCCGACCAGCCACACGGCGCGCGGTCGGTAGGGCTCGCCCGAGCGGCAGGCTTCCCAGAAGCTCGGCTGGTGGCAGCCCGGGGCGAAGGGGAAGCGGCCCGCGCCGATCATGCGCGCCTTCTGCCCGGGCGAGAGGAACTGCCCGCCGAGGACGTCGTGGTTTTCCAGCGGCGACTTGCTCCGCAGCCCCTCGGGCGCGACCCAGCGCACCATGCCGCCCGGCACGTCGAGGTTGCCGGTCACGGCCGCGAGCAGCAGCAGCGCCCGGCCCGTCTGGAAGGCGTTGACGCTGGTGTCGATGCCGTTGCCCCACAGGAAGCAGCCGGGCCGGGACGTGGCGAAGATCCGGGCGGCCCGGCGGATGGCCTCGGCCGGGACGCGCGTGACGGAGGCGGCCCAATCCGGCGAAAAGGGCCGCACGTGGGCGGCCAGCTCCCCGAAGCCGGCGCACCAGTCGCGCACGAAGGCGGCGTCGTGAAGCCCTTCGCCGATGACGACGTGGAGCAGGGCCAGGGCCAGGGCGCATTCCGTGCCCGGGCGCAGTTGCAAATGCAGCGACGCACCGGCGGCGGTCCGGGTGCGCCTGGGATCGGCCACGAGGACGTGCTCGGCCTGGCGCAGGGCGCGCCTCACCATGGCCCCGCACATGCCGTCGGCCGCGCCGGTCTCCGGGGAGTTGCAGCCGAAGAGGAAAATGCAGCGCGGGGACGCGCCGCCGTGGCCGTAGATGTCGGCCACGGGCAGCCAGCCCATGGTGATCGACGAGGAGATCACGCGGGGCAGGAAGCAGTTGTGGCCGGGCGTCACGAAATTGGGCGAACCGAAGGCGTGGAGGAAGCGGCCGGTGAACTCGGTGTAGGGCCGGCCCGTGCCCTGGCACAGGGCGACGAACTCCGGCCCGGATTCCCGGCGCACGGCGTCGAACGTTTCCGCCATGCCCAAGAGCGCCTCCTCCCAGCTTATGCGCTCCCATCGGCCGCTGCCGCGCGGACCGGCCCGGCGCAGCGGATGGAGCAGCCGGCGCGGATGCGTGGCGGTCTCGATGCCGGCGGCCCCCTTGGGGCAGATGTAGCCCTTGCTCGTCGGGCTCTCGGGGTCGCCCGTGATCTTTACGGGGCGGCCGTCGGCGTCCAGGTGCACGAGCACCTGGCACACGCCGTGGCAGCCGCGGCAGGAGGTGCGGACGGTGCGGCACGGTTCCATATGTTTTCCTTCATATGATTGTGTATGCAACTTTTTGCCCCGTTGCCGGGGATCAGTCGGCCAGGTTCCCGATGATGCGCGAGAGGAGCGCCCGGCAGGCACGCCGTTCCTCTTCGTCCAGGCCGCGCTGGGCCTCTTCCAGCACGCCCCGGGCGACGTCCGCGCAGCGGTCCCGGACGGCGGTCGCCTGCGGCGTGAGCGCGACCAGCTTTTGCCGGCCGTCGTCCGGGTCCTGGGTGCGGATGACCCAGCCGTGTCGTTCGAGTCCCTCCACCAGCCGGCTCACGCTGGATTTCTCCAGGAAAAGCCGCGCCCCGAGCTGCTGCTGGGTCATGGCCTCGCCGCCCGCCAGCACGAGGATCGCGCCCCACTGCTCGGCCGTCAGGTCGAGGCCCGCCTCCCGGAAGCGCCTGCCGAGCCGGTTGTTGAAGAGCCGGTGGGCCAGGGCGCTTAGGTGGCCGAGGGACTGCTTGCGGTCGTAGAAGGGTGTCATGAATTTGTTGTGTACGCAACTTTTTGGCTGCGTCAAGAGCGATCTTCCCAGCCGCCGGCGGCGGGACGGCTCAGTCCATTTCGATGCAGTCGTGGGGGCAGAAGGCCATGGCCCGTTCGATGGCCTCGGCCGGGGCTTCGGGCAGCAGGAGGACGGGTTTCTCCGAGACCGCGTCCATGGCGAAAAGCTCCGGAAGCAAGCTGGCGCAGGCGCCGCAGCCGTTGCAGCACACGAGGTTGACGCTGTAGCCGTGCGGGGTCGTCTCCATGCGGGGTCCTTGGTTTCTTCGGTGGCGGTCGGGCCTCTTTCCATCTATGCTCGGTCCCTGGCTTGTCAACGCCGGAGCTGACTTCGAGCATGCGCTGCACCAAATGCGGGGCCGAGAGCCCCGACGAGACCCGTTTTTGCCCGGTGTGCGGGCACAAGCTGCAATCCGGCCGCCAGGGCGGCGACGGCGAGGACGAGGTTGGCGAGGCGGGCGCGCGGAAAAAAGAAGGACCCCGGCTGCTCGACTTCCAGGGCTGGACCCGGCCCGGTCGGGGGCTTGGTCCCTACGTCGAGGCCAGCGTCCTGGGCGTCGTCCTGGCCGGCACGGCCGTGGCCTGCCAGTACGCCGGGGCCTTGTGGCCGCTCTATCCGGCCGTGGCCGTGTGCGCCCTGGTCCTTGCGCTGCGCCGCCTCTAGCGTCGCATTCTCGAAATGCGTGCATGCGGATTTCGAGAACAATAATCCGAAATAATTATTGTACTGTAAAAAATATTACCATATTTTTTACAGTACGCCACGCGAGGCGGCGTGCCGGCTATTGCTGGCTGCCGCAGCAGCGGGCCGAGGTGAACTTCGAACAGGGCAGAGGGTCCACCAGCACGTTGATGCAGCCGCCGTTGTAGTCCTTGACGATGCGTCCGGCCGGCATGCGGCCTTCCCAGGCCCGGCTGGTGAACACGGCCCGGTCGGCGTTGAGCTGCACGTAGAATTCCACGTGACCCTTGGCGAAGAAGCTGTTGAACACGTAGACGCCGTCGCGCACGCCCACGAAGCTGTATTTGTCCGGATCCTTGCAGGTGAGGATGGCCAGGGCCCGTTTGAAGGTGCAGACCATGACGGCCTGCTCGTCGAAGGCGGCGGCCGGGCGCGCCAGCGCCGGCAGGCCGGCCAGGGCGAGCGTCAGGACAACCATCGCCAGCCGTTTCATGCTCTCCTCCCTGGCGGCCCGGGCCGCCGATACGCACCTGATCGTCGCGAATCCGCGATCCTTTAGGGCCGTGCCCGCGCCCGCGATAAAGGGCGGGGAAAGGCGGCCCGTCTCCGCCTTGTCGCCCAAACTGCCCGCCGGGTCCACCCCAAGGCAGGGCCGGATGGCCATGGCCCGGAAAAAATGCGCCATCCCACGGGCAGGCTGTCTGCGCCCGGGGAGGCGGGCGTCGGCGCGCCACTTCGCGGGCCGGCCAGGGCTTTGCCGCGAGGCCGTGGCCAAGCCGCGCGTGCGACGAGAAACCCGAGGCCGCCGGCTGCGCGCCGGCGGCCTCGGGCTCAATTGCGGGCCTGGATGGCCGAGGCGGCATAGCCGAAACAGCGGATGCGCGCCGTGATCCCGGTGTTGCGCCGTATCGATCCGTCCAGCGCCTCCATGAAGGCGTCCATCGTCTCGGGCGTCCGGGAGGGGTCGAGCCGGTACCGGACCTCGACGAAGGCCGGCCGGCCGCGACCGTGGCGCACGGCCACGTAGATGACATGCACCTTGTCGACGTCCGCCTTGAGGATGTCCGTGCAGTGCGCCGTCGAGGCGTCGGTGAGCCGGGCGAGGGCGTCGTCGTCCGGCATGCTTTCGCCCGGGAAAAAGAAGGTGACGTTTGGCATCTCGCTCTCCCTTAAAGGTTTACGAGCCGCTTTCCGAGAGGCGCATAGAGCGACACCTCGGCCGGGAACCCTTCGGGGGGCGGCGCGGCGTCGTCCCATGTGGCCATCCAGCGGCGTTCGGGCCGCCTGTCGAGGCCCGCGGCATGCAGGGACGCGGGCTCGACCCCCAGCCGGCGCAGGGGATCGGAGCCGGCGTGGCAGAGCAGCAGCCGCTGTCCCTCGTCCACGGCGGGCGCCATGTCGACGCCGTCGTAGAGGTTGCGGCGCCAATCCGTGATGTGGCTCTGCCAGCGGGCGAAGTTGCCGCCGCCTTTTTCGCGGTAGGCGGCGCTGGCCAGCACCTCGGGTCCGGTCACGGTGTGGATGGCCAGATAGGTGGGGCAGCCGGGAGTGAGGGCCTTGAAGCGCTGGGAACTGCGAAACCCGGGCACGGAGATGAGAGCGGGCAGTTTGATGCGGCTGTAGAAGTCGTTCCAGTCCGCTTCCTGGGCGGAATTGACGAAACTGCATTCCACGGTGTAGATCATCGTCAATGCTCCTTCTCATGACTGTTGCGTCGACAAGCGGCCGTCATGATGCCTATCCCTATACAACGCGATGTCGCGCCCGCAAAACGAAGATTTGGCAAGGTGCGGTGACATTCGCTCAAGTCGAACGGTTTCGAATGTTCCCCGGTGGTTGGCGATGCGACGCAAAATTCCCAGCAGCGCGGCGCTCTTGGCCTTCGAAACGGCGGCCAGGCACGGGAGTTTTTCGCGGGCCGCCGAGGAGCTTGCCCTGACGGAAGGGGCGGTCAGCCGCCAGATCGCGCGGCTGGAAGACACGTTGGGCGTTTCGCTCTTCGAGCGGGTCGGGAATCGCGTGCGTCTGTCCGTGGCGGGCGCGCGCTACGCCGGGCAGGTGCGCGAAGTCCTCGACCGCCTGGAACGCGACAGCCAAGGCCTGATGGCCCAGGCCGGCGACGCGGCCAGCCTCGATATCGCGGTCATACCCACCTTCGCCAGCCGCTGGCTGATCCCGCGCCTGAAGCGATTTCAGGACCGGCATCCGGGCGTGACGGTACATCTGGCCGAACGGGCCGATCCCTTTCCCCTGCCGGCCAGCGGGTTCGACGCCGCCGTGCACTTCGAGCATCCCGCCTGGACCGGCATGCATTGCCAGGCGCTGTTCCAGGACGTCCTGATCCCCGTTTGCCATCCCGGGCTGCTGCCCGACGGCGCGGCCCCGGCGCATCCCGACGGCCTGCCCCGCCTGCACAAGCGCAGCACGCCGGATGCCTGGCGCGACTATGCCCGGGAAAACGGCCTCGAACTGGCGCATCCGGCGGTCGGCGCCAACTACGACCTCTTCTCCATGCTGATCGAAGCGGCCCTGGCCGGGCTCGGCGCGGCGCTGGTCCCAGGCCGGTACGTGGAGGCCGAGCTTCTTGAGGGGCGTCTGGTCTCGCCCTGGCCGCCGGCGAAAAGCCTGGCCAAACGGTACTGCCTGGTGTTGCCCGGGGCGCTGGACGCGCAGTCCGGACCCCTGCGCGCGTTCGCCGGCTGGCTTCTCGAGGAAGCCAAGTCCCCGCGTCGGTCCGCTTGAAAAAACGAACGCCGCCCCAAGGGGCGGCGTTTCCGGAAGCGGTCGCGATGCCGGCGGGCTAGTCCAGCTCGTATTCGTCGCGCCAGTCCCCGGCGTCGGCGTACTCGGGCTGGGCGGCCTTGTCGAAGAGGCAGTCGCCGACGACCAGGTAGTCCATCTCCGTGCGCATGAAGCAGCGGTAGGCGTCGGCAGGGGTGCACACGATGGGCTCGCCGCGCACGTTGAAGCTCGTGTTGACGATCACCGGGCAGCCGTGGCGGGCCTCGAAGGTCTTGATGAGCTTGTGGTAGCGCGGGTTGGTGCGCGCGTGCACGGTCTGGATGCGGGCCGAGAAGTCCACGTGGGTGATGGCCGGAAGCGTCGAGCGGGGCACGTAGAGGCGCTCGAACATGGGCATCTGCCAGTAGCCCTCGGGGAGCGCCTGGCGCAGCTTTTCGGCCACCGGGGCGACGAGGAGCATGTAGGGCGAGGGCCGGTCGAGCTCGAAGCAGTCCGAGGCGGCCTCGGCCAGCACCGACGGGGCGAAGGGCCGAAATCCCTCGCGGTACTTGATCTTGAGGTTGAGCTTTTTCTGCATCTCCGGGTTTCGCGGATCGCCCAGGATGCTGCGGCCGCCGAGCGCCCGGGGGCCGTATTCCATGCGGCCCTGGAACCAGCCCACCACCTTGCCGTCGGCCAGGAGGTCGGCGACGGTGGCGCAAAGGGCGTCGAAGTCGTCGTACACGGCGCAGGGCGCGTCGTTTCGCGAGGCCACGCGCAGGGCGTCGCGGCGGGTGAACTCCGGGCCGAGGTACGAGCCGGCCATGCGGTCGGCCGCGCCCTCGGGCAGGGGGGCGCGCTCGTGGCCGCCGCGCACGTGCCAGGCGGCCAGCGCCGCGCCGAGCGCCCCGCCGGCGTCGCCCGCGGCCGGCTGGATCCAGACGTCGTCGAAGACCCCGGAACGCAGGAGCTTGCCGTTGGCCACGCAGTTGAGCGCCACGCCGCCGGCCATGACGAGGTGCTTCTCGCCGGTCAGCTCCCGGGCCGTGCGGGCCAGGCGCATGACCACCTCCTCGGTGACCTGCTGGATGGCCAGGGCCATGTCCATGTGCTCCTGGCCGAGCTCGGACTCGCCGGCGCGCTTGGGCAGGCCGAAAAGCGCCTCGAACCTGCCGTCGCGGCACATGGTCAGGCCCGTGGCGTAGTCGAAGTAGGCCATGTTGAGCAGCAGCGAGCCGTCCGGGCGCAGGTCGACCAGCTCCCCAAGGATCTTGGCCTTGTACGTCTCCACCCGCTCGGAGCCCTCGATGCCGTAGGGGGCCAGGCCCATGAGCTTGTACTCGCCGGAATTGACCTTGAAGCCGCAGTAGTAGGTGAAGGCGGAGTAGAGCAGCCCCAGGGAATGGGGGAAGTCGAGCTCGCGCAGGAAGGTGATGTCCTTGCCGCGGCCGACGCCGATGGTGGTGGTGGACCACTCGCCCACGCCGTCGATGGTGAGGATGGCGGCGGACTGGTAGGGCGACGGATAAAAGGCCGAGGCGGCGTGGGACAGGTGGTGCTCGGGAAACAGGATGCGCGGCTTGCCCTGGCCGAGCTTGGCCAGCTCCTCGCGCAGCATCTTCTTCATGAAGAGCTTTTCCTTGATCCACACCGGCATGGCCGACAGGAAGCTGACCACGCCGCGCGGGGCGAAGCCGTGGTAGGTTTCCATGAGCCGCTCGAACTTGAGGTAGGGCTTGTCGTAGAAGGCGAGGGACGACAGCTCCGACAGGCCGATGCCGGCCTCCTCCAGCACGTAGCGGGCGGCCCGTTCGGGAAAGGACGGGTCGTGCTTCTTGCGGGTGAAGCGCTCCTCGTGGGCGGCGGCCACGATTTCGCCGTCGCGCAGGAGCGCGGCGGCGCTGTCGTGGTAGTAGGCGGAGATCCCCAGGATGTATTCGGCCATGGGCGCTCCTGGCCTAGAAGAGCGTGTAGATGAACGGCGCCACGGCCGTGCCGCTGGTCAGGACGACCAGGACGCCGAAAAGCAGCAGCACCAGGATGATGGGCAACAGCCAGAATTTTTTCCTGACCCGCAGAAAGCCCCAGAGTTCGCGCAGAAATTCCATGATTCCTCCATGACGAGAACCGGCCGGCCCAAAGGACGGCGGCGGATCGGCGATGTCTTGCGTCCGTGCAAACGGGCGGACGATACCCCAATACCCTTTCGGGGCCAATGGCGCAGGCGGCCCCGGAAAGGGGTCAGAACGGCTGCTCGACGTCGGCGGCCACGAACTGGTGGTCGCGGACGCGGAACACGGACCCCTCGCCCTTCCCGAACTGGCGGGCGCGCATGGGGTCCTTGCCGAGAAGCGAGCGCACCACGCCCATGGGCGTGAGCACCAGGTAGAAGATGAGCGAGAGCATGACCTTGGACATGACCGTGCCGAGCACGTGGGACAGGCCGAACCACAGCTTGGCCGCCGGCTTGAAAAGCGCCGGCGCGATCATGTCCAGGAGCAGGAGCCCGGTGGCGATGGTCACGTAGCGGATCTCGCGGGTGACGAAAAACACGATGAGGCTGACCAGGACCAGGGCCATGCCCGTGTCCTTGGCCTGTTCCTTGGTGGCGGAGAGCCAGAAGGACTTCTTGGCGCGCTTTTGTTCCAGTGAGGACATGCGATGCGTGCTCCGGATGGGTCGTCGGGCGCGGCTGCGGCCGGGATTTTGCGACAGGCTTCCCTAGCCCGCGCCGATGGCGGGCGTCAAGGCCGTCGCGTCGGCGGCGGCTGCGGAGGCCGGAAATATGTTAACATCTTTTCTCCGATACGGAATCGCGGAGGAGACGAAAAGGGCTTCATAAGTTCCAAAACGGCTGCGGTTGTGCTACGGAAAAACACGGGTCTGCGCATTTTCCCGATATCGTGATTTCGTGGGGGGTTGAAATGACCATCAGACAGCGGGCGTTGCTTGTCGTGACGATCGGCCCCATTCTCACGGCCTTGGTCGGTTATTTCGTGAACATGCGGTTCATTACCGAATCCTACGACGCCGCCGTGCTGCAAGCCTCGCGCGGCGTGGTGTCCATGGCCACGGCGGCGCGTTCGGAAATGGCCAAGAAAATGGATATGGAGGTCATCCGGCCCTTCGGCCAGATTCCGCCGGACAAGCTCATAGAAGCGGTGCCGGTCATCACGGCCATCAACATGGTCAAGGAGAACGCCGGCAAGCTCGGCTTCACCTTCCGCGTGCCCAAGGAGCAGCCCCGCAACCCGCACAACGCGCCCAATCCCGAAGAGCAGCGCGTGCTCAAGGAGATGCGGGACAAGAACCTGACGGAAATGGTCGTCAAGGACGCGGATCACATCCGGTATTACCAGGCCATCCGCCTGACCAAGGAATGCCTGTACTGCCACGGCGATCCCAAGGGCGAGCGAGACCCCGTGGGCGGGATCAAGGAAGGCTGGAGGGAAGGGGAGCTGCACGGAGCCTTCGAGATCATCTCCTCCCTGGATGGAGCCAAGGCGGAGGCGCGCGAGGCGGCCGTCACGACCGGGGTCACCACCCTGGGCGTGCTGGTGGTGGTGGTGGGGCTCGCCTGGTGGCGCTTGCAAAGCGACATCCTCATGCCGCTTGGCAATCTGCGGGTCTACGCCAAGGCCGTGGCCGCCGGCGACCTCGACGTCACGCCGCGCGGGAGGTTCATCCAGGAGCTGGCGTCGGTCAAAAACGCCATCGCGGCCATGGTCGCGGCGCTCAAGGACAAGATCCTCCTGGCCGACCGCAAGAGCGAGGAGGCGGACAAGGAGGCCGAGGCCGCGCGCCGGCACGCCAAGGTGGCCGAGGAGGCCATGCAGGCGGCCCGGCGGGCCAAGGCCGAGGGCATGATGCTGGCGGCGGGCGAGCTGCAAGGCATCGTCGAGGCCGTCAGCTCCGCCTCGGAGGAACTCACGGCCCAGGTGGACAGCTCGAGCGACGGCGCGGCCGAGCAGGCCAAGCGCCTGGAGACCGCAGCCACGGCCATGGAGGAGATGAACGCCACCGTGCTCGAGGTGTCGCGCAACGCGGCCCAGGCCGCCGCCGCCACGGACACGGCCATGGACCGCGCCGCCGAGGGCTCCCGGGTCGTGGGCGAGGCCGTGGCCGGCATCAACAAGGTCAAGGAGCAGGCCCTGGCGCTCAAGACCGACATGGACGCCCTGGGGCGGCAGGCCCAGTCCACGGGCCACATCCTGTCGGTGATTTCCGACATCGCCGACCAGACGAATCTTTTGGCCCTCAATGCCGCCATCGAGGCGGCCCGGGCCGGCGAGGCCGGGCGCGGCTTCGCCGTGGTGGCCGACGAGGTCAGAAAGCTTGCCGAAAAGACCATGATCGCCACCAAGGAGGTGGACGCGGCCATCACCGGCATCCAGGACGGGGCCAAAAAGAACATGGGCAACGTGGACCAGGCCGCCGCCGCCATCGAGGAGGCCACGGTCATGGCCCGCAAGTCCGGCGAGGCCCTGGGAGCGCTGGTGGAGCTGATCCAGGCCGCCGCCGACCAGGTGCGGGCCATCGCCACGGCCGCCGAGGAGCAGTCGGCCACCAGCGACGAGATCAACCGCACCGTGGACGACCTCAGCCGCATCGCCGGGGCGACGTCCGAAGCCATGCGCCAGTCGGCCATCGCCATCGACGAACTGGCCGGCCAGATCGGCGGCATCCGCCGGCTGATCGACGACATGCGCCGCAACGACCAGGTCGCGGTCCCGGGGTAGCGGCCGGGCCGGCGACAGGCGGACACGGCGGGCCGCGGCGCGTGGAGAGCCGTTTCGCGACAGGGGGCGTCGGGCCTAGTCCTCGCCGTCCGGCCGGCCGGCGCGGTCGCGCTTGACCGCGCCGCGCCGCTTCTTGCCTTCCAGGCGGCGCAGCTTGGAGGCCAGGGTGGCCCGGGTCTTGCGGCGGGGCGGGCGCGGGGTCAGGGCCTCGCGCACGAGCGCGGCGAAGCGCTCCACGGCCAGTTCCTTGTTGGCGGACTGGCTGCGCGTGGACTGGGAAACGAGGCGCAGCACGCCGTCGCGGCCGATGCGGCCGGCCAGGGCGGCGAAAAGGCGCGCCTTGTGCGCCTCGGTCAGGCTCGGCGAGGCCTGCACGTCGAAAAGGAGCGTCACCTTGGTGCTCACCTTGTTGACGTGCTGCCCACCCGGACCGCCGGCCGTGGTGGCCGTGAAGCGCAGCTCGTCGTAGGGGATGACGAGGCCGGGGAGAATGTACAGGTCGGAAGCGTCCATGGCGGCCCGTGGTCAGGAGCGGGTGGCGATGGTCAGGCGCGGCGCAGCGGCTTGCAGCCTAGCCACGAGGTCCGGGGGGAAGACCGTGGTCCCGGCCGCGGCCAGGGCCTCGTCGGCGCAGCCGTCGGGCCGGAAGGCCTGGATGACCCAGCGGTCGGCCCCGGCCTCGGCCAGCTCCCGGGCCAGGGCCACGAGTTCGTCCTCGTCCAGGAGTCCCGGGTGCCAGGTGGTGCGGGCCTCGAAGGGGACGGCGCTTCGCAGCAGCAGCGCCAGGCTTGCAAAGGCCGCCTCGCCGCCGCCGCTGCGGCCGGTGATGCGGTCGTAGGCGGCGCGCGGGGCCTTCACGTCGAGCCCCACCCAGTCGCAAAGCCCCAACACGTCGGCCAGGGCGTCCGGGAACATGCCCGTGGTGTGCAGGCCCGTCTTGAAGCCGAGTTCCCGCACGGCGGCCAGCGTCTGGGCCAGCCCTTCCTGGAGCGTGGGCTCGCCGCCGGAAAAGACCACCGCGTCGAGCAGCCCCCGCCGGCTCTCCAGCCAGGACAGCACCGAGGCCGCGTCGCGCTCGCCCTCGCCGTCGATCTTGCGCAGCGGTTCGTTGTGGCAATAGGGGCAGCCCCAGGGGCAGCCCTGGCAGTAGATGACCGCGGCCAGGGCGTCGGGGAAATCGAGGCTCGAAAGCGGCGTCACGCCGCCGATGGTCAGTCCGTCCATGGTTTGGGGCCCTTGCGAGAAGATGTCCCGGAACTCTGGCCCGGGCGGGCCGCCGGCGTCAAGTGGCGGGGGGGGGGGGGGGCCCCCCCCCCCCCCCCCCCCCCCCCCGCCCGCCCCATACCGCCCCCCC
>JAEWCY010000006.1 GCA_023390395.1 Pseudomonadota bacterium | reverse complement strand
GCCTTGGCCGGAGAAACAGGGGGAGCGGCCGCCTGGACCGGCGCGGCGGCCGGAACGGGCGGCAGCGAAGCCGGCGCGGGCGGGGCCGGGCGCGCGGCGTCGGAAGCGAAGGGCGAAACGCCCGGCTTGACCGCGCCCGTGGCCGCCACCTCCATGATGGCCTGGTCCTCGGGCGTGGGCTGGGGCTTGAGATTGAGGGTGGCGAAGGCCTTCTGGGCCACGCGCTCCATGGCCGCGTGCTGGGCGTCCACGAGCTGGCGGACCTGCACCTCCTCCTCGCTGGGGGCGTCGGGCTTCCTGGTGTCGGTCTCGACCTCGTCCGGCGAAGGCTTGCGGCCGGACTTGACCGTATTGGCGGCCAGGGTGACCGGCATCTCCTCGTATTCCATGCCTATGATGCGGAAACGCCCGTCCGCGCCGCGCTGCCAGTACAGGCGCTTGAGGCCCTGGGAGGCCAGGGTCGGCGAACGGTAGAGCTGGACGAAGTAGGTCACCCAGTAGTCCGGGCCGGGAATGGCCCGCACCTCGGACAGGTCCACCTTGATCCAGGGCAGGGCCTTGAACAGGCGATCCTTGTGGCTGCGGAAGGAGGCGAAGGACTTGCCCTCGGTCAGGGCGAACTTCTCCGGGTCGTGGTAGTCGAAAAAGGCGTCCGAGCGGTTCTCCCAGGCCTTGGCCCAGCCCTTGGTGGCTTCCACGACCTCGGTGGCCTCGGCGCGCAGCTTGGCCGCGTCGGCGCCGCCGATGCGGACCTCGTCGGCGATGACCACGGGCATGCCCTCGGCCAGCTCCGTGTCCATGCGGTGGATGTCCGGGGTGCTGAGCGCCACGCAGCCCTGGGTCTCGTAGGGGATGATGGCGTGGCCCCGGCCGTGGATCCAGATGCCGTGCCCGGACTTGCGCCGCACCACGTCGGCCGGGTTGGGGAAATTGAGGGGAAAGGCCAGGTCGCCGTAGAGCTCGTAATTGAGCCCGGCGGTCTTGCGCCGGGTGATGAAGTAGACGCCCTCGGGCGTCTTGAGGTCGCCTTCCTTGAACTTGTCGCCCAGCTCCTGGCCCGTGGCGCAGGGAATGGCCTGGACGACCCGCAGGGGGCTTTGCCGGGACAGCAGGGCGAAGGACTGGGCCTTCTTGTCCACGGCCACGAACCGGGACGGGGACCACTCCATGTCCACGATGTCGGCCGCCCATTCCCCGGCCGCCGGCCGACAGGGGAGCAGGAGCAGGCTGGCAAGGATGACGGCGCGGCCCAGTCGTTTCATGTCGCCTCGCGTCAGGACGCCTGTTGCGGGTTGGCCGCGGCAAGGAGCGCGTCGCGGGTGAAGACCGACAGCAGCGGATAGCCGCGCTTGGCCAGAAGCTCGGTCCCGCCTTCCTTGCGGTCGAGCACCGTGACCACGGCGCCCACCGTGAGCCCGGCCTCGACCACCCGGTCGATGACCGTCGAAAGCGTGCCTGCCGTGGTGACCACGTCCTCGAGCAGGGCCACCCTGGCGCCGGGGGCGAAGTTGGAAAGCCCCTCCAGGAACTGGTTGGTGCCGTGGCCCTTGGCCGCCTTGCGCACGATGAACGCCGGCAGGGGCCGGCCGCGCAGAAACGAAACCAGGCTCACGGCCGTGACCAGGGGGTCGGCCCCGAGGGTCATGCCGCCGACGCCGACCACGTCGGCCGGCAGGAGGTCGAACAGCAGGTTGCCGATGAGCCAGGCCCCTTCGGGGTGCAGCGCGGTCTGCTTGCAGTCGAAATAGTAATCGCTCTTGCGGCCCGAGGTCAAAACGACCTCGCCGGCCCGATAGGATTTCTCGAGAAGAAGACTGGCCAGACGCCCGCGCATGACGACGGCGTCCTGACCTTCGATTGGAAAGGACATGGAACTCCCCGCGTGCCCCCTTTTATTCCCCATACAAAAGGCGGCCCGGTTTGAAAAGTGATTCCACGCCCCGGCCGGGGGGAAGAGGCGAAAAAACGCGCCCGCGGCCGGGTTGCATGCCCCTTGGGCGTCCGCGAACGGCCGGGCGCGAGGCTTTCGCCCCGTCTTGCCCGCCGACGCCGGACGTCAGGACGCCGCGCCGAAGACCCGGCTGTAGATCAGGTCCTCGTGGGCGAGATAGTAATTCGGGTCGAAAAGCGCGTCCAGGGTCGCCGGAGAAAGTTTTTCAGCGATGGCGGCGTCGGCCCGCACGGCGTCGGGAAAGGACTTGCGGCCCTCCCAGCAGGCCATGGCCACGCGCTGCACGGCCTCGTAGGCCTTCTGGCGGTCCATGCCCGTCTCGATAAGCGCCAGAAGCACGCGCTGGGAGTAGAAGAGCCCGTAAGAAGCCATCATGTTGCGGGCCATGTTGTCCGGGTTGACCTTGAGGTTCTTGAGGATGCCGGTCAGCCGGGCCACGGTGTAGTCGGCCAGGATGGTGGAATCGGGCATGATGACGCGTTCCACGGAGGAGTGCGAGATGTCGCGCTCGTGCCAAAGGGCCATGTTTTCCATGGCCGCCAGGGCGTTGGTGCGCACCAGGCGCGACAGGCCGCAGATGTTCTCGGCGGAGATGGGGTTCTTCTTGTGGGGCATGGCCGAGGAGCCTTTCTGGCCCTTGGCGAAGCCCTCCTCGGCCTCCAGCACCTCGGTGCGCTGGAGGTGGCGCAGCTCGGTGGCCATGCGTTCCACGCCCCCGGCCAGAAGCGCCAGGGCGGTGAAGAAGGCGGCATGGCGGTCGCGCTGCACGATCTGCGTGGAGACCGGGTCCACGGCCAGGCCAAGCCGGGCCAGGGCGATGGACTCCACCCGGGGGTCGAGGTGGGCGTAGCCGCCCACGGCCCCGGAAATCTTGCCCACCCTCACGCCCGCCGTGGCCACGGCCACGCGTTCGCGGTGGCGGCTGAACTCGGCGTAAAAGGAGGCCATCTTCATGCCGAAGCTCAGGGGCTCGGCATGGATGCCGTGGGTGCGGCCGATCATGAGCTGGCCCTTGAAGCGCCTGGCCAGGTCCCTGATGACCGCGAGCAGCCCGTCGATGGTCTCGAGGACCATTTCGCCGGCCCGGCCGAGGAGCAGGCCGTTGGCCGTGTCCACGATGTCCGAGGAGGTGCAGCCGAGGTGGATGAAGCGGGCCGGCGGGCCCACGCGCTCCTCCACGGCGGTGAGAAAGGCGATGACGTCGTGGCGGGTGGTCTCCTCGATCTCGAGGATGCGGGCCACGTCGAAGCCGGCTTTTTCGCGGATGGCGGCCATGTCCCCGGCCGGGATGCGGCCGAGCTCGGTCCAGGCCTCGCACACGGCGACCTCCACCTCGAGCCAGGCGGCGAAACGGTTTTCCAGGGACCACAGCGCGCCCATGGCCTTGCGGGTATAGCGCTCGATCATGCGCCCTCCTTGGCGTGGCCGCCGTCCGTCTCGTCCTCCTCGTCCTGCGCCTTGGACAGGGGGACCGAGGGATCGCGGGCGAGCTGGGGCACGGGCACTTCCGTGCCCTTTATCGTGCCCTTGCCGTCCTTTTGGAAGGAGCCGGGGCGGCGTTTGACGTAATCGGTGGCGTAGAAGCCGTCGCCTTTGAGGGCAAAGGCGGAAAGAGAGACGATGCGTCCGGCCGCGAGGCCGCACTCGGGGCACCTCGCCGGGGACTCGTCGCCGGCCCGGCGCAGCTCCTCGAAGACATGGCCGCAGCCGGGGCATTGGTATTCATACAAGGGCATGGGAGGCCCCCCAGGGAATCATGGCCCGGGCCGAGGCGTTCCCCGGCCGGACGTCGCGGGCGAAACCGCCGCCTCTCCGCGCGCGGGCCACGCCGGTCCGACGGGAACAGAGGCCTCCCCGGGAGAAACGGTGCGCCCCGCAAAGGCGGCGCAGGCGTGGCGGCTTGACGCATCCGGCGCGGCGGCAATCCCGGAACGGATCGCCGCGAGGCGGCGCGAACTAGGCTTTCTTGGCGGCAATGGCCTGGCGGACGCGTTCCTTGAGCCGTTCCTTGCGGCGCTTGCGGCGGCGGTCGAGTTCCTTGTGGCGTTCGATCTTCTTATGCTTGGCCATGATGGTTTCCTCCTGTCGGGTGAAAGAACCCGATGCCGTATCCCAATACCCGGGGCTTGTCCAGTCTCTTGCGGCGGCGAAACCGGCGCGGCCGGCCGGCCGCGCCGGGCGTCCCCGGGCCTCAATGCGATTCGATGGGCTCCACGGGCTCGGTCAGCAGGAACTTCCCCTGCTGTATCCAGCCCTTGAGCGTCTCGGCCACTTCCAGGGACATGGTCAGGCTGGTCATGGGCACGGCCTGGGTCGGCTTGCCGTTGACCATCACCTCGCCGCTGCGGCATTCGGCGTAGGTGACGTAGCCGAGCACCCGGCCGATGCCGTTGGGATAGTCGTGGCCGTAGTCCTTGACCGGCATCTGGATGTCCGCGTCGGACACGCCGGTGAAAAAGGCCATGTCCTCGTTTAAAATGGGAATGGGGATGCCCACGCCCACGGCCAGGGACACGCCGTAGCCGAGGATGGACACGGCCCGGACGTAGCGCGGGTTCATGCCCTTCATGTCGCCCTTGAGCATGAGCGTGCCCGAGGCGGACAGCGGGATGCCGCGCTCGTTGCGCTTGGGCCGGGGATCGTGCTGGGTGCCCGCGCCGATGACGTAGCCCACGCCGCCGCCGAGGAAGATGCGGGTGCCAAGGCCGATGGTCTTCAAGTACGGGTCGTTGAAAAGGGGCGAGAGCTCGCCGGCCGTGGCGAAGTTGGCGTTGCGGGCATTGGGCTTGAGCGGCCCCATGTAGGTGTAGACGATGCGGCTGGTGAGGTTCACGGCCACGTTGTAGTTCTGGTAGCAGTTGCGCGGGTTAAGTAGCGCCGCGTACTTGAGCTGGGCCAGGGTCACGTCCTTGTCCAGCTCCCGGCGCGGGTAGCAGTCCGTGCCGTAGGCCTCGCAGGCCAGGCGCACGGCCTTGCCGCGCAGCAGGTCCTCGATGACGTGGGCCCCGCCGTACTTGAACCGGCCGGGATGGATCTTGTTGAGGGGATCCTCCTTGGGCAGCTCCGTCGCGCCGAGATAGGCGTCCACGGCGGCCAGGCCGGCATGGCAAGGGATGTTGTTGAGCCGGACCTTCTGCGCCTTGATGACCGGCGGCTCCTGGCCGAAATTGAACAGCATGCCCGAGGAGCACATGGGCGAGAAGGTGCCCGTGGCCACCACGTCCACTTCCTTGGCCGCCTTGACCTTGCCGAGCCGGCGGACGGTCTCGACCATTTCGGCGGCCGTGAGCACCACGGCCTTGCCCTGCTCGATGCGCCGATTGATCTCGGCGACGGTTTTTTTCACCTCGTGGCTCATGCCGATCCCCCCTCCCGGCCGCATTCCACGGCCGGCAGGCGCTCTACTTGGCCCATTTCAGGCCCGATGGCAACACGGCCGGGCATCCCCTTGGCTAAAGCGACGAAATGCGCTATCAAGGACATTCCTCGCGGCCTTGGGGAGGGGTCCGGGGTCCTCAGTACAACATACCAATATGACGAAACAATTTGTACCGGTCGGATGCCGCCCATGGCCCTGACCGCTTCCGGCGAAGGCGTGCTCAAGGACGATTTCCGCCAGCACCTCGCGCGCACCTGCCCCGAGCAGGAATTGCGCCGTTGGTTCGATCCCCTTGACCTTTCGGTCAGCGAATCGGACCGGTCCTGCCGCGTCCGCTTTCCCCACGCCTACTTCGCCGCCTGGTTCGAATCCTCGGCCAAGGAGCTCTTCGAACAAGAGGTCCGCCGGTTTCTCGGCCCGGGCTACGCCGTGCACTACCACAACCGCCTCGGCGGCAACGGCCACGCCGCCGCGCCCCTGGAGCTGCCCCAGGCGGCCGCGGATTTCCCCTTCGGCCACCGCTTCACCTTCGACACCTTCCTGGCCAACGAGAAGAACCACTTCCCCCTGGCCCTGGCCCGGGAAGCGGCCCAGGACGCCGAGGTGCGCTACAACCCCTTCCTGGTCTGCGGTCCGCCGGGCTCGGGCAAGTCCCACCTGCTGCGGGCCATGGCCAACGCCGCCGCCCGCCAGCGCCCGGCCCAATCCGTCTTTTTCGGCTCCCTGGCCGACATCCAGAACCGCTTCGCCGATGCCGGCGCCAACCGCCACGAGGCCCGGGCGGCCATCGCCGGCAGCCAGTGGCTTTTCATCGACGAGCTGACCGACCTCAAGCGCATGCCCGAACTGGAGCAGGAGCTGGTGGTCCTTTTCAACGCCTTCCACGACGCCGGCAAGCAGATGGTCTTTTCCAGCCGCGAGCGGGTGGGCGCCTGCGACTTCTTCTCCCCGACCCTCAAGTCGCGCCTGGAATGGGGGCTCATGGTCCACCTGAAGGCCCCGGACCTCGACGTGCGCATCGCCTATGTCGAGGCGGCCAACCGCGAGAAGCGCCTGGGCCTGGCCCGGGACCAGGTCGTCACCCTGGCCAGCCGGTTCGACGGCTTCCGCCAGCTCGAAGGGGTGCTTCTTCGCATCGAGGCCTTCCGCCGCCACGGCGGCAAGGAACTCACCGAGGCCGAGTTCAGCAAGCACGTCCGCCTGTCCGAGGACCAGGCCCTGCCGGAAGTGACGCCCGAGCGCGTCCTGGCCGTGTGCGCCGAGCATTTCTCCCTGGCCGTGGCCGATCTCGTGGGCCAGTCCCGGCGCAAGGAGCTCGTCTTCGCCCGGCAGGCGGCCATGGCCCTTTGCCGCACGCTGCTCGGCATGTCCTACCCGGCGCTCGGCAAGGTCTTCGGCGGCAAGGACCACAGCACGGTCCTGTACTCCATCCGGAAGTTTCAAAAAATTCAGGATGATGACAGAGAAACGAAACTTCTTTTCCGGCAATTGGCGAAAAAATGCCGCCAAGGCGGTCCGTCTTGACCCGGCAGGGACGGCGTTTGTTCCCCCGCGCCTTGGCCGTTCCCGGGAAGTTTCCTTTTTTTATGTGCTTAAACAGCATGTTAATACATTAAATGACATATGAGGCCTCCCCTATTGATCCCACAAAACTTCTTTTCATCCCAGAAGAAGAATCCCTGCCGCGGTTCGAACCGCCGGGAGTCGGGAGTCCAGAGGGCGTCGGCCCTTTGGCCGCCGGAGGCTTCCAACCTGAAAAGCGACCATGCAGCCGCGCGGCGGCGCCGGCCAAGGAGACGCCCATGCAACTGAAGGTTTTCCGCAACGACATCATCGACGGCCTGCAGAAGTCGTCGGCCATCATCCCGGCCAAGACCGGGGCGGCGTTTCTGCGCACCATCTGGCTCGAGGCCGCCTCGGGCGTGCTGCGCATCCTGTCCACGGACTCGAGCCTCGAATTCACCGGCCAGTACGCGGCCAAGGTCGTCGAGGAGGGGCTTTGCGGCGTGCAGGGCAAGAACTTCTTCGAACTGGTCCGGAAGCTCCCGCCGGGCGAGATCGGCCTGACCCTGGACGCCGCCTCGGGCAACCTGCTCATCAAGCAGGGCACGCGGCGTTACAAGCTGCCCGTGTCCGACCGCAACTGGTTCCAGAGCTTCTCGCCCTTCCCGGCGGCCGAGGCCGTCACCTGGTCCGGCGACTTCCTCCAGGAGCTCATCGACCGCGTGGCCTACTGCATCTCCGACGAGGACACCATGGAGGCCATGGCCTGCATGTTCTTAAAGCCCGCGGCCGAGGCCAAGGTGGAAGTCTGCGGCTTAAACGGCCACCAGTTCTCCCTGGTCGGATTTCTCAACGACGACGTCCACGCCCTGCTCCCGGCCGAGGGCATCCTCATCCAGAAGAAGTACGTGGCCGAACTCAAGCGCTGGCTCACCGCCGACGAGATCGAACTGGCCATCAGCCAGAAGCGGCTGTTTTTCCGCACCCAGCAAAAGGACGCGGCCGACGCGGACGCCGCGCCGAAAATCGAGACCTTCAGCCTGCCCTTGAGCTATTACCAGTATCCGGATTACAACACCTTCGTTTCCAAGCTCTCGACCGAAGGCGTGTCCACGCTGTCCATCGATCGGCTGGAGCTCGTGGACGCCCTGGAGCGCGTGGCCATCTTCAACACGGACAACAACCGCTGCGCCTATTTCCTGTTCGAGGGGCCAAACGAGCTGTCGCTGCGCAGCCAGGGCCAGGAGGCCGGCGAGGCCTCGGAAACCCTGGAATGCGCCTTCGCCGGCGACCTGGAGAAGGTGGCTTTCCCCACCAAGGACATCATCGACATCCTCGGGCATTTCCACTCTCCCCGGGTGACCCTGACGCTGACCGGGGCCGAGGGCCCCTGCGGCATCAGCGGCGACGAGGACGCGGACTGCCTGGTCATCATCATGCCCATGAAGATCGTGGAAGAGACGTACTATAGCGAGGAAGACATCGCATGAGTCAGGACAAGACGTCGTACGACGCCAGTTCCATCACCGTTCTCGAGGGCCTGTCGGCCGTGCGCAAGCGCCCGGCCATGTACATCGGCTCGACGGATTACCGGGGCCTGCACCACCTGGTCTACGAAGTCGTGGACAACTCCATCGACGAGTCCATGGCCGGTTTCTGCGACCGCATCACCGTGACCATCCACCTGGACAACTCCGTGACCGTTTCGGACAACGGCCGCGGCATCCCCGTGGACATGCACCCCAAGGAGCACCGGCCGGCGGTCGAGGTCGTCATGACCGTGCTGCACGCCGGCGGCAAGTTCGACAACGAAACCTACAAGGTCTCGGGCGGCCTGCACGGCGTGGGCGTGTCCGTGGTCAACGCCCTGTCGGAATACCTCGAGGTCACGGTGCGCCGAGGCGGCCAGAAGCACCACCAGCGCTACGAGCGCGGCGTGCCGGTCACCAAGCTCACCGTCATCGGCGAGGCCGAATCCACGGGCACCACCGTGCGCTTCATGCCCGACGACGAGATCTTCGAGACCAACCAGTTCTCCCACGAGACCCTGGCCAAGCGCTTCGAGGAACTGGCCTACCTCAACCGGGGCCTGGAGATCGACTTCCGCGACGAGCGCTCGAACGAACGCGTGACCTACCGCTTCGACGGCGGCCTCAAGCGCTTCGTGGCCGACCTCAACGCCGGCGAGCAGCCCATCCACGACATCATCGAGGGTCTGGGCGAGATCGACGGCGTGGTCACGGACTTCGCCCTGCAGTACAACGCCAACTACAAGGAAGAAGTCCTCACCTTCGCCAACAACATCCGCACCCGCGAGGGCGGCACGCACCTGGCCGGCTTCAAGACGGCGCTGACGCGCGCCATCAACGCCTACATCGAGAAGGCGGACATCCCCAAGAAGTTCAAGCAGAAGCTGACCGGCGACGACGTGCGCGAGGGACTGACCGCCGTGGTCTCGGTCAAGCTCCCCAGCCCGCAGTTCGAGGGCCAGACCAAGACCAAGCTCGGCAACTCCGAGGTGGCCGGCATCGTGGCCAAGGTCGTCTTCGAGGCGATAAACGTCCACTTCGAGGAGAACCCCAAGGACGCCAAGGCCATCGTGGAAAAGGCCGTGGACGCGGCCCGGGCCCGCGAGGCGGCGCGCAAGGCCAAGGAGCTGGTGCGCCGCAAGGGGGCGCTCTCCGACCACTCCCTGCCCGGCAAACTGGCCGACTGCCAGAGCAAGAACCCCGAGGAATCCGAACTCTTCATCGTCGAGGGCGACTCGGCCGGCGGCTCGGCCAAGCAGGGGCGCGATCCGCGCTTCCAGGCCATTTTGCCCCTGCGCGGCAAGATCCTCAACGTCGAGCGCACCCGCACGGACAAGATGCTCGGCAACAAGGAAATACGGAACCTCATCACGGCCATGGGCCCCACGCCCAGCATGGGCGACGACGAGAACGAGGAAAAGGAGGCGGAAAACTACGCCCGCCTGCGCTACCACAAGATCGTCATCATGACCGACGCCGACGTGGACGGGGCGCACATCCGCACCCTGCTCCTCACCTTCTTCTACCGGCGCTACGAGAAGCTCCTGCAAAGCGGCTACATCTACATCGCCCAGCCGCCGCTCTACCGTGTGTTCAAGGGCGATTTCGAACGCTTCATCAAGGACGACGAGGAGCTTTCCCAGTTCCTCATGAGCCGCATCGGCCAGGACGTGACCGTTTCCTCCGGCGAGAAAGGCTTCGCCGGCGAAGACCTGACCGGCCTGCTCGACCGCATCCGGTTCCTGGAGGCGCGCATCCACGAGGCGGCCAGCTACGGCCTGCCCGACGACCTGCTGACGGCGCTGCTCGGCTACGAACGCCTGGCCCCGTCGGACTTCGCCGGCGACGCCGTGTCTCCGGCCCTGACCGCCTACCTGGCCGAGAAAGGCTACCACCTGGAGATCGAGGCCGAGGAGCTCGAAGACGAAAAGCGCCTGTTCGCGGTCTTCATCAGCCAGAACCAGGCCCGGCACCGCATCGCCGTGGAGTTCTTCAGCTCCAAGATCTACCGCCGCGCCCACGAGACCTACGGCCAGCTCCTGGCCGACTGCCCTGAGCTGCCCCTGCGCATCGCCCGCAAGGAGGAATCCCGCGAGGTCTCCGGCTTCTTCGACCTCTACAAGGCCCTCATGGACGACGCCTTAAAAGGCATCAACATCCAGCGCTACAAGGGCCTGGGCGAGATGAACCCGGAACAGCTCTGGGAAACCACCATGAATCCGGAAAAGCGCAGCTTCCTTCAGGTCTCCATCGACGACGCCGGCGAAGCCAACGACATCTTCTCCCAGCTCATGGGCGAAAAGGTCGAAGGCCGCCGCGACTTCATCGAACGCAACGCGCTGTCGGTGCGGGAGTTGGATATTTAAAATTGAAGATTGGGGGAAACCTTTCTGAAGAAAGGTTTCCCCCAAACCCCCTTCCAAAGACTTTTCAAGGGGGGGGTAGGGGCGAGAGGCCATTTTGATGTCCATCGCCGACCATTGCCCCTTGCCGGGGGTCCGGGGGGATGATCCCCCCGGCGGGGTCCAGGGGCCGAGCCCCTGGCCGCCGGAGGCATCCGCATACCCATGGAGCATACTGTGAGCAACGTGATCAACATCGAGGAAGAGCTCAAGAAGTCCTATCTGGAATACTCCTTGAGCGTCATCATCGGCCGGGCCATCCCGGACGTGCGCGACGGACTCAAGCCCGTGCACCGGCGCATCCTCTACGCCATGCACGAGCTGTCCAACTCGTACAACCGGCCGTACAAGAAATCCGCCCGCGTCGTCGGTGACGTCATCGGTAAATACCACCCCCACGGCGACCAGTCCGTGTACGACGCCTTGGTGCGCATGGCCCAGGATTTCTCCATGCGCGACCCCATCGTGGACGGCCAGGGCAACTTCGGCTCCATCGACG
>JAEWCY010000038.1 GCA_023390395.1 Pseudomonadota bacterium | reverse complement strand
TGCCGAGCCTGCCGCGTCAGCGGCGGCACCGGCAGGCGAAATTCCGCCCCCATCTTCGATCCGCCAACGGCAACGGCAACGGTGACCGCAGCCACCCCCGCCCGCCTACGCCGGACGGGGGGCCTGGGGGGAGTCACTCCCCCCAGCGGGGTTCGGGGCAGCGCCCCGATTGCTACTCCAGTCCGTAGCGCTTCAGCTTGCGCCACAGCGAGACGCGGTCGATGGCGAGGATGCGGGCGGCTTTGGATTTGTTGCCTTCGACTTCCTCGAGCACGTCGCGGATATAGCGCTTCTCGTGTTCTTCGAGGGTGGGCCAGGCGTTGCGGGCGGTGCGGGTGGGGCGCACGCGTTCGTCGCGCAGGTCGGCGAGCAGGTGCGCGGGTTCGATGACCCCGCCGTCGCAGATGGCCAGGGCTTTCTGGACGATGTTCTCCAGTTCGCGGACGTTGCCGGGGAATTCGTAGAGGAGCAGCCGGTCGAGGACTTCGGGCGAGAGGGAGACTTCGCGGCAAAGCGTCCCGGCATGTTTGGCCAGGAAGTGTCGGGCGAGCAGCGGGATGTCTTCGCGGCGCTGGGCGAGCGGCGGCACGTGCAGGGTGACGACGTCGAGGCGGTAGAAGAGGTCCTGGCGGAAGGCTCCGGTTTCGGATTCCTTTTTGAGGTCCTTGTTGGTGGCCGAGAGCACGCGGGCGTCCATGGGGGCTTCCTCGGTGCCGCCGACGCGCAGGAAGGTGCGTTCCTGGAGCACGCGCAGGAGTTTGACCTGCATGGGCAGCGGCAGTTCGCCGATCTCGTCGAGGAAGAGCGTGCCGCCGGAGGCGGCCTCGATGAGGCCCTTGCGCCGGGCGGCCGCGCCGGTGAAGGCTTCGCGTTCGTGGCCGAAGAGTTCGTTGCTGATGAGCTCCTCGGAGAACGCGCCGCAGTTGACGGCCATGAACCGGCCTTCGCTGCGGGGGCTCAGGTCGTGGACGGTGCGGGCCACGAGCTCCTTGCCGGTGCCGGTCTCGCCGGTGATGAGCACGTTGCATTCCAGGCGGGCGACCTGGACGATGGCTTCGCGAAGCGCCTCCATGGCCGGGCTTTGGCCGATGAGGCGGGAAAGCCCGGAGGCGGGATCGACCTTGCGCTTGAGGCTGGCCAGTTCCCGGCGCATGGCGGATTTTTCCAGGGCCTTGGCCACCTGCGCCAGCACCTCGGCCACCTGCACGGGCTTGGCCACGTAGGTGAACGCGCCCTGGCGCATGGCGGCCACGGCCGAGTCCACGGCGGCGTGGCCGGTGACCACGATGACTTCCACTTCCGGGTAGCGGCGCTTGACGGCGGCGAGCAGCTCCATGCCGTCCATTTCCGGCATGCGCAGGTCGGTGAGCACGAGGTCGTGGGCTTCCTCGGCCAGGGCGGCCAGGGCCTGCCGGCCGTCGGCGGCGGCCTTGGGGCGGTAGCCGGCCTTGGCCAGGATGTGGACGAGGTTTTCCCGGGCGATTTCCTCGTCCTCGACGACCAGGATGCGTTCCTTGCTCACGGCCGGGGCTCGCTTTCCCGGGCGGGGGCTTCGGCCAGGGGCAGGCGGATGACGAAGGACGCGCCCTGGCCCGGGGCGCTTTCCACGGCCACGGCCCCGGCGTGCTTCTCGACGATGCCGTAGACGATGGAGAGTCCGAGTCCCGTGCCCTTGCCTTCCTCCTTGGTGGTGTAGAAGGGGTCGAAGATGCGGCTTCTTATTTCCTCAGGCACGCCCGGGCCGGTGTCGGACACGGTGACCACGGCCTGGCCGGCTTCGTCGTCGCGGCGGGCGGCGAGCTGGACCTCGCCCTCGTTTCCCACGGCCTGGATGGCGTTTAAAAGCAGGTTGAGCAAGGCTTCCTGGAGCCGCGAGGCGTCGGCGGCGAGCACCAGGTCGTCCGGCACGTCGGCGCGCAGGCGCACGCCCGAGCAGGCCTGGCATTTGACCAGGCGCAGGGTGCGCGCGGCCAGTTCCGCCAGGTTGACCGGGCGCAGGGAGAATTCGCGGGCCCGGGAGAATTCCAGCAAGCCCTGGACGATGTCCCGGGCGCGCAGGGTTTCCTGGCCGACGTTGCCGAGGAGCTTGCGCAAGAAGGCCGGGTCGGCGGTCTCCAGCTCGTCCAGGGCGATCTGGCAGGAGGTGGAGATGTTGTTGAGCGGATTGTTGAGCTGGTGGGCCACGCCGGCGGTCAGGGTGCCGATGGAGGAGAGCTTGCGGGTCTGGACGAGCTGGTCCTGGCGGCGTTCGATCTCGGCCACCATGCGGTTGATGGCTTCCATCACCTGTTCGATCTCGTCGCTGGTGGCGACCACGGGAATGCGGTTGTAGCGCCCGGCGGCGATGTCGCGGGTGGCCGAGCGGATGATGCCCAGCGGCTTGAAGATGTTGCGGAACATGAGCACCGGCAGGGCGACGCCAAGGGCCAGGGCCACGGCCACCGCGCCGAGCAGCTGCCAGGCCAGCAGGCGCAGCAGGTCGCGGATGCGTTCGCGCTCGAATTCCACCACCCGGTCGGCCGCCTCGGCCAGGGCCTTGCCGATTTCGCGCAGTTTCAGCGCCGCCTCGCCCTCGGCCTCGACCTGGCCCGGGCCGGAGGCGGCCAGGGCGTCGAGGCCTTCGCGGTACTGGCGAAGGAGCGCCCCCATGGCGTCGAGCTGGGGCGAGACCTTGAGGTCGCGGGCCTCGGCCGTGAGCGCGGCCAGGGTCTTGAAGGACTCGTCGAGGTAGCGCCGGTCCTCGTTCAAGTCCTCGGGCAGGCCGTAGAGGAGGTAGTTCTTCTCGTAGCGGCGCACCTCGAGGATGGTGTTGGCGATGACATGCCCCAGGCGCATGAATTCCAGCTTGTCCTCCATGGTGGACAGGTCCCCGTAGGACACGAAGGCCATGGCGCCGATGCCGATGACGTACAGGAGCAGGATGGCGACGATGCGCTGTCGCAGGTTGAGCCTGGTGCGAAACGGTTCCGGCATGACGTCCCCCGGCCGCGCGGCGGCGGCCATGGTCTGTGCTTACGCTTTGTCGGGAGGGTCGGTAAACCCTCTTTGACCGCGCCGCGGCGCGCCCCTTACGCCCGGCGCATGCGCCGCCACAGGGTGGAGCGGCTGATTCCCAGGAGCCTCGCCGCCGCGCCCACCCGGCCGCCGGTCCGCTCCAGGGCGTCCCGGATGCGGTCCTCCCCGGCGCTTCCCGGCCGGGGCTCGCGGCCCGGGCCGGCTCCGACCGGGGCGTCGTCGAGCAGGGCCAGGACCAGGGACTCGGGCACGTCGTATTCCCGGTGGGTGGCCGCCACCCGGGCCATGAGGTTTTGCAGCTCCCGGACGTTGCCGGGCCAGTCGTGGCGGCACAGGGCGCGCTCGGCTCCGGCGGTCAGGCCATGGCCGCCCGGGCGCTCGGCGGCCTGGTCCAGGAAGCGGCGGGCCAGGCCGGGGATGTCCTCCCGGCGGCGGCGCAGCGGCGGCAGGGGCAGGCGCAGGACGTTGATGCGGTAGAAGAGGTCGTCGCGAAAGGCCCCCTCGGCCATGAGCCGGCCCAGGTTCTTGTTGGTGGCCGCCACCACGCGCACGTCCACGGGGATGACCTGGTCGCTGCCCAGGCGCATGACCTTTTTTTCCTGGAGCACGCGCAGGAGCTTGCCCTGGAGCTCCAGACCCATCTCGGCGATCTCGTCGAGGAAGAGGGCCCCGCCGTGGGCCAGCTCGAAAAGCCCGGCCTTGCCCTTCTGGCTCGCGCCGGTGAAGGCTCCGGGCTCGTAGCCGAAAAGCTCGCTTTCCAGGAGCTGGCCCGGCAAGGCGGCGCAGTTGACGGCCACGAACGGCCCGTCGCGGCGCGGGCTGGCGTTGTGGATGGCCTGGGCGAAGAGCTCCTTGCCGGTGCCGGTCTCGCCGTGCAGGAGCACGGTGGCGGCGGTGCGGGCGTAGTCCCGGGCCATGGCCACGGCCTGGCGCAGGGCCGGGCTCCCGCCCAGGATGTCCTCGAAGCGGGCCGCGGCCACATGTCCCGAGGCCAGCACGCGCCGGCGCACCGTGGCCTCCATGCGCTGGATGTGGCGCGCGTCGTGGATGGTGGCCACCGCGCCCACGGTGCGCCCGTCCACGCGCACCGGCGTCCTGGTGCACACGATCTCCCGGTCGCCGACGCGATCCACCTCGCCCACTGCCCCCTGGCCCGTGGCCAGGGCCTGGGGCAGGCCCGAGCGGGGCCAGACCTCGTCCACGGGCCGGCCCACGGCCGCGGCCTCCTCGCAACGCAGGAGCTTGCCGGCCACGGGGCTCAGCACCGTGACCCGGCCGTCCCCGTCCACAGCCACGATGCCGTTGTCCGTGGAGGTGAGCACGGCCCGCAGCAGGGAGTTCTTGGCCTTTTCCACGGCCCGGCCGTGGACGATGGCCCGGGCCTCGCGCACGGCGGCCAGGAGGCTTTGGGGGCTGCACTCCACGGGGCGGCTCGGCACGCCGAGCCGTCGGGCCACGAGGTCGGTGATGTAGCCGCCGACCACCATCTGCGCGCCCTGGGCCCGGGCCCACAGCACGGCCGGGGCGATGTCCTCCTGCGTCTTGAGTTCGTGGACCGTGACGTCGAGCCCGAGCATGCGGCCGATTTCGGCCGCGCCTTCGGTCATGGGCGCAAAGGCCACCACGGCCAGCCGCCGGGTCTGGACCGAGGCGGCGTAGAGGGCGGTGAGCAGGTCCAGGCTGGAGGTGGAGATGTCCACCACCGAGAGGTCGGGCAGGGCGGCCTGGATGCACCGGGCCGTGGCCCCCCGGGAAATGACGGCCTCGACGCCGCGCTCGGCCAGGTTGCGGGCCACGGCCACAGCCGGTTCCATGAGCCCTTCGGCCAGGAGGACATCGCCGTTTTGACCGCACAAGAGTTCGCGAGCGGTTTCGTGCATGCGCCTGTTGAGAGCGATGAGGGCGATGGTGGCCATGGGCGCGTCCTTGAGACGATATGAAACATTTTGAAACCATTTGGAGCATATTGGTTTGAGATATGCAACAAGTATTTCCGATCATCCTGAATTTATTGAAAATAATTGTGGAACGCTTCCTGCTTCAGCGCAATGCGACAATGGCCGGAAACCGTCGCCGGCCCAGGCCGAAGGAGCAACTTCCCCCTGTCCGCCCGGAAGCGGAACGTGGTAACGTCCAGGGAAAACCCTCCAAGGAGCAGTCATGAACGGAAAAGTCACCGTCTTCGGCGCGGGCAACGTCGGCGGCGCGGTCACGCGCCGGCTCATCGAACGCAAGGTCTGCAAGAAGGTCGTGCTGGTGGACCGCATCCCCACCAAGGCGGCCGGCATCGCCCTGGACATCCTGGAGGCCAGCCCCGTGGACCTCCTGGAGCCGGTGTGCCTGTCCGGCGAGGACCTGGAGGAGACCCGGGACTCGGACATCGTGATCGTAACGGCCGGGGCCACCCGCAAGGAGGGCATGAGCCGCGACGACCTGCTGCGCATCAACGCCGACATCGTGCGCGACTGCGTGACCAACGCGGCCAAGTACAGCCCCTACGCCTTCTACATCATCGTGAGCAATCCGCTCAACGTCATGTGCCACGTGGCCATGCGCGCCGGGCAGATTCCCCGCACCCGCATCACCGGCATGGCCGGCATCCTGGACGCCAGCCGCTTCCAGTACTTCCTGTCCAAGGAGCTGGGCGTGTCCGTGGAAAACGTCCAGGCCATGGTGCTCGGCGAGCACGGCGAGGACATGGTGCCCGTGCCCCGCTACTCCACCGTGGCCGGCATCCCGGTCACCGAGCTGCTGCCCCGGGAGCGCCTGGAAGCGCTCATCGAGCGCACCCGCGACGGCGGGGCCGAGATCATCCGGCTCATGCAGACCAGCGCCTTCTACGCCCCGGCCTCGGCCGTGATCCAGATGGTGGCCGCCGTGGTCATGGACAAGAAGAAGATTTTGCCCTGCGCCGCCTACCTCACCGGCGAATACGGCCTGCGCGACGTGTTCGTGGGCATGCCGGTCAAGCTCGGGGCGAGCGGCGTGGAGGACGTCCTGGAACTGGAACTCACCGACGAGGAGGGCCAGGCCCTGCTGGCCAGCGCGCAGAAGATCAAGTCGCAGCTGGCCCTTCTCGGCGAAACCTGCTGACCCGGCCGGCGCGTCCCGCCGCCGGGGAGATGCCAAAGGAGCGTGCGCATGGACAAGCACGAGGCGAAACGGTCGCTGACGGACATCATGGCCCGGTTCACGAGCTACGCGGGCAAGCGTCTGCCCACGGACGTGCTCGGCAAGCTCGCCGCCCTGCGCCAGGGCGAGGAAAGCAAGCTGTCGCGCGTGGTCTTCGACTCCATGTTCGAAAACCTCGCCGCCGCCGACAACCTCGACCGGCCCTGCTGCCAGGACACCGGCGTCATCCAGTACTTCGTCAAGGCCGGGGCCGGCTTCCCCCTGCTCGGCGAACTGCGCGAGGTGCTCGCCGAGGCCGTGCGCCGGGCCACCCGCGAGGCCCCGCTGCGCCACAACGCCGTGGAGACGTTCGTGGAAAAGAACACCGGCGACAACACCGGCCTGCGCGTGCCCTGGATCGACTGGGAGATCGTGCCCGGCGACGCCGTCGAGATCGAGGTCTACATGGCCGGCGGCGGCTGCAGCCTGCCCGGCGCGGCCAAGGTGCTCATGCCCTCGGCCGGGTACGAGGGCGTGGTCCAGTTCGTCTTCGACGTCGTCACCTCCTACGGCGTCAACGCCTGCCCGCCGCTTCTGGTGGGCGTGGGCGTGTCCACCTCGGTGGAGACGGCGGCCCGGCTCTCCAAGCTGGCCCTTTTTCGGTCCATCGGCAGCCGCAACCCCGATCCCCGGGCGGCGGCCATGGAAAAGCTGCTGGAGGACGGCCTCAACGAGGTGGGCATCGGCCCGCAGGGGCTTTCCGGCAACTGTTCGGTGATGGGCGTGCACATCGAGAATTCGGCGCGGCATCCCTCCACCATCGGCGTGGGCGTGTCCACGGGCTGCTGGGCCCACCGGCGCGGGACCATCCGCGTCGCCCCGGACTGCGCCAGCTATGAAATCCTCTCCCACAAGGAGGCCGTGCTGTGAAAAAGGTGCTCTCCACCCCCATCAAGGACGAGGACATCGCCGCCATCCGGGTCGGCGACGTGGTGTATCTCGACGGCTATCTCGTCACCTGCCGCGACGTGGGCCACCGCCGGCTCATCGAGCTCGGCCGCAAGCTGCCCGTGGACCTGGCCGGCCTGGCCATCTTCCACGCCGGCCCCATCGTGGCCAAGGACGGCGACGGCTGGAAGATGATCTCCATCGGCCCCACCACGAGCATGCGCATGGAGCGCTTCGAGGAGGAGTTCATCGAGCGCACGGGGGTCAAGCTCATCGTGGGCAAGGGCGGCATGGGCCCCCGGACCGCGGCGGCCTGCAAGAAGCACAAGGCCCTGCACGCGGTCTTTCCCGGCGGCTGCGCCGTGCTGGCCGCAACCGAGGTCGAGGAGATCGAGCGGGTGGAGTGGCAGGACCTGGGCATGCCCGAGGCCCTGTGGGTGAGCCGGGTCAAGGCCTTCGGCCCGCTCATCATCTCCATCGACAGCGAGGGCAACAACCTCTTCGAGACCAACAAGGCCGTGTTCAACGCCAAAAAGGGGCCGATCATCGACAGGATCTGCCAGCAGGTGCGCTTCATTAAATAACGCTCCATCCTGTCCCTGAATATCGCTACACTGCGGTGGCGAGGAAAAGGCCCGTGCCTGGAGCGCGGGCCTTTTTCGTTTTTGGACTTTCGCGCGGTGGTTGCCGCTGCTCCTTTCGCACACCCCTGCCACGGGCATCTCTGCGCCGCTCCATTGTCCCCGCGAGGAAGCAACAGATCACGATTGCATAAAAATTGACGCCAATCTATATCAGTCGCACTCTTGCCGCCTTTCGTGTGTCCGAGGTCGGGATCGCGCAACGAATTTCCGTGGGGATGGGAGGAATGATGCAGAAGACCGTGTTGCCGTTGTTGTTTTTATTGGCCTTCTTTGGGGGAGCTTTCCATGCCTGGGCCGAGGATGCCGCGCCCAAGGAGAAGATGCAGGAGCTCATGCAGAAATCGAGCAACCCCGTGGGCGAGCTCTGGATGATCAACAACCAGTTCAACTTCAACCAGATCAGAAGCGACAAGCTCGAGGCCTTCAAGCACCCGAAGACCCAGTTCAACTGGAATTTCCAGCCCATCCTGCCCCTGGACCTGTCCAGCGACGTGCGCATGATCGTGCGTCCCGTCATCCCGCTCTACAACAGCCCCTATCTGGCCGGACGCAACGAGGTGGACTACACCTCCGGCTTCGGCGACATCGGGCTCATGACCATGTTCGCCCCGAATACCGACGCCGCATCCGGCTTCATGTGGGGCGTGGGGCCCACGGCCGTCTTCCCCACGGCCGCGAACAAGAATCTCGGCAAGGGCAAATGGCAGCTCGGCGGGGCCGTCGCGGCGGTCTATCTCGATCCGAAATGGGTGGTCGGCGTTTTCCCGCAGCAGTGGTGGTCCGTGGGCGGCGACCCGGACAGGGAGAACGTGAGTTTCTCCAATATCCAGTATTTCCTCTGGTATTCGCCGTTCCCCAGCTGGCAGGTGGGCATGGCCCCCAACATCTACATCGACTGGGAGCAGAAAAAGGCCGAGGACCGGCTGACCCTGCCCGTGGGACTGGGCGTGGCCAAGCTCTTCATGCTCGGCAAGCTGCCGATCAAGATCGCCGTGGAAGCGGACTACTGCGTGGTGCGGCCGAGCAATCAGCCGAGCAACGAATGGACGTTTCGCATCAACTTCACGCCCATCATCAAGAAGCTCTTCTAGCCGCGCGTCCGCTTTTCAGCGACGCCGCAGGGGCGTCCGGTCCGCCGCCCGGGAAACGCGCCTGCCCGCGTTTTCCGGGCGCGACGCCAAGGACGCCCGCACACCGCCGCCTCGGGGAGGTCCGCCCAGACCTCCCCGAGGCGGCGGGCCATTTTGACGGACTTTTCAAGAAATCTCGGAGTGTCGTCGATGCCTTGCCGGATGGGCGCCGACGGCGGCCTCATTGGCCGCCGTACCTGGCCTGGTAGACTTCCAGGGCCTTGGCGTACTTGGCGTTGCCCGGGGCCAGGGAGGCGGCCCGGCGCAGGTGGGCCAGGCCCGCGGCCGGATCGTCGCGCACCGTGAGCAGGCCCAGGTTGTAGGCGGCTTCGGCCAGGCGGGAATCGCGGGCCAGGGCGTCGGCCAGGGCGGCCTTGGCCGCGTCGTTTCTGCCCAGTTCGGCCAGCACCAGGCCCAGGTTGAAGGCGGCCACGGCGCTTTGCGGGTCGGCCTCCCGGGCTTTGGCCAGAAGCGCGGCCGCGCCTTCCAGGTCGCCTTGCCGGGCCGTGGCCATGGCCGCGTTGATGCGCGGCGCGGCCGCGTCCGGGCGCAGGCGCGTGGCCTGGGCATAGGCCTCGATCGCGCCGGCC
Organism: Pseudomonadota bacterium; assembly: GCA_023390395.1. Classification (GTDB taxonomy): domain Bacteria; phylum Desulfobacterota; class Desulfovibrionia; order Desulfovibrionales; family Desulfovibrionaceae; genus Solidesulfovibrio. The sequence goes on along the minus strand of JAEWCY010000038.1, from coordinate 32,566 downwards.
AGGTCCCCGCGCCGCAACCGGTCGTTGCCCAGGTTGTAGCGCCCGGCCCAGTCGTCGGGCCTTGCGTCGAAGGACGCCTGCAACTCCATGGTGGCCCGTCCCACGGCCTCCAGGGCGTCCTCGGGCATGGCCTCGCTCGGCGCTCCGGCCAGGGCCTCGGCCGCGCGCACGCGCACCAGGCGCGACGGGTCGGCCGTGGTCCGGGCCAGGGCGGCGACCACGGCCGGGTCGCGGTCGTCGGCCAGGGTCTCGGCCGCGGTGGCCCGCACGTAGGGGGAGGGGTCCGCCAGGGCGGCCAGGAGCGCCGGCCGCTTGCGCGCGTCCGGACAGGCCCTGAGAAGCCGGGCCAGGCCGGCGGCGAACACCGGCTCGTGGCCCGGGTCCCGGAGATAGGCCAGCATGTCGGGGAGCGTCGTCCAGTCGCGGCGGCGGGCCGCCTCGATCAGCGCCGTCCGGGCCAGGACCGGGGCCTGGTAGTCCCGGGAGCGCCAGGAGCGGACCGTGGCGTCGGCCCAGGCCGCGTCCTTGTCCGGGTGGCAGCCCTGGCAGGCGTTGGGCGCGCCGAAGCGCAGGGTCGCCGCCGGGGTCGGCGGCAGCATGGAGTGGTCGGTGCGGACCATGCGGGCGAAGCGCGTCTGCGGCATGTGGCAGGACAGGCAGCGGCCGCCGGGGCCGTCCGGCTTGTGCCGGGTGTGGGCCTGGGGGTCGGCGGCCTTGTCGGCGTGGCAGGGCAGGCAGGCCTGGTCGGGGTTCTGGCGCTGTTTGAACCGGCCGCTGGAAGTGTGGCAAAACACGCAGGAAAGCTTGCCGTTTCTGGCGCAGGGCGAAAGCATCCAGGAGGTCTGGGTGAAGTTCTCGCCCAGGTCCCGGCCGTCGGGGTAGTAGTCCGGGTTTTCCAGGCCGGCCAGGTCGAAGTGGTCGAAGAAGTCGTCGCCCGGGGCGAAGCCCGCCGTGATGGGGATGAGCTTGGCGTGGCAGGAGGCGCAGGCGTCGTTTTGCCTGGGGACGGACAGGCCTTTCCCCCAGCTCAGGATGCGCAGGTCCTGGGGCGCGGTCCCCTTGGGGACTTGGGCGCAGGCCTCGTTGTGGGCCTTGGACGGGCCGTGGCAGGTCTCGCAGTTGATGCCGGGCTCGGCCCAGGCCGTGTCGTAGGCGTCCGTGGCCGGGTCGTAGTTGGTGGACAGCTGGCTGACGTGGCAGCCGTGGCAGGAGGTGTTGAAGGTGTAGGCCGGGTCGCGCCAGTCCACCGGGCCGGTGGACTCGGCCTGGCCGTGGTGGCGTCGCCGGCCGCTCGCGGCCACGTCGAACCAGGCCTTTTCCGCCACGTCGTAGGCGATGGGCAGGGTCTGGAGCCGGCCGCGTTCGAGGGGCGTCAGGAAGTAGTAGACGTTTTTCCCGCCGAGGACCTGGGCGATGGGGTAGCGCCGCTCGCCGTCGGGCCCCGTTTCGAGCACGTAGCCCTGGCCGGGGCCCACGGCCGCCTGGTAGCGCCGCCCGCCCACGGCCACGTCCCGGGTCTGTCCGGGCAGCGCCCTGGCGGCGAAGGCGTCGTCGTAGGGCTGCATGGCCAGGCCATGGCGCGAGGTGGACCACAGTTCGTAGAAGCGGGCGTGGCAGTCGCGGCAACTGGCCGAGCCGGCGTAGCCTTCCGGCGCGGAGGCCGAGGCCGGGGCCGGGCATAGGAAAAAAAGCAGCAGGGCGAGGGCGCCCTGCTGCTTGATCGCGGCGCGGAGGGACATGGACGATCTAGTTGGGCAGCTTGAAGTTCGGCGGGAACTTGGTCAGGACCTGCCGTCTGTAGCGCCCGAATTCCGTCTGCAGGATGGACAGGACCGGGTCGTGGCGCAGGCCGACGCTCGCGTCCTCCTGGGGGTTGGTGTAGAGATTGAACATCAGCGTGCCGCCGGTCTTGTCCAGGACGCCGCCGGAGAAGCCGGCGTTCCAGCCCTTCTGGGTGATCAGGTCCGTGACCTGCACGGCCTGGTGGTACTTGAACTCGTCGATGCGCACGGCGGCGAAGGTGGTGAGCATCCAGTACAGGACGCTGCGCCGGTTGGAGTCGCCCTTGTCGGCCAGCAGGAAGGAGGCCTGGTCGATGCCGTCCACGTAGCGGTCGGCCGGCAGCATCTTGCCGATCTCCGCGCCCGGCTTGCCGGCCAGGTTCAGGGCGGTGGGGAAGATGTCGGCCAGGTCGAACAGCCCCTCGGACTTGCGCGGCGCGACCATGCCCTTCCAGTAGACGAAGGTCGGCACGCGCACCCCGCCTTCCCAGGTCGTGCCCTTGTAGCCCCGGAAGGGGCTGCGGCCGTAGGGGTACACCTCGCCCTCGGGACCGTTGTCCGAGGAGAAGAGCACCAGGGTGTTCTCGAGCTGCCCGGACGCCTCAAGCGCCTTCATGATGCGGCCGAAGTTGTCGTCCACCTCCACCATGCAGTCCGAATAGGTGGTGTGGGCCCGGGATTTGCCGGCGAACTTGTCGTTCGGGTAGTTGTCGAAATGGCAGCCCCGCGTGCCGAAGTAGAGAAAGAACGGCTTCTTGGCCCCGGACTGGTCCTTGATGAACTTCTCGGCGTAGGCGGTCCAGTCCTGGTCGAGATTCTTGATCGTGTCCAGGTCGATGAGCTGCACGGCCTGGCAGGGCTGGCCTTTGACGCAGTGCACGTCGTTGTGGTTGAAGTCGAGCTTGTCCATGTAGGCGAAGCGCGCCGGATTGAGGGCGATCTCCGGGTTGTAGTAGACGTCGCGCCATTCGGTGTACATGTCGGACACGGACAGAAAGCCCCGGAAATCGTCGAAGCCGACGTTTTGCGGCTGGGAACCCTCGTTTTCGCCCATGTGCCACTTGCCCACGCCCTGGGTGACGTAGCCCAGGTCGGACAGGAGCTTGGGCAGGGTGATGGCCCCTTCCAGGCCGCCGGGCTGGCCGTACATGGGCGGATACTGCAGGCCGTGGTGCACGGGCAGCTGGCCGGTCATGATGGTGGCCCGGGTGGGCGTGCAGCTCGGCTGGGAATAGGCCGAGGTGAGGATGAGCCCGTCGGCCGCGAACTTGTCGAGGACCGGCGTGTCGTTGCCCACGGCGATGCCGCCGCCGTTGAAGCCCACGTCCATCCAACCCACGTCGTCGGTGAGGAACACCACGATGTTGGGCTTCTTGCCGAAGCGTTTCTCCAGGGCGGCCAGCTTGTCCTTGACCAGCTTCTCCTGGTCCGGGTGGGGGATGACCGGCTCCATGTTGTCGGCGATCTTCACGGCCTTGACCGTGAGGTACTGGTCGGACTGGGTGGAGCCCTTGGCCGTGGTCGGCCCGGTCATGGAGCCCCGTTCGTTGCCGGCCAGGGCGTCGCCAAGGGACAGGGCGAGGCAGAACAAAAGCGCCGGGACGAGGAAAAGCGGGGAAAAGGGGCGGTTCGCCACGGTGGACCTCCTGAGGCGCACGGTTTCGGAAAGATGCGAAAGAAGGTTCATGAAGGCAGGAGTCGAAAAAGCATACCGGATTTTCCCGCTGTTGGGAAGCGATAACGGAGAGGGGAATGCTGTTTCGGCGGGCGCATCAGTCCGGCCGGCCGGAGAGGCCGGGCTGGTGCTTCGAGGCCGGCGCGGCGCGGCGGGTCGCGCCGCCTGGCGTCAGGAAAGAAGGCGCTCGGCGGGCCGGTTCTTTCCGGAGCCCCGGTCCTTGCGCCGTCGCCGCGAACGCGACGCCAGGGAACGGTGCATGGCAAAAGGCGTCCCGTTGCATTGACCAGGACCGGATAGGCCGGACGGCCGGCGCGCGTTCCATCAGGCGGGCGCGCCCGGGCCCTGCCCGTCGCAGTGCGATGCGAGCCGGAGGGAGGCATGGCGCATGCCTCCCCCCTTTCCGTTTCGGACCGGGGAGGCCTAGTCGGACAGGAGCTTGCGTATCGTTTTGTCGATGGGGATCTCGATGACGCTCACGCCCTTTTGGGCCAGGGCCTCGGCGAAGCCCCGCCGGACCTCGTCCAGGCCGGCGGCGCGCCAGGCCTTGGCTCCGTAGCCCTTGCCCAGGGAGACGATGTCCAACCCCGGCAGGTCGAGGCCCGGCACGCCCGGCGTCTCCTCCAGGAGGGCGAAGGCCTTGAGGATGCCGTACTCCTCGTTGCGCAGCACCACGAAGACCAGATGGACGCCGTGCTGCACGGCCGTCCACACGGACTGGGGCGAGTACTGGAACGAGCCGTCGCCGATGACGGCCACCACCGGCCGGCCCCGGCCGGTGCGCTGCTCGGCCAGGGCCAGGCCCACGGCCGCGGGCATGCCCCAGCCGAGCGCCCCCGAGGCCATGGTGTAGAAGCTGTCGGGCTTGGCGATGTCCCCGATCAGGGTGTGGCTCAGTTCGCCCATGTTGGACGGGGACTCGTTGACCAGGACGTAGTCCTCGGGGAGGTGCTCGGACAGGGCGGCGAACACCTGCTTGGCCGTAAGCGGCGTGCCGGCGTCCTTGAGGATGTCCTGCGCCTTTTCGTGGACGAAGGCCGGCCCGGGCTCCCCGGCGGGGCGCTGGCCCAGCCTGTCCAGGAGCGCCTCGATGGCCAGCAGGCTGTCGCCCGTCAGGCTGTCGCCGGCCACGGACTTGGCCGCCTCGTAGGCGCTGTCCGTGATCTGGAGCAGTTCGGTTCCGGCCGGCAGATAGTCGCCCGGCACCCAGGGATAGTAGCGAAAGACCGGCGCGCCCACGACCACCACCAGGTCGTGGCCGGCCAGGGCCTTGCCCAGGGGCCCCACGGCCGCCGGCAGCATGCCGGCGTAGAGGCGGTGGTTCTGGGGAAAGGGCACGTTTTCCGTGAACGGGCCGAAAAAGACCGGGGCCTCGAGCCGCTCGGCCAGGGCGATGCCCGCGTCCCAGGCCTGGCTTCGCGACAGGTCGCCGCCGTAGACCAGGGCCGGGCGCCTGCTCGCCGCGATGCGCCCGGCGAAGGCCGCGAGGCGCGCCGGGTCCGGGGCGATGCGCGCGGCCACGGTGCGGCAGACGTCCACGTCGTCCATCTCCTGGTCCCAGTCGTCCAGCGGCAGGGACAGGAACACCGGGCCGGTGGGCTGCTGCACGGCCATGGCGTAGGCGCGCATGAACGCGCCGGGAACGTCCTGGGGCCGGCTCGGCTCGTAGCTCCACTTCACGTAGGGGCGCGGCAGCTGGGTGGGCTCGAAATTGGTCAGGAAAGGCTCGGACAGGAGCATCTGCCGGGTCTGCTGGCCGGCGGTGACGATCAGGGGCGTCTTGTTGAGGCAGGCCGTGAGCAGGGCCCCCATGGCGTTGCCGATGCCCGCGCCGGTGTGCACGTTGACCAGCACTGGCTTTTTGAGTCCCTGGGCCAGGCCGTCGGCCACGGCCACGACGTTGGTCTCCTGCAGGGCCAGCACGTAGGTGAAGTCGGCCGGGAAGTCCTTGAGGAAGGTCTCCTCGGTGGAGCCCGGGTTGCCGACGACGGTGGTCAGGCCCAGGCGGCGCAGCAGGTTGAAGGTCACTTCGCGGACAAGGGGCATGGCGGGCTCCTTGGGGTTGAGGATTTCCGCCGCGACCGCGCGCGGGCCGAAGCGGCGGCGGGGATTGCGGCGAACGTACCACGGCCGGCCGGGAAGGCAAGCCGTGTCCGGGACGATGCCGTCCGGGCCGGCCGCGTTGCGTCGTCCGCCGCCTTGACTGGTCCATGGGAGGAATCCCGCCTGGCGCGGGCCATGCAGTTCGGCCCAAGCGGACGCCCCTGCGTTGCAGCTGGTCGCCGCCGGGGTCGGAACGGGCTGAAAACGGCAGGAGATTGACGGCGCGTTGCGACGGGAACAGTTCGTTTCACGCAAAACGCCGCCATCGCCGGACGGAGAAGGTAGGCAAGCCCGGACGGGAAAGGGCGGGACGCAGTGCGGTCGCCCGGAAGCGGCGGGATGTTGTATTTTTGAAGGCAGGCGGTCTTTTTGTCGCGAAGTCCTTGACAGGAAAGAGCAAAACAGAAAGAACCACACAAAAGAGAAATCACCGCGACCGGGACGGCCTGCGCCTGCGCAGCGTGCCGTGAACAGAGGGGCATGCGGCTTTTCCCTTGCGGCGATTTGCGTCGGCTGTCTTTTCGGCGGAAGCGGCGTTCCATTTTTAAACCTGCGTCCGGGCCACGGGATCGGTTTCCATGCGCGCGATCCGTTTCAGGTCGTCCTTCTGGGTGGCGCTTTTGCTGCCCTTGCTTGCCGCCGGCTGCATGAAGGTCGGCCCCGACTTCAAGCGCCCCGACGCCCCGGTCTACGGGGACTGGCAGGAGAGCGGGGACAAGACCCTGCGGCCCGGGGCCGCCGTGCAAACCGAGTGGTGGGAAGCCTTCGGCGACCCGACGCTGGCCAGGCTCGTACGCGACTCCTTCGACCAGAACCTGCCCCTGCGCGAGGCGGGGCTTCGGGTCATCGCGGCCCGGGCCCAGCTCGGCATCGCCGTGGGCAATCTCTATCCCCAGACCCAGACCGCCTCGGGCGGCTACTCCTTCGAGAAGATCAGCCACCTGAGTCCCTCCTGGCCCCAGCCGGGCACCTCGGCCAGCACCCCGGACGCCGTCTGGCAGAACACCCTGGCCGGCAACGCCTCCTGGGAGATCGACTTCTGGGGCAAGTACCGCCGCAGCATCGAATCGGCCGACGCCTCCCTGCGGGCCAGCGCCGCGGACTATGACAACGCCCTGGTCAGCCTGGCCGGCGACGTGGCCACCGCCTACCTGGACCTGCGCATCAACCAGGAAGAGCTCAAGATCGCCCGGCAAAACGTGGAGATCCAGACCGAGGGCCTCAAGATCGCCGAGGCGCGCTACCGCTTCGGGGCCACCAGCGAGCGCGACGTGCAGCAGGCGAGGACCATGCTGCTCTCCACCGAAGCCACCATCCCGGGCTTCGAAAGCGCCATCAAGAAAAACCGCCACGCCCTGGCCGTGCTCCTGGGCCTGCCTCCGGACAAGGCGCCTGATGGCCTGGACGCCGCTTCGGGCATCCCGGCCCCGCCGTGGGAGATCGGCGTAGGCGTGCCGGCCGAACTCCTGCGCCGCCGGCCCGACGTGCGCGCGGCCGAGTACGCGGCCATGGCCCAGTGCGCCAAGATCGGCGTGGCCAAGGCCGACCTCTTCCCCTCGTTCTCCCTGGGCGGCAGCGTCGGCTTCCTGGCCAGCGACGTGGGCGCGTTCCGCCTGTCGGACCTCCTGTCCCAGCAGGGGTTCATGGCCCAGTTCATGCCGCAGTTCACCTGGAACCTCTTCAACTACGGCCGCATCGTCAACAACGTGCGGGTCCAGGACGCCAAGCTCCAGGAACTGCTCGTGCGCTACCGCCAGGTGGTGCTCACGGCCCTCAAGGAAGTCGAGGACGCCCTGGCCAGCTACATCGGGGCCAGCGCCCAGGTGGTCTCCCTGGCCCAGGCGGCCGAGGCGGCCAAGCGCTCGGCCGAGCTGGCCTTCATCCAGTACAGCGAAGGCAAGACCGACTACACCACCGTGCTCGTGGCCCAGCAGCAGCAGCTCAAGCAGCAGGACGACCTCGTGGCCATGCAGGGCACGGTGGCCACCTCCCTGGTCGGCCTCTACCGGGCCCTGGGCGGCGGCTGGCAGGTGCGCGAAGGCCTGCCCTACGTGCCCGAGGACGTGCGGCGCGAGATGGAGAAGCGCACCTGGTGGGGCCGGCAGATCAAGGAAGACCCGGCCAAGGTCGAGGACCCGGCCAGGAGCGGGGCGCGCCTGTACGTGCCCGACTTCTAGCGCCGCGGCCCGGGGAAGACGGACGGATTTCGCGGCGCGGCGCGGATTTTCGGGTTCGCCGGCCGGGGTTGCCCCGGCGCGCCGTCGCAGGAGTGGGGAAGTGGGATCGGCATCGGGACGCCGCGGCGTCGGGGCGGCAGCGCGCGCCTCCGGGGCGAGGAATTTTTCGCGGATGTGAACACGCAGCAAGGCAGGCCGAGCGGCCCGCCGCCGGCAGGCCGTAAAGGCCCGGTCGGCGCGGGGAATGGCCCTGCCGACGGACAGCCCATGCACACGCAGCACCGAAGGATCGTCGCGGCCCTGGCCGCCCTGTGCGTCGTCGCCGCAACGCTTTTCGCCCTTGCCGGATGCAAGGGTGGCAACGAATACGTGCCGCCGCCCGCGCCCAAGGTGAAGGTGGCCAAGCCCGAGCGGCGCGAGGTCACGGACTACCTGCTCTTCACCGGCAACACCCAGGCCGTCAACAGCGTGGACCTGCGGGCCCGCATCGAGGGCTTCCTGGTCAAGCAGGCCTACGTGGACGGCGCGGAAGTGAAAAAGGGCCAGCTGCTCTTCGTCATCCAGCCCGAACCCTACGAGGCCAAGCTCCAGGAGGCCAAGGCCCAGCTGATGAGCCAGCAGGCCGGGCTCCACCAGGCCGAGATCGAATACGTGCGCGCCAAAAACCTGCTCAAGGAAAAGGCCGGCCCGGACACGGACGTGGTCAAGTGGGACGCCCAGCGCGAGCAGTACAAGGCCGGGGTGGAAAGCGCCAAGGCCCAGATCGAGATCGCCCAGATCAACCTGAGCTACACCCGGGTCACCGCCCCCTTCGACGGCCGGGTCAGCCGGCGCAACGTGGACGTGGGCAACCTGGTCGGGGCCGGCGAGAAGACGCTGCTCGCCACCATCATCAGCTACGACCCCATGTACGTCTACTTCACCCTCGGCGAGCGCGACCTGCTGCGCCTCCAGGAGAGCCGCGGCGGCTCCGGGGCCCCGGCCGACCACGAGAAGATCCCGGTCGAGGTCGGCTTCAGCAACGGCACGGATTATCCCTACAAGGGCCTGCTCGACTACTACGGCCTCGGCATCGACCCCAAGACCGGCACCATCCTGCTGCGCGGCGAGCTGGCCAACGGCACGGACAAGATCGCGCCGGGCCTTTTCGCCCGGGTGCGCATCCCGCTTAAAAAACGCGGCGCGCTGCTCGTGCCGGACACGGCCGTGGGCCAGAGCCAGATCGGGCACTACGTGCTGGTGCTCGGCGGCGACGGCGTGGTCGAGCAGCGGCCCGTCACGGTGGGCTTCTCGGTGGACGACATGGTGGTGGTGGAAAAGGGGCTCACGGGCGACGAGCAGGTCATCGTCTCGGATCTGCAACGGGTCCGGCCGGGCGGCAAGGCCGAGGCCGTCGCCGCCGCGCCAAAGGCCGCCCCCGCCGGGGCCAAGCCCTAGAGGCTGCCACCCATGTTCTCGAAATTCTTCATCGAACGGCCGGTCCTGGCCAACGTGATGGCGGTGCTGATCATGCTGCTCGGCGTGGTGACCCTGCTGGGCCTGCCCGTGGCCCAGTACCCGGACATCACCCCGCCCACGGTGCAGGTCACCACCAGCTTCCCCGGCGCGAGCCCCCAGGTCATCATCGATTCCGTGGCCGCGCCCATCGAGCAGCAGGTCAACGGCGTCGAGCAGATGCTCTACATGAGCTCCAACAGCGCCTCGGACGGCTCCTACACCCTGACCGTCACCTTCGAGGTGGGCACCAACGTGGACATGGCCACGGTGCTGGTCCAAAACCGCGTCAACCAGGCCCTGGCCCGCCTGCCCCAGCAGGTCCAGGCCCAGGGCATCACCGTCCAGAAGAAGTCCACGGCCATCCTGCTGTGCGTGTCCCTGGAGTCGCCGGACAGCACCTTCGACAGCCTGTTCCTTTCCAACTACGGCTACCTGCGCGTGCGCGACGAGCTCTCCCGCATCCCCGGCGTGGGCTCGGTCACGGTCAACGGCAGCGACGAATACGGCATGCGCCTCTGGCTCGACCCGGACAAGGTCAAGACCTACGGACTCACGGCCCAGGACGTGGTCAACGCCGTGTCCCAGCAGAACGTCCAGGTGGCCGCCGGCCAGATCGGCCAGCAGCCGGCCCCGGACACCATGCACTTCCAGTACATGATCCAGACCCAGGGCCGCCTGGAGGACGTCAGCCAGTTCGAGGACATCATCCTCAAGGCCGACTTCAACCAGACCGGCCAGGTCGTGCGCGTCAAGGACGTGGCCCGGGTCGAGCTCGGCAGCAAGACCTACGACCTCTTCGCCCAGAAAAACGGCAAGCCGGCCAGCCTCGTCGCGGTCTACCTCCTGCCCGGAGCCAACGCCCTCCAGACCGCCGACCTCATCAAGGCGGCCATGAAGAAGATCGCCGCGGACTTCCCGCCCGGCCTGGTCTACGAGATCCCCTTCGACACCACGACCTTCGTCAACCAGGCCATCCACGACGTCTACAAGACCCTCATCGAGGCCGGCATCCTGGTGCTTTTGGTCATCATGCTCTTCCTCCAGGACTTCAAGGCCATGCTCGTGCCCGCCACCACCGTGCCGGTCACCATCCTCGGGGCCTTCATCGCCATGGCCATGCTCGGCTTCTCCGTCAATCTGGTCACCCTTTTCGGCATCATCCTGGCCATCGGCATCGTGGTGGACGACGCCATCATCATCGTGGAGGGCACGGCCCACCACATCGAGCAGGGCAACTCCCCCCACGACGCGGCCATCCTCACCATGAAGGAGCTCTTCGGCCCCATCATCGGCATCACCCTGGTCCTCATCTCGGTCTTTCTGCCGGCCTCGTTTTTGCCCGGCATCACCGGCCAGCTCTACCGCCAGTTCTCCCTGGTCATCGCCGCCACGGCCGTGATCAGCGCCATAAACGCCGCCACCCTCAAGCCGACCCAGTGCGCCCTGTGGATGAAGCCCCACAAGGGGGAGCTCAACGCCTTCTTCCGGGGCTTCAACGCCGTCTACCAGCGCTGCGAGAACGTCTACGCCAAGATGGTCGGCTTCATGGTCCGCCACGCCAAGACGGCCATGCTGGGCTACGTGGTCCTCATCGTGCTCACGGGATGGGGCTTTTCCTCCCTGCCCACGGGCTTTCTGCCCGAAGAGGACCAGGGCTACGCCATCATCAGCGTCCAGCTGCCGCCGGCGGCGTCGCTCACGCGCACGGCCGCCGTCATCAAGCAGATCGACGGCATCCTCAAGGACGCGCCGGGCGTGGCCGACTGGATCACCTTCGGCGGCATGTCCATCCTCGACTCCCTCAACCAGCCCAACATGGCCGCCATCTTCATCACCTACCTCGACTGGGACAAGCGGCCCAAGGGCATGACCCAGGCGACCATCCTGCGCTACGTGCAGGGGCGATTGGCCGGCCTGCAGGACGCCGTGGCCTTCGTCATGGTGCCCCCGGCCATCCAGGGCCTGGGCCAGGCCGGCGGCTTCCAGATGATGGTGGAGGACCGGGACAACCTCGGCCCCCTGGCCCTGCAGAACGCCTGCTACGGCCTCATCGACGCCGGCCGCACCCAGTCGGCGCTCACCCCCCTCAACGTCACCTACAACTCCTCCACGCCCCAGATCTACGCGGACATCGACCGCACCCAGGTGGAGTACAAGGGCGTGAGCCTAAATAGCGTCTTCAACACGCTCTCCACCTACATGGGCTCCACCTACATCAACGACTTCAACAAGTTCGGCCGCGTCTACCAGGTGCGGGCCCAGGCCGAGTCGCGTTTCCGCCTCAAGGCCGCGGACGTGCTCCAGCTCGAGGTCCGCAACAACAAGGGCGAGATGATGCCCCTGTCCGCGGTCGCCTCCATCAAGGACATCCTCGGCCCCACGGTGCTCACCCGCTACAACCTCTACACCTCGGCCTCGGTCTACGGCTCGGCCGCCCCGGGCTTCAGCTCGGGCCAGGCTCTCACGCTCATGGAGCAGATGGGCCGCGACCGGCTGCCTTCGTCCATGGGCATCGAATGGACGAACATGTCCTACCAGGAGAAAAAGGTCGGCAACGAGGCCTACCTGATCTTCGCCCTGGCCGTCATCCTGGTCTACCTCGTGCTGGCCGCCCAGTACGAAAGCTGGTGCACGCCGACAGCCGTCATCCTGGTCGTGCCCCTGGCCCTGCTCGGCACCATGGTGGCGCTCATGGTCCGGCACATGGACAACAACGTCTACACGCAGATCGGCGTGGTGCTGCTCATCGCCCTGGCCAGCAAGAACGCCATCCTCATCGTGGAGTTCGCCCGCGAGCGCCGGGCCAAGGGCGAGGACATCGCCCAGGCCGCCGTGGAGGCGGCCCGGCTGCGTTTCCGGCCCATCCTCATGACCTCCTTCGCCTTCATCCTCGGCGTGGTGCCACTTCTGACCGCCTCGGGCGCGGGCGCGGCCAGCCAGCGGGCCGTGGGCACGGCGGTCTTCGGCGGCATGCTGGCCTCCACCATCCTGGCCGTGCTGGTGGTGCCGGTCTTCTACGTGCTGGTGCAGGGATTCGCGGAAAAACGCCTCGGCGTGGACAAGCCCAAGGTCGAGCCGACCGGCCCCCAGGGGCACTAGGGCCGCGTCACTGAAATACGCCAGTCTTTTTAAGGGAAAAGAGTCGTTGTGAAGTATCGCCCGCGAAAAAAGGATGCGTTTTTTTCGCGGGCGCGAGGCGGGGACGTCCCCCCCGTCGTGGCGTCGTCGCGGGATTTTCCGTCGTCGGAAGGGCTTGCGGGCCGGCGGTCGTCAGGCCGCCGGCCCGCGCCGCGTCAGGGGCGGGGGAGGGAACATGCCGCTTGACCGCCGCGCCTGGGCGACGGGGGGAGCCGTCGCCGGGCCGCTTTGGCCGGACGTCCTGGCCGGCCTGACCTTGTGGGGCGTGCTCGTGCCCGAGGCCCTGGCCTACGCCGGCATGGCCGGCATGCCCGTGGCCGCCGGCCTGTACACGCTTTTGGCCTCGCTGCCGCTCTATTTCCTCTTCGGCGGCAGCCCGGTGCTGGTCTGCGCCGCCACCTCGGCTGAATCCATCATGATGGCCGCCGTGGTCGCCCCCCTGGCCGGGGGGGATCCGGTCCGCTACGCCGCGCTCACGGCCCTGCTCGTGCTGCTCACGGGCCTGGTCTTCCTGGCCTCCGGGCTCCTGCGCCTGGGCCGCGTCACCTCCTTTCTGTCCAAGCCCGTCATGACCGGCTTCATCAGCGGCCTGGCCGTCTATATCGCGGCCAACCAGCTCCACAAGCTCCTGGGCCTGCCCCGGGGCCACGGCGACACCTTCATGCAGGTCATGCAGCTGGCGGCCAATATCGGGCGCTGCAACCAGTCCGCCCTGGCCGTGGGCCTCTCGGCCCTGGCCCTGCTCTTCGCCCTGGAGCGGTGGGCGCCGCGCCTGCCGGCCGGGTTTTGCGTCATGGCCCTTGGCATCATCGTCTCGCGCTTTTTCGATCTCGAGGCCCGGCACGGCGTGGACGTGGTGCGCGGCGTGGCCACCGGATTTCCCGGCCTGGTCGCGCCGGCCTGGGGCATCGCCGACGTGCGGGCCGTGTTTCCGGCGGCGGTGGGCCTGGCCCTGGTGGCCTTTTCCCAGGCCCTGGGCGCGGCGGAGAGCTACGCCCGGCGCTTCGGCAGCCGGGTCGACGCCGACCGGGAGCTGCGCGCCCTGGGGCTGGCCAACCTCGGCTCCTCGCTTCTGGGGGGGCTTTTAGCCGGCGGCAGCATGTCCTCCACGGCGGTCAACGTCGCGGCCGGGGCGCGCAGCCGCGTCTCCTCCCTGGCCACGGCCGTGCTGGTCGTCCTCACCCTGTGCTTCCTGACCCCGGTCTTCGCGGGCCTGCCCGAATCCGTGCTCGGGGCCGTGGTGATGCACGCCGTCATCAAGCTCTTCAAGCTCGGGGAGCTTAAGCGCTACCAGGCCATCAACCGCTACGAGTTCGTGCTCGCCCTGATTGCGCTTTTAGGCGTCGTGGTCCTCGACATCCTGCCCGGGCTGGTCCTGGCCGTGTCCGCCTCGCTTCTGCGCCTGATCGTCTTCGCCAGCGGCGTGAGCCTGTCCGCCCTGGGCCGGCTCGACGGCTGCGCCGTGGCCTGGGTGGACACGACCCTGCACCCCGGGGCCAGGGAGGTTCCGGGCATCAAGGCCCTGCGCATGGAAGGGGCGCTTTTTTTCGCCAACGCCGAGAAGTTCCACGAGGCGGTTCTGGCCCGGTGCGGGGCCGGCACGGGCGTGCGCGTCCTGGTGCTGCAGCTCATGGCCAACCGCCGCATCTGCGTCACCGGCGCGGACATGCTGCGCGAGCTGGCCGGGGAGCTGCGGGCCATGTCCGTGCGCCTGGTCCTGGTCGACGTGGCCCCGCGAGCCATGCGCATGCTGCGCGACGACGGCGTCATGGAGATCGTCGGCGAAGGCGACGTCTACCCGAGCGTGGAGCTGGCCGTGGCGGCCGTGGAGGGGAGCCTCGTCGACGGAGCCGGGGGGGCCGAGAGGGCCGGCGGGGAGGGGAACGCCGACGCCTAATTGTCGCCGTACAGTTCGAGGAAGATGTCCAGCCAGCAGTGGAGCAGGGCCTGGTGTCCGGCCTCGGCCAGGCCGTAAGTGTCGGCCGGAATCCAGAAATTGAGGTCCCCCATGCGCCGGGAGCGGTTGTCGGCCTTCATGCCGGACACGGTGACGACCTTGATCTCCAGGCGGCGGGCCGATTCGATGGCCCGCACGACGTTGGGGGAGTTGCCGGAGCTGCTCACCGTGACCAGCAGGTCGCCGGGATTGGCGAACCGGGCCAGGGGCACGGCGAAGCATTCCTCGTAGCGGATGTCGTTGCTGACCGCGGTCATGAGCGCCACGTCGTTGAAGGCCATGGCCCGGCAGCCGCAGTTCTTGCTGAAGTCGGCGGCCATGTGGGACGCCATGGCCGCGCTGGCCCCGTTGCCGATGAAGAACATGGTCTGGCCGGCCTGTTTGGCCTCGTGGCACAGGGCGCACCATTCGAGCAGTCCCTGCTCCTGGGGCAGTTCGCGGCCTTCGCCGTCCGTGACGGCCATGGCCGCGAGGGCCTTGTGCAGGGCGTCCAGGTAGGACGCGTAGCGCGACGGGCTGGAAATCTGGTCGGCGTGCATGGTCGGCCTCCGTTAGGCGTTGTCTCGCCTTTGTCGCCCTGGTTATGCCACAACGCGGCCTTGGGCAAGCGGCCGGCCGACGGGGTCGGCCGCTCGCGCCGCGCCGGGGGAATTGACGCGCTCCCGGAAACGCGGCAGGGCATGCCCATGAACGGTCGCGCCGCGCGCTTGTTCCTTCTGGCCTGTCTTTGCCTGCCGCCGCTTTTCTTTCGGGCGCCCGACCCGGCCCCTGCCGCCGAGACCTGGGACGCCGCCCGGGACATCCCCGGAATCCTGCGCCCGGTCCGGGTCGGCGGCGACCGGGACTACCCGCCCTACGAATTCCTGGACAAGGACGGCCAGCCCGCCGGCTTCAACGTGGACCTCACCCGGGCCGTGGCCGAGGTCATGGGCATGCGGGTGGAATTCCGCCTCGGGGCCTGGGCTCGGGAGCTGCAAGCCCTCAAGGACGGCGAGGTGGATATCCTCGAAGGCATGACCTATTCCGACGAACGCGACCAGTACCTGGATTTCGCCCCCCACATCATCGTCAACCACGCCATCTTCGCCCGCCGCGACACCGCGCCCGTGTCGAGCCTGGACGACCTGGCCGGCAAGAAGGTCATCGTGCACCGCGGAGGCTACATGCACGACACCCTGGCCGCCAAGGGCTTCGAAAAGGACCTCATCCTGTCCGATACCCCGGCCGACGGCCTGCGCCTTTTGGCCTCGGGCCAGGGCGACTACGCCGTGGTGGCCATGCTGCCGGGCAGCTACATCATCCGCGAAAACAAGCTCGACAACATCCAGGCCGTGGCCCGGTCCGTGGCCACGGTGCGCTACGGCTACGCCGTGCCCCAGGGCCGCGAGGCCCTGCTCGCCCGCTTCAGCGAGGGCCTGGCCATCCTGCGCGAGACCGGGCGCTACCAGGCCATCCACGACAAGTGGCTGGGCGTGCTCGAGGACGGCAAGGTCCGCTGGGAGACCATCGGGCTCTACGTCGGGGCGGTGGTGACCCCGCTTCTGACGCTCCTTGGCGGCTCCATGCTCTGGACTCATTTCCTGCGCAAGCAGGTGGCCCAGCGCACGCGCTCCCTGACCGAGGCCATGGAGGAGCTTTCCCGCAACCAGCGCCAGCTGGTCCAGGCCGACAAGATGGCGGCGCTCGGCATCCTGGTCTCGGGCGTGGCCCACGAGATCAACAATCCCAACGGCTTGATCCTGCTCAACATCCCCATCCTGCGCAAGGTCCAGGCCGACGCGTTGCGCCTGCTCGATTCCTGGCGCGAGCGGGAAGGGGAGTTCACCTTGGGCGGCATCGCCTACGGCCGCATGCGCCAGGAACTGCCCAAGATGCTCGAGGAGATGCAGGAGGGGGCGCTTCGCATCAAACGCATCGTCAACGACCTCAAGGATTTCGCCCGCAGGGAGGAGGGGGCCGGCAAGTCGCTCATCGACGTGGGCGACGCCTCGCGCAAGGCCGTGCGCCTGGTCGAGTCCACCATCCGCAAGCACACCGACCAGTTCAGCGTGGACTACGAAAAGGACCTGCCGCTGGTCTGGGGCAATTCCCAGCGCATCGAACAGGTGGTGGTCAACCTCATCCTCAACGCCTGCCAGGCCCTGCCGGACAGAAGCCGGGGCATCGCCATCGCCACCCGCCACGACGCGGCGCGCGGCAAGGTGATTCTTTGCGTGCGCGACGAGGGCGCCGGCATCGCCCCGGAGCACCTGCCCCACCTGACCGACCCCTTCTTCACCACCAAGCGCGACGCGGGCGGCACGGGCCTGGGCCTTTCCGTCTCCGCCGGCATCCTCAAGGAGCACGGCGGCGCGCTCACCTTCGAATCCCGCCTCGGCGAGTGGACCATGGCCTGCCTGGAGCTGCCCGCGGCCAGGGAGGAATCCGGCGCGTGACCACCGTTCCCTATCCCGCCTTCGGCATCCTCATCGTGGACGACGAGCCGGCCTGGCTGCGCTCGCTGTCGCTGACCCTCGAATCCTCGGCCGGCATCACCAACACGTTTCTCTGCCAGGACAGCCGCGAGGTGCTTTCGCTCCTCGACAAGGGCGGCGTCGGCCTGGTGCTGCTCGACCTCACCATGCCGGGGCTCTCCGGCGAGGAGCTGCTCGCGGCCATCGCCGAGCGCCATCCCGACGTGACCGCGATCATCGTAAGCGGCGTGAGCCAGCTCGACACGGCCGTGCGCTGCATGAAGCTCGGGGCCTTCGACTACTACGTCAAGACCGACGAGGAGGACCGCATCGTCGGCGGCGTGCTGCGAGCCATCCGCATGCAGGAGCTGCGCGACGAGAACCTGGCCGTCAAAAGCCGGCTGGTGGCCGGCGGCCCGGCCCGTCCCGAGGCGTTTTCCGGCATAGTCACCCGCTCCCGGGCCATGCATGCGGTATTCGCCTACATCGAGGCCGTGGCGGGAAGCCCCCAGCCCTTGCTCGTCAGCGGCGAATCGGGCGTGGGCAAGGAGAACCTCGTGCGCGCCGCCCACGCCGTAAGCGGCCGCGACGGACCGCTCGTGGCCGTCAACGTGGCCGGCCTCGACGACGGCGTGTTCGCCGACACGCTCTTCGGCCACGTGCGCGGGGCCTACACCGGGGCCGACGCCCCGCGCCGGGGCATGATCGAGGAGGCGGCCGGCGGCACGCTCTTCCTCGACGAGATCGGCGACCTGTCCGTGGCCTCCCAGGTGAAGCTTTTGCGCCTGCTCCAGGAGGGCGAATACTTTCCCCTCGGCAGCGACCAGCCCAAAAGGCTTCGCGCCCGGGTGGTGGTGGCCACCCACCGCGACCTGGCCGCCGACGAGGCCCAGGGACGCTTCCGGCGCGACCTCTACTTCCGGCTGCGCACCCACCACGTCCACATCCCGGCCCTGCGCGAGCGCAAGGAGGACATCGAGCCGCTTTTGCGCCAATTCCTGGCCGAGGCCGCCGCAGCCATGGGCAAGCCCGTGCCCACCGCGCCGCCGGAGCTGGCCGACTGCCTGGCCGCCTACCACTTCCCGGGCAACATCCGCGAGCTGCGGGCCATGGTCTTCGACGCCGTGAGCCTGCACGCCGGCCGCATGCTGTCCATGAAGACCTTCCTGGCGGCCATGGACCGGGTCCAGCCCTGTCCCGCCTCCGCGCCGCCGCTCAACCCCTTCGCCCCCTTCGAGCAGCTGCCCACCTTCGCCGAGGCGGCCCGCTTCCTGGTGGACGAGGCCCTGGCCCGCTCGGGCGGCAACCAGACCCTGGCCGCCAGGCTGCTCGGCATTTCCCAGCCGGCGCTCAGCAAACGCCTCAAGCACGCCGCCAAACCCTCATAACCCCGGGGCCGTCCATAACCTCGGGTTATGGACGGCAACCTCCCGGGATCACGCGCTTTCACGTCCCGCCAGCCGCGTCCCCCATAACCTGGGTTATGGGGGTTTTCGCCGCTTTCGGCCCGGTTTTGTGAGATTTCTCCTTATATTCTTGCCCCCTGCGCCGACGTCACCCGTCTGGCATCCATCCTGCTTTCTTCCGTCGCAAAGGCTGTTTCGCCATGCGGCCTCGCTTCGCCCGGGCACGACGGGACGGCCGTCGTGCCCGGCCTCGCGCTAACGGGGGCATGCAGGGCGAGGCGATCGAAACGACGCACCCAAAGGAGACCCCACCACATGCAACGCGCCCTCAAAGCTCTCGCTCCGGTGCTGCTCGGCCTGGTGATCTGGCTTCTGCCGGCTCCCCAGGGCTTGACGCCCGCCACCTGGACCTATTTCGCCCTGTTCGCGGCCGTGGTGCTGGCCCTTGTCCTCGAACCCGTGCCCCCGGCCCTGGCCGGGCTCATCGGCGTGACCGTGGCCGGCGTCCTGCGCCTGGTGCCCGTGACCCCGGGCAAGGTCCCTTCCCCGGGCGACGCCGTCAAATGGTGCCTGTCCGGCTTTTCCAACGGCACGGTCTGGCTCATCTTCGCCGCCTTCATGTTCGCCCTGGGCTACGAGAAGACCGGCCTCGGCAAGCGCCTGGGGCTCACGCTCATCCGGCGCATGGGCAAAAAGACCCTGGGCCTGGGCTACGCCGTGGCCCTGGCCGACCTGATCCTGGCTCCCTTCATGCCCTCCAACACCGCCCGAAGCGGCGGCACCATCTTCCCCATCATCAAGAACATCCCGCCGCTGTACGGCTCCACCCCCGAGGAAAACCCCCGGGGCATGGGCGCGTACCTCATGTGGACGGCGCTGGCCACCACCTGCGTCACCTCGTCGATGTTCCTCACGGGCCTGGCCCCCAACGTCCTGGCCCAGTCCCTGGTGGAGAAGACCGCCCACGTGTCCCTGGGCTGGAGCCAGTGGTTCGTGGGCGTGCTGCCCGTGGGCGTCATCCTCTTCCTGGCCACGCCGCTTCTGACCTACATCCTCTATCCGCCGACCCAGAAGACCTCGGAAAACGCCCCCATCTGGGCCGCCGAGGAGCTGCGCAAGCTCGGGCCCCTGACCGGCCGCGAGATCGCCATGGCCCTGCTGGCCCTGGGCGCGCTGCTCGGCTGGATCTTCCTCAAGGACTACGTGGACGCCACCATGGTCGCCCTGGCCGCCATCTGCGTCATGGTCGTGGGCCGGGTGGTCACCTGGAACGACGTCATCGGCTACAAGCAGGCCTGGAACGTGCTGGCCTGGTTCGCGACGCTGGTCACCCTGGCCGACGGCCTGGGCAAGACGGGCTTTCTCAAGTGGTTCGCCGAGGCCGCCGCCGTGCATTTGCAGGGCATGTCGCCCACGGCCACGCTGCTCGGCCTGACCCTGATCTTTTTTTTCAGCCACTACATGTTCGCCAGCGTCACGGCCCACGTGGCCGCGCTTTTGCCCGTCATGCTGGCCACGGCCATGGCCGTGCCCGGGCTCGATATCGCCACCGCCTCCATGGTCCTTTGCGCCACGCTCGGCATCATGGGCATCATCACCCCCTACGGCACCGGCCCCTCGCCCATCTATTTCGGCTCCGGCTACGTCAAGGGCAAGGAATTCTGGGTGCTCGGAGGCATCTTCGGCGTCATCTACCTCGGCGTCTTCCTGCTCGTGGGCTTCCCCTGGATCGTGTCCCGGGGCTAGCGGGCGGGTCGTTTCACCAGACGAATGCAAGGAGCAAGCATGCGCACCATTCCGAAAGAAACCGTGGTCGATGCCGTGGCCGCCATGTGCATCGAAGCCAACCGCTACCTGCCGGCCGACGTCCTGGGCTCCTTCGCCCGGGCCAAGGCGGCCGAAACCCTGCCGGCGGCCAGGGAGATCTTCGGCCAACTCGAGGAAAACGCCGCCCTGGCCGCCGACACCGGCCTGCCGCTGTGCCAGGACTGCGGCCTGGGCGTCTTCTTCGTCGAGGCGGGCGAGGGCGTGCGCCTGGAGGGCGCGACCCTGCGCGAAGCCATCAACGAAGGCATGGTCAAGGGCTATCAGGACGGCTACCTGCGCAAGTCCACCTGCGACCCCTTCACCCGGAAAAACGTGGGCGACAACTCTCCGGCCGTCATCCACTTCGACCTGGTGGCGGGCGACGCGCTCAAGATCTGCATGATGGCCAAGGGCGGCGGCTCGGAGAACATGTCCCGGGTCATGATGCTGGCCCCGGCCCAGGGATTTCCAGGCATCCGCGAGTGCGTCATCCGCCGCGTGGCCGAGTCCGGCTCCAACCCTTGTCCGCCCATTCTCGTCGGCGTCGGCATCGGCGGCAACTTCGAGCTGGCCGCCATCAATTCCAAGAAGGCGCTGCTGCGCGAGGTGGACGACGTCCATCCCGACCCCGAGGTGGCGGCCATGGAAGCCGACCTGCTGGCCTCCATCAACCGCCTGGGCATCGGGCCCATGGGCCTGGGCGGGGCCACCACCTGCCTCGGCGTCAAGGTCAAGGTCGCGCCCTGCCATCTGGCCAGCCTGCCGCTGGCCGTCAACATCCAGTGCCACAGCGCCCGGCACAAGGAGGTCACCCTCTAATGGCCGAACATCGCCTGACCACGCCCCTTTCCGACGCGGACGTGGAAAAGCTCTCCGCCGGCGACGTCGTGTTTCTCACGGGCACCATCTACACCGGCCGCGACGCGGCTCACAAACGCCTGGTCGAGGCCCTGGACGCCGGGCAGGACCTGCCCTTCGACGTCAAGGGCGCGGTCATCTACTACGTCGGCCCCTCGCCGGCCCGGCCCGGCTATCCCATCGGCGCGGCCGGCCCCACCACCAGCTACCGCATGGACTCCTACGCCCCCAGGCTCATGGCCGAGGGCCTCAAGGGCATGATCGGCAAGGGCATGCGCGCTGCCGAGGTCAAGGTCGCCATGGCCGCACGCAAGGCCGTGTACTTCGGGGCCACGGGCGGCGCGGGCGCGCTGCTCGGGCTGCGCATCAAGGAGGCCAGGGTCGTGGCCTACGAGGACCTGGGACCCGAAGCCGTGCGCGAACTGACCGTGATCGATTTCCCGGTCCTGGTCATCAACGACTGCCGCGGCGGCGACCTCTACGCCGTGCCGGACATCGAGGCGGCCCTTGGCGCGTAGGGCGCATGGAAGGGAACAATTCACGTCTGCTGCGCTTGGAGTCGCCATGAAACGATTTCGCGAAAGCGAGGCAAGGCTCACGGCCGCCCCGGACAGGCATGGACCCCCTTGTCCGGGGGGCCGCGGGCCGCTGTACAAGTCGCTCTACTTCTGGGTGCTTTGCGGCATCGCCGCCGGCATCGGCCTGGGGCTCGTGCCCGCGACCAAGGGCTTGGCCATGCAGATGCAGCCCCTGGGCGTGGCGTTCATTCGTATGGTGAAGATGCTGATCGCCCCCATCATCTTCTGCACCGTGGTCACGGGCATCGCCAAGATGGGCGACATGGGCCGGGTCGGCCGGGTGGGCGTCAAGTGCATGCTCTACTTCTGGGCCATGACGCTTTTCGCCCTGGCCATCGGCCTCGTCGTCGTCAACCTGTACCAGCCGGGCGCGGGCATGGACGACTACGCCGCCCGCATGCAGGCCGACCAGGCCGAGTTGGCCAAGGTCCAGGAATACGCCGGCGCGGCCCGCAAGACGTCGACCCGGGAGTTTCTCCTGAACATCGTTCCGTCCTCGGTGGTGGACGCCTTCGCCAAGGGCGACATCCTCCAGGTGCTCTTCTTCTCCGTGCTCTTCGGCCTGGCCCTGGCCAACCTGGGCGAGCGGGTCAGGCATTTCGTCGACATCCTCGACGCCTTCTCCAAGGGCCTTTTCAAGGTCATCCACTACGTCATGTACTTCGCGCCGCTCGGCGCCTTCGGGGCCATCGCCTACGTGGTGGCCTCCCAGGGGGCCGACGCCCTGGCGCGGCTTCTCTACCTCATGCTCGGCGTCTACACGACCTGCCTGCTCTTCATCTTCGGCGTGCTCGCCGTGGTCTGCAAGCTGGCCGGGTTTTCGCTGTGGCGCTACCTGGTCTACATCAGGGAGGAAATCCTCCTCGTGCTCGGCACCTCCTCGTCCGAGGCGGCGCTTCCCCGCATGATGGCCAAGCTCGAGGCCGCCGGCGCGGACAAGTCCGTGGTCGGCCTGTGCCTGCCCATGGGCTATTCCTTCAACCTGGACGGCACCTGCATTTATCTCACCATGGCCGCTGTGTTCCTGGCCCAGGCCACGGCCACGCCCCTGGACCTGTCCCACCAGCTCTACCTGTTGGCCATCCTGCTCCTGACCTCCAAGGGCGCGGCCGCGGTCACCGGCGGCGGCTTCATCACGCTGGCCGCCACGCTCCAGACCGTGGGCACGATCCCCGTGGCCTCGCTCACGCTGCTTCTCGGCGTCGACCGCTTCATGTCCGAGGCCCGGGCCATCACCAACATGATCGGCAACGGCATCGCCACCATCGTGGTGGCCAAATGGGAAAACGCCCTGGACACGGGGCGGCTTCGCGACGCCCTCGCCGGGCGCTCCTGGGGCGATTCCGAGGACGGCGACGCCCTGGACCGCACGGCCGCCGAGGCCCTGGCGCTGGCGGCCGTGGACGACAAATAAGGCGAAAACCCCTTCGCGCGGGCGGGGCGACCCGCCGACGCGGAAAAGAGGACAGCATGGAATCCTATGACATCGTCATCGTAGGCTCGGGAGGGGCCGGGTTGCGGGCGGCCGTGGGCGCTTTGCAGACCAACCCCTACCTGGACATCATGGTCGTCACCAAGACCATGCCGACCCGCTCGGCCACCTGCATGGCCGAGGGCGGCATCAACGGCGTGCTGGATTTTCCCGGCCAGGAGGATTCGCTCGACGCCCACAGCTTCGACACCGTCAAGGGCAGCGACTACCTGGGCGACCAGGACGCCATCGACTTCTTCGTGCAAAAGGCCTCCGAGGCCGTGCGCGAGACCGACTTCTGGGGCACGCCCTACAGCCGCGAGGCCGACGGCCGGGTGGCCTGCCGTCTGATGGGCGGCCACAAGCACGCCCGCACCAACTTCTCCGCCGACAAGACCGGCCACATTTTGCTCCACTCCAACTTCGACTACGCGCTCAAAAACGGGGTGCGCTTCCGCGTCAACGCCCAGCTCCTGGACGTGGCCGTCACGGACGGCGTGTGCCGGGGCGTGGTCGTGCGCGACACCGACACCGGCGAGGTGACCCCGATCCGGGCTAAGGCCGTGGTGCTGGCCACCGGCGGCTACACCCGCATGTTCTGGGCCCGCACCAGCACCCCCTACATCGCCACGGGCGACGGCGTGGGCGTGGCCCTTCGCGCCGGCGTGGCCTTCAAGGACCCGGAGATGGTCCAGTTCCACCCCACGGGCGTGGCCAACGGCGGCGTGCTGATCACCGAGGCGGCGCGCGGCGAGGGCGGCTACCTGGTCAACAACGCCGGCGAGCGCTTCATGGCCCGCTACGCCCCGGACCGCATGGAGCTGGCCCCGCGCGACATCACCGCCCGGGCCATCGAGACCGAGATCATCGAGGGCAGGGGCTACGGCGAGGGCCTGGGCGCGCACGTGCTCCTCGACCTGCGCCACCTCGGCCGCGAGCGGATCCTGGAGCGCCTGCCCCAGATCCGCCACGTGGGCCTGCTCTTCGAGAACCTGGACCTGGCGGAAAAACCCATTCCGGTGCGGCCCACGGCCCACTACTCCATGGGCGGCATCGACGTGGTGGACTTCGAGCACATGAAGACTTCCGTGCCCGGGCTCTTCGCCGCCGGCGAATGCTCCTGCGTGTCCATCCACGGGGCCAACCGCCTGGGCGGCAACTCCCTGGCCGACGCCATGGTCACGGGCAAGCAGGCCGGCATCGGCGCGGCCTGCCACGTGCCCGGGGCCTCCTTCGGCGGGGACGCCGCCCTGGAGAAGCTGGGGGCCAAATGGCGCGAGCACTTCCGCGAGGCCACCTCGCGCAAGGGCGGCGCGTCCGTGCCCGAGCTGCGCGAGAAGCTGGCCGCCGTGCTCTGGGAGGGCATGGGCATCTTCCGCACCGAGGACAAGCTCTCCGGGGCGCTTGGCGCCGTCGTCGGCCTGCAAAAGGAGTTCGAGACCGCCGTGGTCGGCAACGACAATCCGGTGTGCAACACGGCCTACGCCCACTTTCTGGAGGTCGGCAACCTCCTGTCCCTGGCCCGCTGCTCGCTTGTCGCGGCCAAGGCCCGTCACGAATCGCGCGGGGCGCACACCCGCGAAGACTACCCCGCGCGCGACGACGACGCCTTTCTCAAGCACAGCCTGGTCACCGTGCAAGGCGGCGACTACCGCCTCGACTACCGCCCGGTGACCGTCACCCGGCACCAACCCCAGGAGCGCAAGTACTGATGGACACCCTGACCTTTCTCATCGACCGTTTCGACGGCGTCGATTCCTGGCGGCAGCGCTACGAGTTCGCCTACCGCCCCGGCATGACGGTCCTGGCTTGCCTCATCCACATCAAGGAGCATATCGACCCCACGCTCAACTTCACGGCCTCCTGCCGCAGCGCCATCTGCGGGGCCTGCGCCGTGCGCGTCAACGGCAACGCCCTGCTCGCCTGCGACACCATGGTGGACGACCTGCTGACGGTCTGGGGCGAAGGCGCGCTGGTCGTGAGCCCGCTTGGCAACGCCAAGGTGGTCAGCGACCTGGTGGTGGAGTGGAGCGAGAAGATCGAGCGGCTGCGCCTGGCCAGGCCCGGGCTTCAGGCCAAGTCGGAATTCTCCGCCGAAAAAGGCTGCCGCCAGTCCCCCAAGGACATGCAGGCCATCGCCAGGCAGTGGGACTGCATCCTGTGCGGCAGCTGCGCCTCGGAATGCAACAAGCTGACCGACTCGGAAAAGGACTTCCTGGAGCCCTTCGTCTTCACCCACGCCGCCCGCTACGCCGGGGATTCACGCTCGGCCGACCCCCTGCGCCACGTGGAGGGCATGCTGGAGCACGGCCTGTGGAAATGCGTCCATTGCATGGAATGCGTCTCCAAATGCCCCAAGCACATCCGCCCGGGCGAGGACATCGCCGCCATGCGCCACATGGCCGTGGAGGCCGGCCGCACCGAGGGCCCCGGCCCGCGCCACGCCGAGGCCTTCCGCACCGACCTGGAAAAGACCGGCCGGCTCAACGAGGTCAAGCTCGTGCCCCGCACCGAAGGCATGCTCAGCGCCGCCACCAAACGGCTGCCCTTCACCATGCGCATGTTCGCCAAGGGCAAGCTCGGCGTGCTGGAGGCGGCCCGGCTGTTCGTGGCCGACAACGCCCCTGTGGAAAACATCGACGGCCTGCGCAAGGTCATCGCCCCGGAGAGGAAGCAGTCATGAAATACGCGTTTTTCCCCGGCTGCGTCCTGCATGCCGCGGCCAAGGAGGCGTACGTCTCCACCCTGGCCGTGGCCAAGCGCCTGGGTCTGGAGCTGGTGGAGATCCCCGGCTGGTCCTGCTGCGGCGCGAGCCATGTGCAGGACGTCGATCCCGAGGCCGCCCTGCTGGCCAACGCCCGCAACCTGGCCCTGGCCGAGAAGATGGGCCTGCCGGTGCTGACCGCCTGCAGCACCTGCGCGCTCATGCTGCGCCAGTCCCGGGCCAGGCTCCTGGCCGGGGCCATGGACGCGGCCAACGAGCGCCTGGCCGAGATCGGGCTGCGCTTCCAGGGGACCTCGGAAGTGACCCATCTGCTGTGGGTGCTGGCCGACACCGCCGACGCCTGGGCGTCCAAGGTCGCAAGGCCCCTGGAGCACCTGCGCGTGGCCCCGTTCTACGGCTGCCACACCGTGCGCCCGCCGGAGATCATGAACTACGAAAGCCACCTGAATCCCCAGAGCCTGGAGCGGATCGTCCGGGCCTGCGGGGCCGAGCCCGTGGCCATCCCGGAGCGGCTTCGCTGCTGCGGCTTCCACGCCGTGTTCCCGGCCGAGCAGACGGCCATGCGCATGACCGCCGCGGCCGTGGTCAGCGCGGCCAAGGCCGGGGCCCACTGCCTGCTCACCCCTTGCCCCCTGTGCCACATGCAGCTCGACATGTACCAGCCCGACGCCCTGTCCCCGGCCTGCGGCGACCGGCCCGTGCCCGTGCTGCACCTGGCCCAGCTCGTGGGCGAGGCCCTGGGCCTGGACAAACGGGACATGGCCCTTTCCCGGCATATCGTCGACGCCAGGCCCGTGCTCAAGGCGGCCGTAAGCGGCTGCGGCCTGTCGTGAGCGGCCGGCCCGGGCGGCCCTGACGCCGCCAGGGCCCGGCCGCGAGTTTCCTTCGCGATTCCCTTTGCCTTTCCCCGCGGGGCGACGCGCCATGCCGCCGCCCCGCGTTTCCTCAAGATTCGCGCCCGTCCCCGAGGACGGCGTTTGCGGCCCAAGGCCCCGTGCGATGTCCCCCCCAACGGAGCGAGGCTATCATGAGACGTTCCATCCGCATCCGGCTCATCTGCGGCGTCGTCGCCATCATCACCCTGCCTTTGCTGTGCATTTTCGGCATCATCGCGCTCAATATCTTCGAACTCTCGCGCGACGATTACGTCGCCGCCTCCCGCTCGGAACTCGTGCGCACCAGCCAGGCCGTGGCGCTCTTTCTGGGCGAGGCCAAGGCCAGCATGGACCATCTGGCCTCCTATCCCGATCTGCGCGGCATCGACGCCACGCTCACGGATTTCCTGAACGTCCAGGGCAAGGTCCCGACCCTGCCCCGGCCGGACGACATCCTGGGCCAGCGTCTGCGGGAGTGGTGCGTCCTGCTCCAGAAGTCCCATCCCGACTACCGCAAGGTCTACCTCGGCAGCCGCTTCGGCGGCTTCGTCAGCAATGCCGACGCGCCTCGCGGTTCCTACGATCCCCGGGCGCGGGCCTGGTACAAGGACGCCGTGGCCGCGCCAAACCGGGCCGTGGTGTCCTCGCCTTTCCGGTCCACGGACGGCCAGCCGACCATCAGCGCCGCCCGGGCCTTCGCCGACGCCTCGGGGCAGGTGCTCGGCGTGGTTTCGGCCGACATCTCCCTTTCGGTCGTCACGGACATGGTGGCGGCCATCCGTCCGGGCAGGACGGGCTTCGTGGTGGTGGCCGAAAAAAACGGCGTGGTGGTGGCGGACACGGCCCGGCCCGAGGCGAGCCTCAAGCCCCTGGCCGAGCTTGGCGACCCGGGTCTGGCGGCGCTTTTTTCCGGTCCGGCCGGCGCGGTCGAGGCCGAACTCGGCGGCCAGGCCTACTTGGCCAACGTCTTCGACACCCCGGAAACCGGCTGGCGCTTCGTCAGCTGCATCGCCAAGGCCGAGCTCATGGCACCGGCCCGGCGCACCGTGACCGCCATCGCCTGGGTGGCCCTGGGCAGCCTGGCGCTCATTATCGGCGTGCTGTGGTTCTTCATGGACCGCTCGGTCATCCGCCCCCTGTCCCGGGTGGGCGGATTCCTCCAGGCCCTTGGCGCGGGAAACTACGAGGCGCGGCTGGAAAAGCTGCGCCGCCGCGACGAGATCGCGGCCATGTTCGCGGCGCTCAACGCCATGGCCGCGCGCCTGGGCGAGACCATGGCCGACGTGCGGGCCAAGAGCCGCGAGGCCGAGGAAAAGGCCCTGGCCTGCCAGGAAGCCACGGACAAGGCCGAGGAGGCCTCGCGGCAGACCCTGCGCGCCCGGGAGGAAGGCATGCTCCAGGCGGCCAACCGGCTGGAGTCGGTCGTTTCCGTGGTGGCCTCGGCCACGACCTCCCTGGCCGCCCAGGCCGAGCAGGCGACCCGGGGCGCGGCGGCCCAGGCCCGGCGCGCCGAGGAGACCGCCTCGGCCATGACGGAGATGAACGCCACCGTGCTGGAAGTGGCCAAAAACGCCTCCGAGGCGGCCCGCACCTCGGCCCAGGCCAGGGGCCAGGCCGAGGAGGGGACGGCGCTCATGGGGCGTGTGGCCGAGGCCATGGAGCGGGTCCGGGCCGACGCGCGCCGGTCCCGGGAGCGCATGGGGGACCTCGGCCGGCAGGCCGAGGACGTGGGCCGCATCCTCGGCATCATCTCGGACATCGCCGACCAGACGAACCTGCTGGCCTTAAACGCCGCCATCGAGGCGGCAAGGGCCGGGGAGGCCGGCCGGGGTTTCGCCGTGGTCGCCGACGAGGTCAGAAAACTGGCCGAAAAGACCATGCGCGCCACCAAGGAGGTGGGCGAGGCCACCCGGGGCATCCAGGACGGCACCCGGCGCAACGGCGAGGCCGTGGGCCGTTCCGCCGCGGCCGTGGAGGAGACGGCCGCCCTGGCCGGCGAGGCCGGCGAGGCCCTGCGCCGCATCGTGGCCCTGGTCGACGCCACGGCCGATCAGGTGCGCGCCATCGCCACGGCCTCGCAGGAGCAGTCCGCAACGAGCGACGAGATCAACCGGACCGTGGGGGAAATCAGCGCCATTTCCACGGAGACGGCCGAGGCCATGGGCCAGTCCGTGGAGGCGGTCAAGGTGCTGGCGCGCCAGGTGGAGGCGCTTTCGGCCCTTCTCGGGACGCTCCAGGGGCACGGGCGGGGGCAAGCCGAGGCCGCGCCCCCGGTCCTTTCCCGGAGCCGGGCGTTGCGCCTGGCTTCGTAGCGGCCGGGCTTTCTCAGTTCACGCCCCGGGACTGGCGGCCGTGCGTCGCCGGCCCCGGGGCCGCGACGCCGGGTCCCGGCCAGTCCCTTGGCCCCAGGCCCAGCGCCCGGCGGACCTCGTCCCCGGCGGCGTCCAGCTCGCGGACGAAATC
The DNA here is from genome assembly GCA_023390395.1 of Pseudomonadota bacterium. Classification (GTDB taxonomy): domain Bacteria; phylum Desulfobacterota; class Desulfovibrionia; order Desulfovibrionales; family Desulfovibrionaceae; genus Solidesulfovibrio. The sequence continues at coordinate 3,603 of JAEWCY010000038.1, read as the reverse complement.
CCCGTCTTCCAGCAGCGCGGCGGCGACGACCGTGCCGGCGATGCGCCCGGCCGCGATGTCGCTCGGGTAGTGCACCCCGCCGATCACCCGGTTTTCCCCGTATTCCCTGGCCCGTTCGAAGATCTCCTCCCGCCGCTGCGGGACCATCTCGGCCAGCGCAATGGCGGTCACGGTGGCGAAGAACGCATGGCCGCTCGGATACGACGCGCCGCGCGGCACCTTGAGGCAGGGTTTCACCTCGGGATCGGCCTGGGAAGGCCGGGGCCGGTTCCAGTGCTCCTTGGCGTCGCCGAACATGGCGTCGGCCGTTTCCTTGAGCTTTTCGAAAAAAGGCAGAGCCAAGGGCAGGTTCTCGGCCGTGAAGCCCGGCCCCAGGGCCGGGGCGAAGCGCAGCACGGACCGCTTGGCGTCGGCCTGGGCCAGGGCTTCCATTTCCGGGGTGCGCCGGCGCTGCCGGTCGAGCACGGCGGCGAGGTCCTCGCGCTGCCGGGCCGAACCCGGGGCCGGGGGCGGCGGCAGGAGCCGCGCGAAGTCGATGGCCTGCCCGGGAGCCGGCGCGTGCTCGCCGGCCGGCAGGGCCTGGGGCGTGAGCAAAAGGAGCAGCAGGAGCAGCCAGGCGGTCTGTCGTCGCATGAAGGCCTCCGGAAAACGGGCGGGTTGGGGCGGCGAGCGCCCGATGCGCGGCTTCGGCTTGTCGCTTGCCGACATCGCGCCCTGTTTTCTTACGCGGAAACGAAGAAAAGCGCAGCAGGGCGAAAAGGCGTGCGCCTGGAATGTTTTTTCCACAATCCGTGTCACTTGACGGATTCCGTGGATTTGTTCACAAACAGCATGCCGCGTTCTCGACGTTGCGCCGACGGGCCTTGTCCGTCGGCGATTTCTTCGTGCCAGCATCGTGGGGAAACGGTTTTCCCGTATGAAAATGCTTTCACGGCAAGGCCTCAAGAACGACGACGCGGACGTCGTTTCCGCACGGCCGCCCGTCGTCGGGCGGCAAACCTTTCGTCCGAGGAGGCGTCGCATGGGAACGTTCACGCCGCATGGCGGTTTTCTGGGCATGCTGGCGAGCGCCACGCCGACGGTGCTGTTCGTGCTCGGCGTGCTCGGGGTCATGTCCGTGGGCTGCTGGAGCATCATCCTGGTCAAGGTCTTCACCCTGACCGGGGCCAAGCGCGAGGCGGCCCGGGACTATGCCCGGTTCCAGGAGGCCGCCACCCTGCGCGAGGCCATGCAGGAACTTGCCTCCTCGCGCCGCTCGCCGGCCTTCCATGTCGGGAAGCTGGCCTTCGCCGAACTGGTGCGCATGGAGGAGGCGGCCCTCGCCCCGGCCGAGAAGGCCCACGTGGCCATGGACAACATCCGCCGCGTCCTGCGCCAGGGCGTGACCCAGGAACTCGGCAACCTCTCGCGCAATCTCGGCTTCCTGGCCACCTGCGCCAACGCCACGCCGTTTATAGGCCTTTTCGGCACGGTCTGGGGCATCATGAACTCGTTTCATTCCATCGGGCTCATGCAGTCCGCCGCCCTGGCCGCCGTGGCTCCGGGCATCTCCGAGGCCCTGGTGGCCACGGCCATCGGCCTGGCCGTGGCCATCCCGGCGGTCATCGCCTACAACTTCTTCCTGGGCTACATGCAGACCATCGAGCGGGAGCTGGTCAATTTCGCCGGCGCGTTTCTCAACCGCATCCAGCGCGAGGTGAGCTGGGCTCCGGCTCCGGCCCGGGCCGAGGCGACGCCGCCGGGGCGGGGCTGAGGTGGCCATGCAGGTCGGCGGCCGGGGCCGCATGCTGGCCGACGTCAACGTCACGCCCTTCGTGGACGTGATGCTGGTGCTGCTCATCATCTTCATGGTCACCGCGCCCATGATGACCCAGGGCTTGCAGGTGGACCTGCCGCAGACGCGGGCGGTGAGCGCGTTGCCCAAGGAGAGCGATTCCGTGGTGCTCACGGTCAAGGCCGACGGCGCGCTTTTCCTGGACAAGTACCAAGTGGAGCTGGGCGATCTGGAAGGCCAGGTGCGCCAACTCGTGACCAACCAGAAAAAGCAGCTTTTCCTGCGGGCGGACAAGGCCGTGCCTTACGGCACGGTGGTGGCGGTCATGGGCGTGGTCAAATCCGCCGGCGTGGACAAGCTGGGCGTGGTGGCCGAAGAGGAAAAACCGGCCCAGCGCCCGTCCTGATCCCATAAAATGCGGCGCTTCGCCGCTGGCGCCCGTGGTCGGGGAATTTCGGGCAACGTGCTGGCCGGCTTTGCGGCCTGCGGGTTGCCCAAAATTCCGAGACCACAGACCCCGACGCACCGCCCACCGACCGCCTTTCCACCCGCTTGCCATCCCCCCGCTCAGGGGGTCCGGGGGGGATGATCCCCCCCGGCCGCCGGAGGCATTCTTCCCGTTTTTCTCCTTCCCTCTCCGCCTACTTCGCGTGCAACGCGCTGGCGTCGGCGAGCAGGTCGTTGATACGGGCGACCATCTGGTGCGGGTCGGAGAGGTAGCCGTCGAGGAGCAGGGCGGAGTCGTAGAGTTGTTCCACGGCTTTGGAGAGGAACGGGTCCGCGCCGTCGCGGCGGTAGATGGAGAGCAGGTTGCGGATCAGCGCGTGGTCGCGGTTGATCTCCAGGGTTTTCTTGGGGATGGAGGTGTCCTTGCTGACCAGGCGCATGATTTTCTGCATGCTCGAGGTCATGTGGTCGTCTGGGGAGACGAGGCAGGACGGGCTTTGGGTTAGGCGTGTGGACAGGCGCACCTCGGTGATGCGGTCGCCGAGGAGTTCCTTGATTTTCTTGAGGAACCCGTCGAAGGAGCCTTCTTCTTCCTGGGTGAGTTCGGGCGTTTCGGTTTTGGGCGCTTCGCCTTCGAAGGCGTCGAGTTCGGCGTGGTCGGCCAGTTCGGCGGATTTGAGCTTGAGCTCCTTGTAGGTGCCGATGGTGTCCATGATGAACTCGTCCACGGGCTCGTAGAGGTAGAGCACTTCGAGGCCTTTGGCCCGGAAGATTTCCAGGTGCGGGTTCAGGTCCAGGGCGGCGCGGGAGGGGCCGGAGAGGTAGTAGATGGACTTCTGGCCTTCCTTGGCGCGTTCGACGTAGGCGTCAAGCGAGGTGAAGTCGGCGTCCGGGGCGATGGCCGAGGAGTCGAAGCGCATGAGGTCGGCGAAGGCTTCGCGGTTGGCGAAGTCGCCGTAGCCGAGCTTGAGGGCCTGGCCGTGTTCCTTGAAGAAGGCGGCGTATTTTTCGGGATTTTCCTTAGCCAGGTTTTTGAGCTTGTCGAGGATCTGTTTGACGATGACGGTCTGGATTTTGCGCAGCACCAGGTTTTCCTGGAGCGTTTCGCGGGAGATGTTGAGCGGCAGGTCTTCGGTGTCCACCACGCCGCGCACGAAGCCCAGGTATTCGGGGATGAGCTCCTTGACTTCCTTGGAGATCATGACCCGGCGCACGTAGAGGTCGAGGCCGTGGTGCAGGGCTTCGCGGAAGGCCATGGGGCCGAGACCCTTGGACGGGATGAAGAGCAGGGCGGTGAACTGCACGGGCGCGTCCACGCTGACGTGGATCGTGGCCAGGGGCTCCTCGTTGTCGTAGGTGAGGAACTGGTAGAATTCCTTGTA
>JAEWCY010000004.1 GCA_023390395.1 Pseudomonadota bacterium | reverse complement strand
CCCATCTTCGGTCCGCTACGCGACCGACCTCCCGGTGACCGCAGCTTTCCCCGCCCGACCACGCCGGACGGGGGGCCTGGGGGGAGTGACTCCCCCCAGTGGGTCCAGGGCAACGCCCTGGTGGGGTTCGGGGCAACGCCCCGCTCTCCCTCGCTTACGATCCAGCGCCGGCCGGCTGCGGCTGCGGCGGGGTGGGGTTGGGGCTGGCGGGAGGGGGCGGCCGGAAGCCGTAGTTCCATTTGGTCATGGGGCCGCCCATGTCCATGGCCAGGGTGGCGGTGATGGCGGTCAGGGGGTCGGTGGGCATGCGGTTTTTGCGGGCGAAGATGATGTAGTCTTCGGTGAGGCCGGTTTCCATGGTGCCGGCGTGGGCCATGGACCAGAGGCGCTCGCCGTTTTGGACGTCGATGACGTCGAAGGTGAAGGAGACGCCGCTGTCGCCGCGGGTGCCGCCGGACATGACGTAGGTGAACTTGCCGACGATGACCACGTCGAGGCCCATTTTGCGGGCCAGGGCCACGGCTTGGGGCGTGGTGCCGTTGCGCAGGTTGGCCTCGTAGATGAGCTTGGGGTAGACGCGGTCGCGGGTCCAGGTTTGCCAGACGATGCGGGTGAGTTGTTCGCCGAGTTCCTGGGCGGCGGGGATGTCCTGGGTGACCTGGAAGGGCACGATGAGCGCGCTGACGGGGCGGGGCGGCGAGCGCAGGGGCTCGACGTAGACTTCGGGGTTGCCGCGCCGGGTGTAGTTGTCGATGTAGACGGTGTGCTTGTCGGAGAGTTTGGGCTCCACGGCGCAGGCGGCGGCCAGGAGGCACAGGGCGAGGCCGAGGAGCGGCAGGCCGGGGCGGTTGAGCAGGCGGCGCATGGGACCTCCTTGGGCGGAGTCGGCGGTTATTGGCGCGTGGTGGTGACCACGGGCGCGTCGGAGAGGGTTTTGAGCAGCTGCTCCCGGGAGGAGAGCAGGCTTTCGCGCAGTTCCAGCCGTTTCTTGGACGGCAGCAGCCGGAATTCGGGGCGTTTGGCCATGCGTCCGAGTTCGCGCATTTCCTCGCGGATGCGGCGGGCCTTGAGCTGGAAGGCCTGTTCCTCGGGCCGGGCCTTGGAGGCCAGGTCGGCCAGTTCGGCCAGTTCGAGGGCCATGATGCGGAAGGACTCGGGATGGATGTCCCGGGCCAGCCGCCTCTTGATGGCCATTTTCTGCCAGATGCCGCGCAACCATGCCCACATGGCCTGTTCCGTCCTCGTCGGCGCGGGCCTGCCGGGTGAGGCCTGCCGGACGCGCTTTTTTCTTCTCTTGCTGGTTTTGTTGTCGCGATTCCCGGCGGCAGCGTCAAGGGGGGCGGCGGGCGGCGTTATTGGCCGGGGGTGAAGTTTTGCAGCATGGCCAGGAGCAGGAAGAGGTACAGGGACCATTTGATGAAGATGGCGGCCAGGGTCTGGGTGTAGGCCCCCTGGTGGACCTTTTTGAGGCCGATGGCCTGCACGGCCATGTACCAGACGAGGATGACGGGCGAGAGGATCTGCCCGGCCACGGGGATGGCGGTCAGCACGGTGGGGGCGGCGCTGTAGCACATGACCCGGAAGGTCTCGTTGAAGCCTTTCTTGGCGCTGCGAAAGAGCAGGAGCAGCAGGTGGGTGAGCCAGGCGTCGAGGTAGATGCCGAGCGCGATGGCCAGGGGGACCAGGAGCAGGGCGATGAGGAAGCCCAGTCCCGGCGTGGCCGCCGCCGCGCCCAGGGCTTCGGACTGGGCCGTGCCCGCGCCGAGCTTGTGCCGCAGCCCCATGATCGTCCACAGGAAGTCGAGGACGAGCAGGAATTCGCTGATGAGCAGGTTGAAGACGAGCGCTTTCCCCTTGGGCCGGCCCTCGGGCATCTCCCCGAAGAAGGCGGCCGGCGAGAGCAGGATCTTTTTGAGGGTGAGCAGCAGGCCCGGAAAGAAGCCGTAGGCGTCCAGCCGCTCCCAGGGGATGGGATCGGTGACGACCTCGCGGGGCGGGGCTTCCTCTTCGTCGAAGGGGTCGCCCAGGGATTCGGGGTCGACGCGTTTTTTCGGCGCGTCCTCGTCCATGGCTTTGAGCCGCGCCCAGATGTCGCGCACGCCGTCGCTGCGGCGTCCGGCGGGCGGGGCCTTGGGAGCGTCCTGTTCCGGTGCCTGCCGGGCGGCGGAAGCGGGGGGCGCGACGGGCGCATCCTCGGGCGCTTGGGGCGTTCGGGGCGTCTCGCGGGGAGCCTCAGGCGCGGCGGTGGGGGCGGCGGGCGGCGCCTTGGCCTCCTCGACCGGCGGCGGAAGCGGATCGTCCTGGGAGGCTTCCTCGACCTGCCTGGCGCGCCTGGGCGGCGGGGCCTGGAAATCCTCGTCGTCGTCCTCTTCGAGGAGGGGGCGGCGCGTCGTCTGGCCGGAGACGGAGCGGCCGTCCCGGTCGTCGGCCGCGCCGTGGGCGTTCGGCGGACCATGGCGGAAATGGGCCGGCTCTTCGAAATGCGGCGTCGCGGGCGGGGTCGGCTCGTCTTCGAGGGGCTCGGGCACGGCCGTCCGGCGCTTGGCCGGCGGGGCGACCTCGTGGACGTCGTCCTCGGGAAAGGCTTCGGGATCGAAGCGGCTGGCGGCCGGGGCAGGCGCGTCGCGTCGGGCGGCGGCCGGTCCGGGTCTGCGCCAGGAGGATTCGGTTTCCTCCAGCCCCGACAGGGGGGCGCGGTCGCGGCTTTCCTGACGGCGGGAGGCCTGCTCCCTGTCCAGTCGAAATTTGAACCGGTGGCGGCACTTGGGGCAAGTGGCCATGGTCGAGGTCACCGGGACCTTGTTGTCGGGAATGTCCCGGAAGAAACCGCATTGCGGGCAAGTGATGCGCATCATGTCCCTTTGCTGCGACGCCCGGTGGTGGCCGCCGGGCGTGAACCGGCAGGATGCAGTGTAGCCGCTGGGCGGCCTCAAGGCAACCGCCGCATGCCGGGGGGCTGTTACCACAGGGGCGGCGGCAGCAAAACCCTTGCCTTGGGCCCGTCGGCGGCCAGGGCGGTGAAAAATTCCAGGGGCAGGGCCGGATAGTCGCGGCTGAGGCGGTGGCGGGGGACGCCGGCGGCGGCGTCGTAGGCGGCGAGCTTGGCCGTGACCGCGCCGTCGTCGGCGAGCAGGCGGTTGAGGTGGGCAAGCGGCGCGCCGAGGGCCAGGGCGGCCCGGCCGGCGAGGCCTTCCAGGCGTTCGTGCACGGGCCGGACGTAGCGCGGCCGGGCCGGGGGAAGGTTGCGCAGGAGCCGCAACTGGAGGTCGGGCCACAGGCCGTGGCCGACCTTGGCGTGGCCGGGGTCCGGGTAGAGGGTCAGGCGGGGGAAGAAGGCACCGCCGAGGTCCGGGCGTCGCGTCAGGCGGGCGACGGTGGCGGCCATGTCCGGATGGGGCCGCTCGTCGGGATCGAGGCTGAGGATCCAGCCCGGGGGACAGGCGGCGAGCAGGGCGTTTCGCTGGGCGGCGAAATCGCCGGCCAGGGGCCTGGCCAGATGGCGCACCGGCATGTCCAGGGCCTCGGCCAGGGCGGCCTCCCCGGGCACGTCGGCGGCGTCCCAGAGGAGCACGGCGCGCTGCGCCAGGCCGGCGCAGGCGCTGCAAAATTCCGAAAGCCCCGGTTCCCCGGGCCGGGCCAGCACGGCCAGCGTCACGGCGGGCGGGTCGGGCGCATCCGCGTCGGGCGCGTCCGGCTCCTCGGGCAGCGGGGCGCTTTCCGTCAGCATCCGGCGCGCCCAGGCCAGGGGCTCGCGCACGCCCGGCGGGGCGGGCTCGGGGTTGGCGACGACGAGGGCTCCGTCGGGGTCGAAGCCGGCCAGGGCGGGCAGGCAGAAAAGGGCCTGGCGCGAGGTGTCGGCCACGAGCTGGGCCGGGCCGTCCGGGGCGAGCCAGCCGAGGCGGCCGGCCTGGGCGACGCGCCGGGCGGCTTCCGGGTCCGGGCAGAGCACCGTCAGGAATTTGTCGCCAGGGAGCGCCTCGGCCAGGGCGGCGGCCACCCCCCCTGTGCCAAGTCCCAGAAGGACGATCTCGCGTTTCTCTCCGGCGGCGCGCAGGATGCGTCGGGCCTTGGCCCGGGCGGCGTCGGCGTCCGGGGCCGCAGCGGGCTCGCCGGTCGACCCGGGCGCGTCGCCCAGCCGCCAGGCCAGGATTTCGCTGGTATAGGTGAAAAAATGATGCGCGCCTTGCACCACGGCCTCCGTCAGGGGCTGTAGCGCATGGCGCGGCGGAAAGTCCAGGCGGCGTCCGGGGCGTTCAGCCCTGGGCGCGGCTGGCGGCGTAGGCGGCCATGATGCGGTTCACGGGCGCGGCCTTGGAGGCCTGGGCGATGGAACCCGGAAGCGGCGGCGTCGGGATGTTGACGGTGGCCGCGGGCTCGGCCTTGGCCGGAGCCGGGCCGGCGCTGGCCAGCAGGGGCTGGCGCGGGGCGGCCGTCTGCACGGGCTTGGCCGCGGCGGCCTGTTCCGGAGCGGCGGCGTAAGCGGCCATGGCGGCGGCCTGGGGAGCGCTCGCGGACACGGGAGCCAGGGACGGGCGGGTGGTCGCCTGAAGGCCCTGGGTCGGCACGACCTTGGTGGCCACCTTGCCGTTGGCCTCGCTGAAGGCGTCGCGCAGGCCGGTCAGAATGTGCATGACCTCGTCGATCTTGGAGACGTCCATCTTGAGGTTGGCGGCCAGGAGCCGGGTGCTGCAGAAGAAATAGAGCTTTTGCAGGCGGTCGGCCAGATCGCCGCCCTTCTGGGCGTTGAGGGTGCCCTGGAGTTCGGAGAGGATGTCCAGGGCCTTGGAGATGAGGATGCCCTTTTTCGCGTAATCCTTGGCGGCGATCTTCTCCTTGGCCTGGCGCAGGAACTTGAGCGCCGCGTCGAAAAGCATGATCAGCAGGTCGCCCTGGGTGGTGGTGGCGACCTGGGTCTGGAAGTAGGAACGGGCGGCGCTTTGCATGGAAGTCTCTCCCTGTTTTGCCTCTTATCGGACGCCGCCGGATTTTCTGAAGGGGGAGGGGGCAACTTCCTTCGCGCCCGCGATTTAGCTGGAGCTGCTGCTGAGCTGGCTGATCTGGGAGGAGAGCTGGTTTTGCATCTGGTTGTACGTTGAAAGCAGAGAGTCAGTCTTGGCGAAGCGTTGCCGCAGGCTGGAGGCGTAGTTGGCGATGCGCTCCTGCTCGTAGGCGATCTTGTCGTCGATCATGGACGTGATGTCGTCGTAGTTCTGGTCGAGGATGTGCAGGGGGCCGTCGGTGCTGTCGGTGAGCTGGGTAAGCAGGTCCACGAGCTCGCCGGTCTTGCCCTGCTTGAGGGACACCGTACCGGTATGGGTTCCGGCGGTCACGTCGATGGCCTTGATGACCATGCCGGCCTCGTCATAGCCATGGGACCCGGTGATGAGGTTGGAGTTGCTGTGCCATATGGCTTCGTGACCGTTGATGGTGGCGCCGGTGAGTTTCCCGCTGGCGTCGGTGGTGTAGGACACGCTGTAGGTGCCGCATTTGGTGGTGCCGGAAAGGTAGGAGGACAACGCCATTTCCGAGCTGTCCGTGCGGCCGAGGTAGGTGGCGGAGAAGAGTTCCGCCGCGGCGCTGGCGTTGGAGGCCAGGATGGGGTCAAGAATGCTGTCGTCGATGACCAGCAGGCCTTCGGTGTCGGAGCCTTCCTCGGCGTCGGTGCTGATGCCGAGTTGCGAAAGAACGGAATAGGTGTCCTTGCTGTAGTCGAAGCCCACGCCCTTGCCGGCCACGGCGGTCTTGAGATTGGTGTCGATGAGCTGCAGGCCGTAGTTGCCCGTCAGGATCGAGCCCTGCTGGCTGGAGGAGTCGTATTTCGTCATGTCCTGCAGCAGGGTCCGCACGGTGTTCATCTGTTCGACGAAAGTCTGGATGTGTTCCCGGACGGCTTCCGTGTCCGTGGCCGTGGTGAGGGTGACCGTGCCCGTGTTCTTGAGGTTGAGGGTCAGGCCGGAGACCAGATCCGTGACGGTATTGGTCTGGCGTGTGATGTAGGAACTCGATCCCGTGGGCCAGCCGTCGAGCTTGATTTGCGCGCTGGCGTTGGAGGTGATGAGGTCGAAATTGGCGTTCTTGAAGCCGGTGAGCGTGGAGTTGGAGGCGATGACGAGGCTGGCGGAGTCGCCGGTATCCATGCCGCGCAGTTGCAGATAGTACTGGGAGCCGTCGTAGACCACGCTGGCCTTGACGCCGGCGTTGTTGGGGTCGTTGTTGACGATGCTGGCCAGATCGGTCAGCGAGGCGTTGGTGCCCACGGCGACGGAGTAGGTCGTTCCTTGGTAGACGTAGCTGAACGTCGCGTCCGACCCCGTGGAATTGATGGCCGCGTCGGCGCTGGAATAGCCGGTCTGGGTCACCATGGCCTTGGCCGTGGCCAGACGGTTCACCGTGATCGAGTGGGAGCCGTCGAGGGCGTTGGAGCCTGTGGAGACGGACACCACGGAGGAGTTGGAGGAGTCCGTGGTCTTGACCAGGAATTCGCCCTCGGTATCCATGCCTTGCAAGGTGGATTTGAGGGAGAGCATGGCGGTGTTGAGTTCCTGGAAGCATTCCTGCTTGTTGACCCAGGATTGTTTCCAGGTCTGCAGGGTCGTTATGCGGCCCTGTTCGACCTGGACCAGTTTGGTGATCAGCGAGTCGAAGTCCGTCCCGTTGCCAAGGCCCGTATACGTGATCTGTCCCGAGGTGGTGACCGGTGTGTAGGCGCTGATCGTGCTGGACATGACGAGATCCTGACAGGGGTTGCTTCTTCGGGGGACTCCGTCACACGGCTAGCAAATGCTGTGCCATGAAAAAGGCCGGGCCGCGTCGGGCGGCCCGGCCGCTCAAAACAGTTTCGGTTAGCCCTGGATCAGGTTCAGCGCCATACGCGGCAGGGAGTTGGCCTGGGAGAGCATGGCCACCGCCGACTGGGTGAGGATCTGTTCCCGGACGAACTGGGTCATTTCCGTGGCCACGTCCACGTCCGAGATCTGGGACTCGGCGGACTGGAGGTTCTGGGCCTGGATCTGCAGGTTGGAGATGGTGTTCTCCAGGCGGTTCTGCAGGGCGCCCAGGTAGGCGCGGATCTTGTCCTTGGACACGATGGCGGTCTTGATGGCGTCCAGGGCTTCCTGGGCCTGCTGCTGCGTGGAGATGCTGCGGCCGGCCTTGCCGGAGGCCGCGCCGATGCCCACGCCCAGGGCCGAGGCCGTGGAGGTGCCGATCTGCACGTAGTAGTAGTCTTCCGCGCTGGCGTTGCCGGAGCCGAAGTGCACCTTGAGCTTGCCGGTGGAGTTGATGCCGGCCCCGCTGTGCGTGGAGCTGGACAGGTTGCCGTTGAGCAAATAGATGCCGTTGAAGTCCGTGGCGTTGGCGATTCGGGTGATTTCCGAGGCCATGGCCTGGTATTCCGAATCGATGATGAGGCGCTGGTCCGAGGTGTAGGTGCCGGTGGCCGCCTGTTCGGCCAGTTCCTTCATGCGGATGAGCTTTTCGTCCACGACCTGGAGCGCGCCGTCCGCCGTCTGGATCATGGAGATG
>JAEWCY010000228.1 GCA_023390395.1 Pseudomonadota bacterium | reverse complement strand
TAGGCCAGGGCCAGTTCCAGGGCCTTGCCGCTGGCGTTCTGGTGCACGGCCACCAGGCAGGGCACGCCGCCGCCCTCGGTGTAGACCCGGCGCACCAGGTGGCCCGGGCCCTTGGGCGCGATCATGGTCACGTCCACGTCGGCCGGAGGCACGATCTGCTGGTAGTGGATGTTGAAGCCGTGGGCGAACATGAGCATCTTGCCGGCCTTGAGGTGCGGCAGGATGTCTTTTTCGTAAAGCGATTTCTGGGTCTGGTCCGGGACCAGGATCATGATGACGTCGGCCGCGGCCGCCGCCTCGGCGGCGGACATGGGCGCAAAGCCGTTTTCCTTGGCCAGTTGCCAGTTGGGTCCGCCGGGACGCTGGCCGATGACCACCTTGACGCCGGAATCGCGCAGATTCTGGGCGTGGGCGTGGCCCTGGCTGCCGTAGCCGATGATGGCCACGGTCTTGTCGGCCAAAAGGGAAAGATCGGCGTCCTGGTCGTAATAGATTTTCATCACAGCTCCTTTTTTATTCCTGCATGCCGCGCCGCATGGCCACGGCGCCGGTGCGGGCGATTTCCTTGATGCCGTAGCGCTGCAGCATGTTGAGCAGCGCTCCGAGCTTGTCCTGGGTGCCGGTGACCTCGATGACGAGCTCATCCAGGCTCACGTCCACCACCTTGCAGCGGAAGATGTCCACGATGCGCAGCACTTCGGCCCGCTTGCCGCCCTCGGCGTCCACTCGCAGGAGCATCATCTCGCGCTCCACGGACTTGACGTCGGTGAGGTCGACCACCTTGAGCGTGGTCACGAGCTTGCGCAGCTGCTTGACGATCTGCTCGATGATGGCCTCGTCGCCCTCGGTGGTGATGGTCATCATGGACAGGCCCTCGGTGAGGGTCGGGGCGACGTTGAGCGTCTCGATGTTGTAGCCCCGGCCGCTGAACAGGCCAGCCACCCGGGAGAGCACGCCGGGTTCGTTTTCGACCAGGATGGAGAGGATGTGGCGCATGGACGGCTCCTAGACGAGGATCATCTCGGTTATGGACTTGCCGGCCGGGACCATGGGCGCGACGTTTTCCTCGCGGTCGATGACCACGTCCACGATGACGGTCTTGGGCAGGGCGAAGGCTTCGGCCAGCACGGATTCGACCTGGGCCGGGTCGGTGACCCGGAAGCCGGCCGCGCCGTAGGCCTCGGCCAGTTTGACGAAATCCGGGGCCACGTCAAGGCAGGTGGCGCAGTAGTTCTTGGCGTAGAAAAGCTCCTGCCACTGGCGGACCATGCCGAGATAGCCGTTGTTGAGGATGACGATCTTGACCGGCAGGTCGTAGCACACGGCCGTGGCCAGCTCCTGGATGCACATCTGGATGGAGCCGTCGCCGGCCACGTCGATGACCAGGCGGTCGGGGCAGGCCATCTGCGCGCCTATGGCGGCCGGGAAGCCGAAGCCCATGGTGCCGAGCCCGCCGGAGCTGATGAACGAGCGCGGCCGCAAGAACTGGTAGAACTGGGCGGCCCACATCTGGTTCTGGCCCACCTCGGTGGTGATGACCGCCTCGCCCCTGGTGAGGCGCGAGATCGTCTCGACCACGTACTGGGGCTTGATCACCTTGGCGTCCTGGGCGTAGGTCAGCGGCTTTTCGCTCTTCCACTCGGCGACCTTCTCCAGCCAGGCGGCGTGGCGTTCGGCCGGGGGCGGCGCGGCCTCGGCCGGCGCGTCCTCCAGGTGGCGGCGCAACGCGGCCAGGAAGCTCTTGCAGTCGGCCACCACCGGAATCTGCACGGCCACGTTCTTCTGGATGGAGGTCGGGTCGATGTCGATGTGGACGATCTTGGCGTTTTTCGCGAATTCGCTGAGCTTGCCCGTGACCCGGTCGTCGAAGCGGGTGCCGATGGCCAGGATCAGGTCGGCGTGGCTGATGGCCATGTTGGCGGCGTAGGTGCCGTGCATGCCGAGCATGCCGAGCCAGCGGGGGTCGTCGGCCGGAAAGCAGCCCAGGGCCATGAGGGTGGCCGTGACGGGGATGTCCTGGGACCGGGAAAGCCAGACGAGGTCCTCGGCGGCGGTGGAGGCGATGACGCCGCCGCCGGCGTAAATGATGGGCTTTTTGGCCTTGCGCAGGACGTCCGCCACCTTGGCCACCTGCTTGGGGTTGGGGGCGTAGGTGGGGTTGTAGCTGCGCATCTTGATCGTCTTGGGGTACTTGTACTCGCACCTGGCCTGCTGCACGTCCTTGGGCAGGTCGATGAGCACGGGGCCCGGGCGGCCGGTGGCGGCCAGGTAGAAGGCCTCCTTGATGACCCGGGCCAGGTCGCGCACGTCCTTGATCAGATAGTTGTGCTTGGTGCAGGGGCGCGTGATGCCGACGATGTCGACTTCCTGGAAGGCGTCGTTGCCGATAAGCGGCGTCGGCACCTGGCCGGTGATGATGACCACCGGCACGGAGTCCATGTAGGCGGTGGCAATGCCGGTCACGGCATTGGTGGCGCCGGGGCCCGAAGTCACCAGACATACGCCTACCCTGCCCGAGGCCCGGGCATAGCCGTCGGCGGCGTGGATGGCTCCCTGCTCATGGCGCGCGAGCACGTGGCGCAGGGGGTAGTGCGGCAACTGGTCGTAAATGTCGATGACCGCACCTCCGGGGAAGCCGAAAACGACGTCCACGTCCTCGCGGCGCAAGGACTCCAGGAGGATCTGGGCCCCGGTCAGTTCCATGCTAGTGGTCCTCCGCCTTGCGGTATTTCATGAGGAGGGTTTCGATGCGCGTCTTGCCGGACAATTTCTTCTTCTTGATTTCCTTGAGTTCCGTTTCTTCCGAAGGGGTCAGGAAGGGCTTGCCTTCCATCTTCTCCAGAATCTTTTCGAACGCGACGTGCTCCTCGTAGAGACTCTTGAGCTCCGGGTCCGCCTCGCCGTATTTGGCGATGAGCTCCAGATCGCGCTGGTCCATGGCAAAGACTCCTTGTTGACGGTTCTCGTCTTATCCCGTGCCGGCCGCGAAGGACCAGTCGGGTTCGGACTCCGCTTCGACGCGAATCGTTTTCTTCCGGGACTTCTCCCCGGAAACGATGGCCACCTGCCGGGACCGAAGCCCGAGGCAGGCGGCGAGAAACTCCGTAAGCGCGGCGTTGGCCCGGCCTTCCACGGCCTTGGCCCGCAGCCGCACGCGCAGCCTGTCTTCGGCAAGCCCGGCCAGGGCGTCCTTGGCTCCGCCCGGGGTCACGGCCACGCGCAACGTCCAGGCCCCCTCTCCGGCCGGCGTCACGAAGACGGGCAGGCCGGCGTCGCCCGGCCCCCGGCCCTTCGCCGCCCCGGCCATATCAGCGCCCGCCCCGCCGCACACGGGAAAACGCGACGGCCGCCGCGCCGGTCTCCGTGCGGTCCCCGTCGTGCCGGCGCTCACCGGTCGGGAATGGAAAAGACATCCGTGAAGCGGGCGCGTCGCATCGGCTGGTCACGGCCGTCGCGCCCCTGGCCGCGGCGGCGGTCCCGCCGGCGTGATGCTGTCTCCGTGGGGTCGTGCATCCATGCACAGGGTCCCTTCTTTCCGCCTAGAGCCGGCCGACGCCCATGCCGCCCACACTGCCCAGGCGCAACAGCGTCGGCACCAGGAACCATTGCAGGAACTGCACGGCCAGGATCACGACGATGGGCGAGAGGTCCACGCCGCCGATCGTGAGGAACGGGAACCAGCGCCGGACGCGGTAGAAGACCGGGTCGGTCACGGCCCGCAGGAAGCGCACCACCGGATTGTACGGATCGGGCCGTACCCAGGACAGCAGGGCGGCGATGATGATGATCCAGAAGTACAGGGAAAGGACGATGTCCAGGACCCTGGCCACTGCGACGAAGAAAAATCCAATGATATCCATGAAGCATCCTTTTCACAGGATCGATCGGGCAAGCGTGCCGTTACTCGAAAATGGCACAGCGCCTGCGTTTAATCAAGTCAATTCGCGCCGGGCAAGGGCCGCAGGCCGCCCGGGAGGCCGGTTCGCGGCCATGGACGCGCCCCATCGTGGAGCCCGGGGCCGGGTCCGCCCCTCGATGCGGATCGAAATTGCCAGGCGCGCCGCCGTCAGGCGCGCCAGATGATGAACATATTATTTACTTGAATTATACCGAAGGGTTCTCTGGCTGGCAAGGCCGGAGCCTAGCCGGTGGGCAGGCCGTCCAGGCAGGCGAGCAGCGTGGGGAAGTCCGGGATGTACATGGACGCGGCCAGGGCCGGGTTCTTGTAGGCCCAGAAGGACACGCCGGCGGCCCTGGCCGAGCGCTCGTCCAGGGCCGAGTCGCCGATATAGGCCACCGCATCGGGCGGCAGACCCCAGGCGGCCAGAATCATGTGGACGCCCTCGGGATCGGGCTTGGGCCGCTTGAGGCTGCCGGCGCTGACGACCGGGTCGAAGTAGTCCCGGATCTCCAGGTGCTCAAGCAGCGCGTCGGTGGTGTTGGTGCGGTTGGTGTGCACGCCCAGGCGCACGCCCCGGCGGCGCAGAGCCCCAAGCAGGTCCGTCAGGCCGTCCTCGATGTAGATGTAGGGGTAGATGTCGGCGTAGTCGAGGTTGCGCCGCGCCTCTTGCGCCTCGTCCATGCGCTCGGGCGGGATGATGCGGGCCAGGCATTCGTTGACGGAATGCATGTGGACGTAGTCTTCCTCTTCCGGGGTGATGGGCAGCATGCCGATCCCTTCGCGGATGAGGTTGTAGTACATGCGGTTGGCGTCGTGGGAATCGACCAGCACGCCGTCGCAGTCGAACACGACGCCCCTGACGCGGGCGAGAAAATCCGGCGGGGAGGCGGGATTGCAGACGTACACGGATGCTCCTTAGGGTTTGGCCACGACCACGGGCCGGGGGACGTCGAGCCAGGGGGCCTCGGGGTCGGGGCGGGTGCGGCCGAGCAGCCGCCAGCCGGTTTCCCGGGCCGCTTCCAGGCCGCCCGTCGGCGCGCCGTCGGGAAACCAGACGGCGAGATCGGCCTCGGCGGCCGGGGCGAAGGCGACGCCGGCTTCGCGCCAGGTCTCCGCCAGCTCCGCGTCGGCCGTGAACAGTCCGGCTCCGGCCGGGGCCACGGCCCAGAAGGCCGGCAGGATGCGCCGCCAGGACGGTCGGAATTCGTCGGCCAGGGCCTCGGGCCGGGGCAGCGCCTCGGCCTCGGCCAGGACGGCGGCCAGTTCCTCGGCGTCGTCGTCCGCCTCCAGGCCCAGGCTTTCGGCCATGGCCCGGCGGAAGCGCGCGTCGAGCTCCCCCGCCCCGGCCAGGTCGCACAGGGTCTCCTCGACCATGTAGGCCAGGCACAGGGAGAGCTGGGCGGCCTTGGCCCGGCGCAGGGCCACGCGCTCGGGCTCCAGGGCGTCCTCCAGTTCCCGGCGGGCGGCGAAAGAGGTGTTGGCGAAGAAATAGCCGTCGGTCGTGCCGCCAAGCAACGCGAGATCCTTGGGATTCTTCACTTCCCGGCGCAGCCGGTCGAATTCCCGCAGGCAGCCGGCCAGTTCCTCGCCGCCCAGGGGCAGGTCGTCGGGAGCCAGGCGCAGGGACGGGTCCTTGGGGCCGAGCCCCGGGTCCAGGAGCCGCACGCCGGCGGGCAGGTCCTGTGGAGCCAGGGCCGGGAAGAGATGCGGAAACAGCAGCAGACCGTTCATGGAAAAAACCATCCTTGGCGCTGGACGTTACATCGCGGCGTCCCGTCGCCTGTCGAAACGCGCGCACACGCCGGCGCAGGCCGGCAGGGCCAGCAGGCAGAGGTCCCCGGCGGCGCTGGGACAATCCGGGAACGACGTCGTATCACCGGGCCCACGCTTCCGACAATAGGCTTCCCGGGCCAGGGCCGCCGGGAAACGGGCCGTCCAGGCGGCTTGCGCCTGCTCCTCGGTCATGCCCAGGTTCTCGGCCCGCAGGGCGAAGTCGTCGAAGGCCCGGCCGAGCCGCGCGAGCACCACGCACAGGTACTCCTCGTGCAGCCCCGGGTTGCGACGCTCCTCGTACAGGCAGCGGCCGGACAGGTAATAGCGGCAGCCGCGACCCGGCAGGCGGGTGATCCTGGCCCCCGTCACGCCCGCTTCCCGGCGCGCGCCCTTCCTTGACCTGCCGTGGGGCGGCGTGTATAGCCTCGGCCAACCCACTTGCGGAGGCAACGCATGTTTGGAATCGGATTCCCCGAGCTTATCATCATCCTGGTCATCGTGATCGTCATTTTCGGAGCCAACAAGCTTCCCGAGATCGGGGCCGGCATGGGCAAGGCCATCAAGAACTTCAAGAAAGCCACCAACGAACCCGACGAAATCGACGTGACGCCCGGCAAATCCAAGGACGACACGCCCGAAAAGCACTAGTCCGCCCTTCCAGCAAGCGCAAGGCCCCGCAGGTTCGCCTCCGGGGCCTTTTTCATGGCGTTTTGCCGGCCTCTGCGGCCGCGGCCGCCACGGCCCGGCCAAGGGCCTCGGCCAGGGCCTGCCGTTTTTCCGGCACGGCCAGGGTCGCGGCGTCGGCCGCGTTGGAGAGAAAACCCGCCTCCACCAGCACGGCCGCAGCGTCGGCCTCGTCGAGGAGCCGAAACGGCCCGGCCCCCGGCCCGCGGACGGGGAGCGGCGACCCGGAGGCCATGGCTGAAGCCATGGCCCTGGCCGCCCGGCCGGCGGCCAGGACGTCACGCGCGCCGGCCGACCGGCGCGCGGCTGCGTAAAAACTTTGGGTGTCCATGCGGCCGGCCTGGGCGGCCAGGCTCTCGTGGACGGCGTTTTCCACCCGGACGGCGGCGGCGGCCACGGCGTCGGACGGGTCGCGGGCGAAGGCGTAGAAGGCCACTCCCCCGGCGGCCGGCTCGGGCACGCGGGCGGCGTGGATGGAGACCACAAGGTCCGCGTCGTAGAATCCGGCCAGGGCGGCCCGGGCCCAGCCCGGCAGGGAGACGTCGGCGGTGCGGGTGAGGCTCACGGACACGGCCTCGCCCTTGGCGGCCAGTACCCGGGCCAGGCGCAGGGCGACGTCCAGGGCCACGTCCGCTTCCCGAAGCCCGGGCCCTGGCGTCCCCGCGTCCATGCCGCCGTGGCCGGGGTCGATGACCACCCGAAACGGCCCTCCCCTGTCCTTTCCGGCCGCCCTGCCCGCCCTTTCCGCCAAGGCCTCGCGCTCGGCCTTGGCCTCGGCGGAAAGGGCGCGGGAGCGGCCCGGCGTCGCGGCGACCTTGCCGTCGCCGGCGGGCAGCGGAAACTGGCCGATGGTCTCGGCCATCATCCGCGACAGGGTGTCCTCAGGATTGAGCCGGGTGGCCTGGGTGAAATGCGAAAACGCCTCCCGGGCGTCGCCGCGCTGCAAATAGGCCCGGCCGAGCAAGGCCTGGACGCGGTCGTTTCGGACGTCCTTGGCCTGGGCCTCGCGCAGCAAGGCGATGGCCTGGTCCACCTCGCCGCCGGTCAGGGCGGCCTGGGCCTCCCGGGCCAGCTCGTCGGCGCTCTCGGCCCGGGCGATCCCGCCAAGGGCCAACAGCATGGCCAGGAAAAAGACGGCCAGGGCGGGGAAACGTCGCGTCATGCCGCGCCCTCCCCGCGCCAGCGCGCCACGGCGTCCTTGATGCCGGCGACGTCGTCCGGTGAAAACCAGCGCACGTCCGGCTCCTTGCGAAACCAGGTCAACTGGCGCTTGGCGTAGGCCCGGGTGGCCGAAAGCCAGGCGGCCTTGGCTTCCTCCAGGCCGCGTTCGCCGGCAAGATGGGCCGCCAGCTCCGGTCCGCCGATGCCGGAAAGACCTGGCGCGTCGGCGGGATAGCGCGCCAGGGCGGCGCGGACCTCCTCCACGGCCCCGGCCCGGGCCATGGCCTCGATGCGCGCGGCCAGGCGCGGGGCGAGGGTTTCCAGGTCCGCCTCCAGGCCGATCTTGAGCACGTCCCAGCCGGGCGCGTTCGGATCGCCCTCGGCGTGCCATGCGGTCATGGTCCGCCCCGTGGCCGCCCAGACCTCCAGGGCCCGGGTCACGCGCTGGCGGTCGGCCGGGGCGACGCGGGCGGCATAGTCCGGGTCCAGGGCGACAAGGCGCTCGTGCATGGCCGTCGGACCCAGGGCGTCCCAGTCGCGGGCCACGGCCCGGCGGACCGCCTCGGGCACGGCCGGAATGGGGGCCAGCCCGCCGAGGATGGCCCGAAAATAGAGCCCCGTGCCGCCGACGAGCAGCGGCAGCAGGCCGCGCTCCAGGACGGAGGCGACCACGAACCGGGCCCGCTTGGCGTAGCCCCCGGCCGTGACGGCGAAATCCGGCGGCGTGTCGCCGTAGAGGAAATGCGGGCAGCGCCCCTGCTCCTCGGGCGTGGGCTGGGCGGTCAGCACGGCCAGCCCGGCGTAGACCTGGCGGGAATCGACGTTGACCACCGCCCCGCCGAAGGCTTCGGCCAGGGCCAGGGCCACGGCCGTCTTGCCGGTCCCCGTGGCCCCGAGCAGGCACACGACCTTTTCGCCGGCCATGCTCAACCTTCCCGCTCCGGGCCGAGGCCGTACTTCTCGAGCACGCGCTCGCGCACGAATTCCGGCACCATGCCCCGGATGTCGCCGCCGTGCTTGGCCACTTCCTTGACGATGGTGGAGCTGATGTAGAGCCACTGGTAGTCGGTCATGATGAAGACCGTCTCGATGGTGCGGTCGAGCTTGCGGTTCATGAGCGCCATCTGGAACTCGAACTCGAAGTCGGACACGGCGCGCATGCCGCGCAGGATGACGTTGGCCCGGCGGCTTTTGACATAGTTGACCAGCAGGCCGCGAAAGCCCTCGACCATGACGCTTGCGTCGTGGTCGAAGACGGCCTCGGCGATGGCCACGCGTTCGTCGAGGGAGAAAAGCGGCGTCTTGTGGGAGTCGCCGGCCACGGCCACGATGACCGAGCCGAAGATCTTGGCCGCCCGGCGCACCAGCGAGACGTGGCCGTTGGTCAGGGGGTCGAAGGTTCCGGGATAGACGGCGACGCAGTTTCGCATGGCGTCCATAAGATGATCCTCGTTTGCCCGTAGGCGCGGTCGGCCACGAGCTCCAGGCCGGCCGGCACGTCCGTTGCGGCCAGGGCGGCCGTGGACTCGATTTCCGCAACCAGGGCCCCGCCCGGGGCGAGCAGACCCTGCGCGACGACGGCGGCCAGGGTCGGCGGCACGAGCCCGAAGCCGTAGGGCGGATCCACGGCGACGAGATCGAAGGGCCGCTCCTTTTGGCCCAGGCGCGGCAAGGCCCTGGCCACGTCGGCCTCGACCACCCTGGCCTCGGCCGGCGACAGCCCCAGGGCGCGCAGGTTTTCCCGCAGCACCCGGGCCACGGCCGGGTTTTTCTCCACGAAAACGCATTCCCCTGCCCCGCGCGACAGGGCCTCGATGCCCACGCTCCCCGCGCCGGCGAACAGGTCGAGCACCCGCGCCCCGGGGAAGAAGATCTCCCGGGCGGCCAGCATGGAGAACAGGGCCTCGCGCACGCGGCCCGTGGCCGGCCGCAGCCCGGCCGCCTCCATGACCGTGATGCGCCGGCCGCCGAAACGGCCGGCGATGACGCGCATGCTCATCGTTGTCTGGACCCCGTGGCCACGGCGAAGATCGCCGGGGCGAAGCGCACGAGCAGCATGGCCAGCCAACTGCACAGGGCGAAGGTGGCGGCCATGAGCAGCGCCATGTAGCCGATGCCCACCCAGGTCCCGGACGTGGGGTGGAAGAGGTAGCGCGTGGCGTAGATGAGGTAGGACAGGACCGGCTCGTGGGTGAGATACACGAAAAAGGAGATGCCGGACAGCCCGAGCAGGAACTTCGAGCGGCCAAGCCAGGGGTAGCCGGTGAGCAGCCACAGGGCCAGGGTGCCGAAGATCATGTCGTGGCGGTAGAAGAGATGGTAGTACGGCGGATAGCCCTGGAAATACTCCACCCAGCTGACCGCGCCCAGGGCGGCGACGCCGAGGGCGATGCCGAGCCAGGCGTAGGGCCGGGCCGCGTCCAGGTCGGCCCGGGCGCGAGCGAGCAGACCGCCGGTATAGAAGAAGAACGCGCCGCTCAGTTCCACGGCCAGTCCCTCCTGGGGCACGAACATCCACAAGGCCCAGAAGACCAGGACGCCGAGCCTGGGGATCTCTTCACTGACGACGTAAAAGACCGGAGCCAGCAGGAAGTAGACATAGAGGTCGCGCAGAAACCACAACGGATAGACGGCCGGAAAGCGGTAGACGCCGAGGAGGTACTTGAGGATGCCGTCGGCGCGCAGGCCGTGGATGTCGCCCATGTAGGGGGCCTTGTTGAAGATGAGGATGAGCGCGATGGTGACGGCGTTGAAAAGCAGGTACGGGAAAAGGATGGTGCGGGTCTTTTTCACCACCATCTTGCCGTAGGCGGCCAGCGTCGGCTTGTAGGTCAGATAGAAGAGATAGCCCGAGATGCTGAAGAAGACCGGCACGCACAGGCGGAAGATGTTGTGGTTGATCACGATGCACACGGCGCGAAGGGCGTCGGGAATCTCCGTGAAATAGGCCTGCAGACCCTTTTCGGCGTGGACGCCGATGACGAAGACGACGAGCAGCGTGCGCAGCACATCGAAACGCTTGGAAATTTCCGGAGAGACCAGGGCGCGTGTGGACATACGGGAAGATCGGGCGGCTACTGCAGCAGGTCGAATTTGGAAAAACGCATGGTGAGCCCGGCCCGGCCCTGGGTGGCCGAGCGCAGGTCCGTGGAAAAACCGAACATCTGGCGAAGCGGCGCCAGCGCCGTCACGGTCTTGTGCCCGCCCCGGTCGGACATGTTCTCGATCTTGGCCCCCTTGGAGCCGAGCAGACCGGCCACGTCGCCGACAAAGGCGTCGGGCACGCCGATCTCGAGTTCCATGATGGGTTCGAGCAGGGCCGGCCGGGCGGCGGCCAGGGCGTTTTTGAGCGCCGACGAGGCGGCCATGCGGCAGCCCACGGCCGTGGTCTTGCCCTCGACCGGGAAAACGCCCGTCAGGCGCACGCGCACGTCCTGGACCGGATAGCCCTTGACCGGGCCGCTTTGCAGGCCGTCCTCCAGCCCTTCGGCGATGGCGTCCAGCCAGGCCTGCGGATATTGGGATGCGTCCACGGCCAGGGAGATCTCGCGCCCGGCCTCGCGCGGCAGGGGCGAGACCACCAGGGAGACTTTGCCGTGGTGGACGCGGTCGCCGAGTTCCCGGTCGAACTCGCCCTCCCCGGCCCCTTCGGCCGTGACCGTCTCCTGGAAGACCACCTGCGGCTTGCCGGCGCGCGGCGACACGCCGTATTCCCGGCGGACCCGTTCGAGCACCACATCGAGGTGCAGCTCGCCCATGCCGGACAGGATCATCTGGTCGGTGTCGGCGTCGTGGACCAGGGTCAGGGTAGGGTCCTCCTCGAGGAGCTTGGCCAGGACCTCCTTGAGCTTGTCCGACTCCTCGGCGTTTCGCGGCTCGAGCGCCAGGCTGATGACCGGCTTGTAGGCGGCGATGGCCTCGAGCACGATGGGATCGGCCTTGTCGCACAGGGTGTCGCCCGTGCCCGCGAAGCGCAGGCCGGAAACGGCCACGATCTCGCCCGGGCCGGCGACCTCGGCCTTTTCGCGGTGGCCGGCGTGGAGGCGGAAAAGCCGGGCCGGGCGCTCCACGGCGTCGCGCCTGGGGTTGTAGACGTCCTTGCCGGCCTCCAGGCGGCCGGAATAGACCCGCACGAACACCTGCCTGCGGCCGGTCTCCATGCTGACCTTGAAGGCCAGGGCGGACAGCGGCGCGGCCGGGTCGGGCTCGAAGCGCTTCTCGTCCTTGGTCCGCGGGTCGTGGCCGACCACCGCGCCCCGGTCCAGGGGGCTCGGCAGGAAGGCCAGCACGCCGTCGAGCAGCGGCTGCACGCCGATGTTTTTGAGCGCCGAGGCGGCGTAGACCGGCACGGCGGCATGGGCCAGCGTCGCGGCGCGAAGCCCGGCCACGAGCCGCCCCAAGTCGATGTCGCCGCCGGAAAGGTAGGCCTCCATGAGGGCCTCGTCGTATTCGCAGGCCGCTTCCACGAGCTTCTCGCGCCAGGGCGCGGCGGCGGCGGCCTCGGCCTCGGTCAGCGGACGGCGGGCAATCTCCCCGCCCTGGCTGGCCTGGTCGAAGTCCAGGCGCTCCATGGCGAGCAGGTCGACGATGCCGTCGAAATCGGCCCCCTGTCCCAGGGGGATGGTCACGGGCACGGGATTGGCGGCGAGCTTGTCGCGCATGGCGGCAAGCGTTCCCTCGAAATCCGCGCCCAGGCGATCGAGCTTGTTGACGCAGGCGAGCTTGGGCACGCCATAGGCCACGGACTGCCGCCAGACCGTCTCGGATTGCGGCTCCACCCCGGCCACGGCGCAAAAGACGCCCACGGCCCCGTCGAGGACGCGTAGCGAGCGTTCGACCTCGATGGTGAAGTCCACGTGCCCGGGGGTGTCGATGATGTTGATGGAATGGTCTTTCCAGGCGCAGGTGGTGCAGGCCGAGGTGATGGTGATGCCCCGCTCCTGCTCCTCGGGCATGAAGTCCATGGTGGCCGTGCCGTCGTGCACCTCGCCCATGCGGTGGATGCGGCCGGTGTAATAGAGGATGCGTTCGGTCAGCGTCGTCTTGCCGGCGTCGATGTGGGCGATGATGCCGATGTTGCGAAGGCTCTGGAGCCTGCTTTTGCCGGCTCCTTTCTTGGCGCTCATACACGCTCCCCGTGCTGGCTCGAAGGTCGGGTCAGGCGACGTCGCCCCGGCAGGCGGCGACGCGCCGCAAGCGGAAGGCCTCGGGCGAAAGGTGCGGCCACAGCCAGAAGGTCTCCCGGCCCGGGCCGAGGACCAGGGGGACGTCCCCTCCCCGCCCGTCGTCCCCGGAACCGTACACGGCGTCATAGCCGGAATCGGCGGTCGTGGCCAGGACGTCGGGACCGCCTGGCGGGTTCGACGCTTCGACGAGGGTCAGGTCGGGCTGGGCGAAGGCCAGGGCGTCGCGGTCCAGGGGCGCGCCGGCCGCTTCGCGAACCAGTGCCCGGCCGACGACCTTGGCCTCGTGGAGCACGAGCCTGCCGGCGAGTTCCCCGGCCGGGCGCGGCGCGCCGTCGAGGAGCACCGCCGCTCCATGGCCCTTTGCCGCCAGTCCGGCCCACAGGCCGGCCAGGCCGCGCGGTCCCACCCGGCAGGCGGTCTCCACGCCGCAAAGCT
Organism: Pseudomonadota bacterium; assembly: GCA_023390395.1. Classification (GTDB taxonomy): domain Bacteria; phylum Desulfobacterota; class Desulfovibrionia; order Desulfovibrionales; family Desulfovibrionaceae; genus Solidesulfovibrio. The sequence goes on along the minus strand of JAEWCY010000228.1, from coordinate 22,423 downwards.
CCAGCGCCGTCAGAAGCGCCTCGGGCCAGGGGCCGCCCAGGCGCACGGCGGCGACCGCAGGTGCACGGGCGCACAGGGCCGGCAGCACGGCGGCGGCGAGCCTGGCCGGCGAGGCGAAGCCCGGACCGCAGACGATCACGACGAAATCGAGGGGAACGTCCTCGCGGGTCAGGACGAGATCGTGGCCGAGGACCGCTTCGCTTCGCCGGATCAGGGGCATGGGCCCGCCGCAGGCGGCGAAGATGCCGGCGATGCCCGTCTTGATGCGGGCTCGGCCGAGGTCGCCGACCCGGGCGTAGGCCCTGGCGAAGGCGGCGTCGGAAACCCTGCCCCGTTCCATGGCTTCAGGCCAGGACGGGGCGGGATACGGGGCGGAGTCGTCCGTTTCAGTACGCATGACGGGCGGGGCATGAAGGCGCGGGGCGGACGCGAAGTCCGCCCCGCCCCGGGATGTTACAACCAGCGTTTGGCCCAGTTGCGCCAGCTGCCTTCGATCTTGCGCCGTTCGTCCTCGGTCAGGGTCTTCTGGTACTCGAGGTAGGACAGCTCGGCCCGCAGCTTGGCGTATTCCAGGACCTCCTCGAGGTCCTTGAAGTTCTCGGCCGTGTACATGTAGCGCTTCCAGGCCGCGCCATACTGGTCCGTGCGCCAGTAGAAATCGGCCACGAACAGTTCGTGCTCGGCCATGCGCTTGCGGCAGCGCCGGATGTATTCTCCGGCTTCCTTGCCGTATTCGGTGTCCGGGAAGGTCTGCTCCAGGAGGTAGAAGTACTGGAGCGCCTCCTGGAGGTTGCCCTGGGGCATGTCGATGGATTCGGAGCGCTTGAAGTTGGAGACGCCGATCTGGTAGAGGACGTAGGGAATCTCTTCGCTGCGCGGATGCACCGATTCGAATTCCTTGTACGTCTCGGCGGCGGCGGCGTAGTCCTCGGTCAGGAAGTAGGCGTCGGCCAGGGCGATGGTGCCCATGGGCGTGTAGGGGCTGAAGGGGTAGCGGTCCTTGAGTTTCACGAAATAGCCGACGGCCCCGTAGTAGTCCTTCTGCGACATGGCGTCGCGTCCGGCCTCGTAGAGTTCCTGGGCGGTGTCCTCGGGCGGGGGCAGGAAGTAGTAGTCCATGAGTCCGGCGCAGCCGCCGAGGAACAGCAGCAGGCAGGACAGGGGCAAAAAGCGGCGCAACATCGCGTTCATGGTATGTTCCCGGATATGGCCCGGTTCCGGCCGGGCGGCATGCGTCGGACGCGACGCCGCCAAGGGGGCGACGGCCGGTCAGGCGTTTTGATGCGCGTCCTCTTACCAGATGGGTCGGAGGCGCACAATGGAAAAAACCGAACCCGTCCGGCCGCCTCGCGCGCCCGAAAACGGGGCGGGGGCGGGACGGGTCCGGCCGTCAACCTTGCGTGAAGCGCGAACTGATGTAGGCGTAGGCGGCATGGGCGGCGCTGGCGCCGTCGCCCACGGCCGTGGCCACCTGGCGGCAGGATTTGGACCGGATGTCCCCGGCGGCGAAGATGCCCGGAATGGACGTGCGCATCTCGTCGTCGGTCCTGATGAACCCTCCGGAATCGCGGTCCAGGCCGTCGGGGTAGAAATCGCCCTGGGGCTCGAAGCCCACGAAGACGAACACGCCGTCCACGGGGATGGTATGGCAGTCGCCGCTTTTGACGTCGCGCACCTCGATCCCGCTGACGCTGTCCGAGCCGCTGATGGAGCACACCACCGTGGAGCGCAGGATCTCGATGACCGGGCTGACGGAGCAGCGGTCCTGGTAGCACTTCTGGCCCCGGAAGTCGTCCCGACGATGGATGAGGTAGAGCTTTTTCACCAGCCGCGACAGGTACAACGACTCTTCCAGGGCCGAATTGCCGCCGCCGATGACGGCGACGGTCTGGCCCCGGAAGAAGTTGCCGTCGCACAGGGCGCAGTAGGATACGCCCTTGCCGGCGAATTCCTTTTCGCCCGGGATGCCCACCCGCCTGTAGCGGGCGCCGGTGCACAGCACCAGGGCCGTGGCCTCGATGGTCTCGCCGCCGACGGTGATGCGGTGCCTGCCGTCCACGGTCTCGATGGCCCGAACCTCGTCGCCGATGCGGTCAACGGCGTAATGGCCGAGGTGGGCGGCCATGAGGTCGGCCAGCTTCCAGCCCTCGATGCCGTCCGGGAAGCCAGGATAGTTCTCGATCAGATGCGTCATGAGCATCTGGCCGCCCGGGGACAGCTTCTCCACCAGGGCCACGGACACGTCGGACCGGGCCAGGTACAGGGCGGCCGTGATGCCGGCCGGGCCGCCCCCGATCACGACGGCGTCATACTGTTTCATGGATTACAGGGCCTTCTGGGAGAGCATTTCCTTGATGCTGCTTTTGGACACCGCGCCGGTGATCTGCTCGACCACTTCGCCGCCCTTGAACAGGATCAAGGTGGGGATGGCGCGGATGCCGTACTTGCTCGGGGTGCTCGGGTTCTCGTCGACGTTCATCTTGGCCACTTTGACCTGGCCGGTGTATTCGTTGGCCAACTCGTCGATGACCGGCCCCATGGCCCGGCAAGGCCCGCACCAGGGAGCCCAGAAGTCCACCAGGACCGGCAGGTCGCACTGCAGGGCTTCGGCCTCGAAATTCGCGTCGCTGAGTTGAATGGCCATGGGCATGCTCCTTTTGTGTGATGGCCGGCCGCGTGGCGGCCGGGTTTTCCGCTGACTTGACGCAGGCGGACGGCGGCGGCGCGCAAGAAACGCCCGCGCAGTCCGCAACCATGCAAACCTATTGCGCCCCGGGCCGGCTGTCAACCGATGCCCGGCCGGGAGCCGGCCCCGGACGGTAATCCCAGGGCACCTTGCGGCCCCTGGGCACGGCGTCCAGGGAAAGGTCGTGACAAAGCCCCGCCTCGAAGAGCCGGCAGCCGGCAACGGCGATCATGGTGGCGTTGTCGGCGCAAAGCGCCGGCGGCGGCAGGTGGAGGGGCAGGCCGCGACGGCCGGCCGCCTCGGCCAGCATGGCCCGGATGCGGCTGTTGGCGGCCACGCCTCCGGCGGCCAGGATCGAGGCCGCGCCCGAGGCCGGGCCGGCCAGCGCCCGCTCGAGCTTGACGCGCAGGGTGTCGGCGATGGCGAAATTTATGGCCGCGCACGCCCGTCGCAGGTCCATGGGCCAGGCCGCCGGGTCGATGGGCCCGGCCCGGGTCGGCATGACCGGCAGCCGCAGGCCGGGATGGGCCTCCACATAGGTGGCCACGGCGGTCTTCAGGCCGCTGAAGCTGAAGTCGAGGTTGCGGTTGTCGAGGTAGGGCCGGGGGAAAAGGGTCCGGTCGGGCTCGATCCCCTGCCCCAGCGCGTCGAGGTAGGCCCCGCCGGGATACGGCAGGTTGAGGGACTTGGCCGCCTTGTCGAAGGCCTCGCCGGCGGCGTCGTCCAGGGTGCGGCCCAGAAGTTCCAGGGAAAGGGGCGACCGCATGAGGGTCAGCTGGGTGTGGCCCCCGGAGACCAGGAGGCCCAGGGCGGGGTAGGCCACGTCGTCGCGGCCGATGGTCGCGGCCAGCAGGTGGGCGTGGAGATGGTCCACGCCGACGAGCGGCTTGCCGGCGGCCAGGGCCAGGCCCTTGGCCGTGGCCAGGCCGATGAGCAGGCTGCCGAGAAGCCCCGGCCCCCGGGCCACGGCCACGGCGTCCACGTCGGCAAGGCCCAGGCCCGCCTCGGCGAAAAGCGCGCGCAAAAGCGGCCCCATGCGGCGCAGGTGCTCGCGCGAGGCCAGTTCCGGCACCACCCCGCCGAAGAGCGCATGGACGTCGACTTGCGAGGCGAGCTTCTCCAGCACGGGACGGCCGTCGCGGCAAAGCGCCACGGCCGTCTCGTCGCAGGACGTCTCGATGCCAAGACAGAGCATGGAAGGAGGGGCTACGCCTTGCGGGCCCGGGCGTAGATCTCCACCACCTTGGCCACGTCGTTCTTGCTGCCGATGAAAAGCGGCACGCGCTGGTGCAGTTCCTCGGGCTCGATGGACAGGATGGGGCGTTCGCCGTCGCTGCCCGCGCCGCCGGCCTGCTCGCACACGAAGGACAGCGGCGAGGCCTCGCACAGAAGCCGCAGCTTGCCCTTGGGCTTTTTGGGGTCGCGGTGGTCGGCGGGATAGAGGAAGACGCCGCCGTAAAGCAGGTTGCGGTGGAAGTCGGCCACCAGCGACCCGATGTAGCGGCCGCCGTAGGGCTCGCCGCGCAGGTTGTCCGAGCCCTTGAAGTAGTTGACGATTTCCTTGGTCGGCTCGTCCCAGTAGTTCCAGTAGGCCTCGTTGACGGAATAGACCCTGCCGGTCTCGGGAATCCTGATGTCGGGATGGGAAAGCAGGAATTCGCCCACGCTCGGGTCCAGGGTGAAGCCGTGCACGCCCTTGCCCGTGGTGTACACCATCATGGTGGAGGTGCCGTAGAGGAAGTAGCCCGCCGCCACCTGTTCGGAGCCGCGCTGGAGCAGGTCGCACAGCTTGTCGCCGGAGCAGCCGGCCTTGGTGCGGTAGATGGAGAAGATGGTGCCCACGTTGACGTTGGCGTCGATGTTGGACGAGCCGTCCAGGGGGTCGAAGATGAGGAAGTAGTCGCCCTTGGGGAACTGGTCCGGGATGCGCACGAGGTCGGCGTTCTCCTCGGAGGCGATGGCGCACAGCACCCCCGCCCGCTCCATGCGGTGGATGAGGACCTTGTTGGCGTACTCGTCGAGCTTCTGGACCTGCTCGCCCTGGACGTTGATCTCGCCGGTGAAGCCGAGGACGTCCACCAGGCCGGCCTTGCGCACTTCCCGGGAGATGATCTTGGCCGCCAGGATCAGTTCGTTGAGCAGCCGGGTGAACCGGCCCGAGGCCATGGGGGATTCCTTCTGGTGCAGAAGCAGGTGTTCGGTGACGGTGACTTGCGGCATGTCTGGCTCCTCCCGCCGTGTTGGCATGCGGGCATGGACCGCTGCTTGGCCCGCGCATATGAGGCGGCTGTCGGTCTTTCTACAATGGCGGCACGGTTCCCACAAGATTTTCGTGGGTTGCGAATGAAAAAAGCCGGCGGCCGCGGCCGCCGGCTTTTTTGCGATCGGCGGTTACGGAGCCGGGGCGGCGACGGGCACGCCCGCGGGCGCGGCCGGGGCGGCGGGCGCGGGTTCGGGAGCCGGGGCCGGAGCGGCCTTGGCCGGCGCGGGCTTGGCGGCCTTGGCCTCGCGCACGTCGGTCAGGTAGACGAATTCCATCTGGCCCACATAGCGGGCCTGCCAGGCGTACTGGCCGCCGGCGGCGCTCATCTCGCCCTGGACCGAGCCCTTGAGGATCTCGCCCCAGTTGAGGCCGGCCAGGGCCTCGCCCTGGCCGCCGTCGCCGGGCCAGACCAGCCCCTCGGTGGACACGATGACCAGGGAACCGGGCTCGGGGGAGAACCGGGCCAGGTTGCGCGGGTCGAAGGAGGCGACCACCAGGCCGGCGTACTCGTTGTTCTTGAAATACGGGGCGGCGACCATGACCACGGTGCCGAACTCGTCGGTCTTGACGTGGGCGGCCATCTTGCGCTTGGCGTAGCGGTCGGAGAATTCCAGCAGGCCGGCGTAGTCCATGGGGCGCATGGAAACGGACGGAACCTGGGAGAGCACCGCGCCGGTGTTGTCGACCACGGCCACGTTCGACAGCCAGTCGTGGCGGGTGAGGAGATCCTGGGTCCACTCGCTTTCCGGCTGCGTGTCCTGGGCGCCCAGGGCGCGCAGCATGGCCATGAGGCGTTCGTCGGCCGGCATGAACAGGGCGGCCAGACGCTGCAGGCCCTTGTCGGTGATGCCCTGGTCGCTGAAGTCGATAGTGGGGTCGGTGTTGATGTAGGTGCGATAGAGCTTCCTGGTGTCGCGCCAGGTGGTCTTCATGGTGCCGCAACCGGTCAGGAAGGCAAGGCAGCACAGGGCCGCCAAGGCCGCGTTCAGGCTTCGTTTCAAGGCCGTTTCCCCTCGATGTTCCAGTGGTTGGTGTCTTGTCGCGGTCCGGCGGGCGTCAGCCCCGGGCCCGGGCGTCCAGGCGGCCGGCCAGGGCCTCGAGCAGGCTCACGAGCTTGGCCGGCCCGGGGGACTTGCGGGATCCGTCGTCGTCCCCGGCCGCCGGTTCGGGCGCGGCCGTGTCATGACCGGAGACCTTGCCGGCGTCAAGGCCGGCCAGAAGGGCCGCGATCTCCTCCCGCTCGGATCCGGGAGGCAGGTGCGAAAGCAGTTCGTCATAAATCTCGCGCGCGCCGGCCACGTCGCCCTGGTTGGCGAGCAGGACCGCCATGGTCTTGGTGCGCACCTCGGCGTCGCGGCCCTTGGCGGCCTTGCCCCGGCCCTTGTCGGCCGGTTCGGGCGCGGCCGGGGCCAGGTCGGCGGCGAGTTCCATCACTTCCCGCGCGCCGCGCAGGGACAGGCTGTCCCCTCCGGGCACGGGCGCGGACACGGTTTCGGTCGCCGGCTCGGGCTGCGGGGCGGCCGGAGCTTCCCGGACGGGTTCGGCCACGGCGGCGGCCGGGGCCTGGGCCACGATGGACGTCCCGGGCGCGACGGCCGGCTCGGCCTGGCGCAGGCTGCGCAGCCCCCGCTCCATGACCTCGGCCCAGGTCAGGGACTCGTCCTGGAAATAATTGGCCAGAAAGAGCATGGCCAGGGCCGGGTCCTTGGACCGGGACGCGGCCGTGCGCGACCACAGCAGCCAGACCGAGGGATAGCGGGCGAGCAGACCGCCCACGTCGGCGAAGACCGCGTCGGCCTCGCCCGAGCGGCCCAGGCGGGAAAGCAGTTCGATCAGGAAGAACTTGGCTTCCAGGTGGTCGGGATGAAAGGCGATGCCCTTGAAAAGAACGTCGGCCGCCTCGCCCTCGCGCCCCTCCCCGGCCAGCTGGCGGGCCAGGGGGAAGAACACCTTGGAATTGGGCTCGATCTCCAGGACTTCGCGGTAGAGTTCGATCTTACTGGCCATCGGCCCTGCCTCCCTCCCCTTGCCGCGCCGGGGGCGCATCCTTGGGGAACTGGTAGAGGACTTCGTTTTCCTTGAGGTAGTTCATCTGGGAACGGGCCATTTTTTCCGTGAAGGCGCGGTCGGTCTTGAGCCAGCGGATCTCCTGGCTGAGATCGAGGGAATGTTCGTTGACGGCTTCCAGGCGCTGCTTGAGCTGTTCGTGGCGGGCCTTGAGTTCCAGGTAGGCAAAAATGCCGTTGTCACTCCATATGAGATTATAGAGCAGAAAGATATTGAAGAAGATCAGTCCCGTCAGAAGAAACCGTCGCCAGATCATGTCATTGCACGACGTACTTTTTGAGACGTTTGCTGTCCTGCTGCTCCAAGGGTTCCTTGAGCTCCTTGAGGAAATTTTCCGTGGCCGCCTCGATGCGGGCCACGTCCTGTTCCTGGACGTCTATCTCCTCGACATGGGACAGGAACATCTTGAGGATGTTGAAGTCGCGCAGGAGGTAGTGCCCGAACTGGAGCCGTTCGAGATCCGGCTCGAGTTCGAGGATGGTATGCAGGCAGTTCTCGATGCGGGCGGACAGGTTGCCGTCGCGGCGCGAGGCGTTGCGGGCCGTCGGCCTGCCCAGGCCCGGGCGCACGGCGCGCACCCGGCGTCTGGAGAGCTTGGAGGTGTTCTTGGGTTTCATGGCGCCTTGTCGTGCGGTTTTCTCGGTCAGGCCCGGTCCTTGCCGGAAGCGGCCTGGGACCACATCACTTGCTTGCCGAAGACATAAAAGTAATTGCCGCCGGATACAAGGGTCAAGAGCACGGCCAGGTACAAAAGGGTCTGGCCCAGGGGCACGGGGTCGAACCCGAACCAGGGGTAATGGAGCGTGAGCGGGCAAAGGGCCACCATCTGCACGATGGTCTTGAGCTTGCCGTAACGGTCGGCGCTGATGACCACGCCATGGTCCACGGCCACGGCCCGAAGCCCGGTCACGGCGATCTCCCGGCAGATGACGATCACCGTCACCCAGGCCTCCACCCAGCCCAGGCGCGTGAGCATGATGAGCAGGGAGCACACCAGGAGCTTGTCGGCCAGGGGGTCGAGGAACTTGCCCAGCGTGGTGACGAGGTTGCGCCGCCGGGCCACCAGGCCGTCGGCGATGTCCGTCACCGAGGCGACGACGAAGACCGCCAGCGCGGCCAGGCACGTGCCCCGGCCCGGAAAGTACAGGAGCACGACGAGGATCGGCACGGCCCCGATGCGGGCCAGCGTCAGGTTGTTGGCGAGGTTGAACATGCGGTTTGGCCTTTCGGGGTTGAGCCTTGCTGGCAGGCGTTTAAAGCAATAGCCGGCCGGCGTAAAGCCTTGGGACGCTCACAGGGTCGTTAAGGACACGACGAGGCCGCCGCCTCCAGGCTCGAGGCGCAGGCCGCGGCCACGGCCGCGGCCAGGGCCAGAAAGGCCCCCCGGGCCGGGGTTTCGACCTCCAGGGACACCACGGGCCGGCCCATGTCGCCGGCCGCCACCGTGGCCGGATCGAGGGGCACCGCGCCGAGGAAGTCCAGGCCGTAGGCCCTGGCCAGTGCCTCGCCGCCGCCTTTTTTGAAGAGCTCGATTTCTTTATGGCAATGCGGACAGACGAGCCCGCTCATGTTCTCCACCACGCCGAGGATGTTGGCGTTGGCGTACTGGAGGAAATTGACGGTCTTGCGCACGTCGGCCAGGGAAACCTCCTGGGGCGTGGTCACCAGCACGCACAGGGCGTCGCGCACGGTCTTGAGCACGGTCAGGTGCTCGTCGCCGTTGCCCGGGGGCGTGTCGATGACCAAATAGTCGAGCTCCCCCCAGTCCACGTCGGCCAGGAACTGGCGGATGGCCGTGGTGCGCATGGGGCCGCGCCACAGCACGGCCTGGTCCGGGTCGTCGAGCAGCGACTGCATGGAGACCACGAGCAGGTTCTCCCCCACCCGCTTGGGGGCCAGCGGCGCGTCGCGGCCGGCTTCCAGGGAGCCCTCGATGCCGAGCATGCGGGCCACGCTCGGGCCGTGCAGGTCCACGTCCAGAAGCCCCACCCGGGAGCCGGCCTGGGCCAGGGCCTGGGCCACGTTGACCGCCACGGAGCTCTTGCCCACGCCGCCCTTGCCGCTCATGACGCACAGCTTGTAGCGGATCCTGCCGAGCGTCGCCCCGATGCGGCCGTCGCGGGCGTCGCGCCCGTCGCTTTTTCCGATGTGCAGCTCGTCCATAAGGCCTCGCTCCGTTGTCCCTTCCTACCAGCCGTGGGCGCCGACGAGATCGACGAACATGACGTCGCCGAGCTTGCGCGCCAGGATACGGCCGTTTTCCTTGCGCACCACATGCAGCGCCTGGCTGCGCCGGGAAGCGCCGACCGGAATGACCATGCGGCCGGGGTCGGCCAGCTGGGCGAGGAGCGGCTCGGGAATGCGCGGCCCCCCGGCCGTGACCACGATGCGGTCGAACGGCGCCTCCTCGGGCCAGCCCAGGGTGCCGTCGTCGAGCTTGAAGCGCACCTTGAGGTAGCGCAGTCCCTCCAGCCGCCGCCGGGCCGCCTCGTACAGGGGCCGGACGCGCTCCACGGTGAAGACGTAGGCCCCGAGCTCGGCCAGGACGGCCGCCTGATAGCCCGAGCCGGTGCCGATCTCCAGCACCTTCTGGCCCGGAGAGACCTCGAGGAGCTCGGTCATCCAGGCCACGACGTAGGGCTGGGAGATGGTCTGGCCGTGGCCGAGCGGCAGGGGGTGATCCTCGTAGGCCTGGGGAATCAGCGCCTCCTCCACGAAGAGGTGGCGGGGCACCTTGCGCATGGCCCGCAGCACCTCGGGACTCGCGACGCCCCGGGCCTCGATCTGGTCCCGGACCATGCGGTCGCGATTGCGCTTGAGGTCGATCTTCGGCCCAGGTTCGTTCATCTCCGCCCTTTGCCCGAACCCACGCCGGGACAGCGGCGCATCCGGGCGAACAATCGATTTTTGAAACCAAAATACGGCCTTCAAGTCAACCGCCCCCGCCTTGACAGGGCTGCCCGGCAATGCCATTCCGGGTGCATTGAAGGAGGCATCCATGCTGACCACCCGCGACCTGATGACCGAAGACCTCATCGCCCTGCGCGACACCGACAGCCTGCTCGAAGCCCAGAAGGCCATGGAGCAGGCCCGCATCCGCCACCTGCCCATCATCGACGCCGCCGGAGCCTTCGTGGGCCTTTTGACCCACCGCGATCTCCTGGCCGCCTCCGTTTCCCGCCTGGCCGAGATCGACGAAGCCACCCAGGAAGAAATCTACGCCGGCATCCCCATCAGCGAAGTCATGCGGGCCGACGTGGCCATGGCCTCGCCGGGCCTGCCCCTGCGCCAGGCGGCCGAAGTGCTGCTCACCCAGAAATACGGTTGCCTGCCCGTGGTCGAGGGTGGCAAGCTCGTGGGCATCCTCACCGCCTCGGACTTCATCCGCCTGAGTCTCGACCTCATGGACGCCCTGGAGGCGAGCGAACAGCTCGAGTGCCAGGGCTGCCAGGACTGACCGCCGGGGCCGCCCGGCATGACCGACCGAAAAGCCCTCCGAGCCAATGCCCGGGGGGCTTTGGCGTTTGAACGAGACAGTGTTTTTTGGGTGAAATGTGTTGACTTCCGACTTGTGAAATTTTACGCTTTTCCCTTGAATTGAGGCGGCGGGGCTACGCCTGCGACTGCCGCCCGTGTATTCGCAGCGGCTAGGTCCTTTTACCGTTTCTTGGAGCTTTAAGGAGGGAGTTGGATGCGTTCCAAGGTCATGATTTCCATGTTGGTCGGTTCGATGTTCATCCTGGCCCTGGCCACTGCCGCCTTGGCCGATGGCGGCAAGTACAGCGCGATCGTCGAAGCCAAGTCCGAGCTGTGCTACCCCCTGACCCTTACGTTCAAGCGTCCGTCCGGGGTGCTCAAGACCAGCTTCGCGCCGGTTTCGTTCTCCCACGGCCAGCACGCCAACATCGCCTGTGGCGCCTGCCACCACATGTGGGACGGCAAGGGCAAGATCGAGGGCTGCGCCACCGAGGGTTGCCACGACAACCTCAAGGAGCGTCAGGAAGCCACCTCGTACTTCCGCGCCTTCCATGACAAGAATTCCGAGACCAGCTGCCTGGGCTGCCACATGAAGACCAACATCGCCCGCAAGGAAAAGGGCCAGAAGCCCCTTTCCGTGGCCCCCTGCTCCAACAACGGCTGCCACGTCGCCCAGAAGTAACGCCGGTTCATGACCCCGCCGTGAAAGCCCCCGCCCCGCGCGGGGGCTTTTTTTGTCGCGGCGGCCCCTCGACGCGACGCTCCTTTTTCCCGTCGCCGTTGCCTTCCGCGGCCGTTGTCCGTATGCGGGACATGGACGCGTCCCGGACATCCGTTCGGGAGCGCCCCAACCAGGAGGCGCGCACATGGACGGACCCTGCCCGAAGCACGGCTTTTTCAGCTGGAACGAACTGATGACCACGAACGTAGAGGCGGCCAAGGCCTTCTACACGGGACTGCTCGGCTGGACGACCGAGGACAAGCCCATGCCCGAGATGGGCATGACCTACACCCTGCTCAAGGTCGGCGACACGGCGGTGGGCGGCATCATGGCCATGCCGCCGGAAGCCGGGCCCATGCCGCCGGTCTGGGGCAGCTACGTCAACGTGGACGACGTGGACGCGGCGGCCGCGAAGGCCGTGGCCCTCGGCGGCACGGTCTACAAGGCCCCGACCGACATCCCGGGCGTGGGCCGGTTCTGCGTGGTGGGCGACCCGCAAGGCGCGTTCCTGGCCCTGATCAAGTTCAAGATGGAAGGCTGATGCGCGGGACCGCTCAGGAGGTGCGGCGGCTGGCGTGGCGCGACGTGTCGCTGCCCCTGTCCGCCGCGCTTCCGGCCGTTCCCGGCGACCCGCCCTTTCGCCGCGACCTGTTCCTGACCCCGGCCGCCGACGGTTGCGAGGCCGCTGCCTGGAGCCTGTCCGCCCACGCCGGCACGCACCTCGACTTCCCGGCCCATTTCCTGCCGGGCGGCGGGCGGGTCGGCGACTATCCGCCGCAGGCCTTCTTCCTGCCGGCCGTGGTCGTGGACGCCGGGGAGGAGACGGCCCTGGGCCCCGGACTCCTGGACGGGCACGACCTCGCCCCGGGCGAGGCGGTCCTTTTCCGCACGGTCAATTCCAGCCGCCGGACCTTTCTCGGTCCGGACTTTCCCGAAACCTTCGCCGCCCTGACCCCGGGGCTGGCCAGGGCCTGCGTGGGGCGCGGCCTCTCCCTGGTCGGCCTCGACGCCCTGAGCGTCGAACCGTTGTCCGACCCGGCCTTTCCCGTGCACCATATCCTGCTCGGGGCGGGCACGCTCGTTCTGGAAGGGCTCTTCCTGGCCGACGTGACGCCGGGGAGATATTCCCTGGCCTGCCCGCCCCTTGGCGTGCCCGAGGCCGAGGCCTCGCCGGTGCGGGCCGTGCTCGGCCCGGCCGGGCTCTTCGGAGGGCGGTCCTGACCATGGATTGGCTCACTCCCTGGCGGCTTCGCGTCTATCCCCGGGCGCTCCTCGGGGCCATGGCCCTGGCCGTCGCCGCAGCGCTTCTGGCCGGCTCCGGGGCCTCGGTCGTGTCCGGGCGGCTCGGCGGCGATTTCGCGGAATTCTACGCCGCCGGCCACATCGTGCGCTCCGGCCAGGAGGCGCGGCTCTACGATGCGGCCGTGCAGCGCGCCGCCCAGCGCGACCTCATGCCACAGGGCGGCGACGCCTTCGTGCCCTTCGCCTATCCGCCCCAGTTCGCCCTGCCCTACGCCCTCCTCGCCGGCCTGCCCTTTCGGGCGGCCTACGCCCTCCACCTGGCGGCCATGGCGACGCTCCTTTTCCTGGCCGTGCGTCTGGCCTGCCGCGACCTTCCCTGGGCCGCGCCGCACGTTTCGGCCGTCTGCTGCGTCGCCGTCCTCTTCTATCCGCTCCTGCGCGGCCTGCTCGGCGGCCAGAACACGCCGCTGACGCTTTTTCTCTGCGCCGCCGCCTGGAGCCTGGAGCGGCGCGGCCGGCCCGTCCTGGCCGGGCTGTGCCTGGCGGCGCTGTGCTACAAGCCGCAGTTCGGCCTGGGGCTCGTCGCGCTCTACGCCCTGGCCGGGCGCGCCCGCCTGGTCCTTGCCGCCTGTCTCGGGCTCGCCGCCGTCGTTTTCCTCAACGCCATCGTCTTCGGACCGTCCTGGCCCATGGCCTGGCTCGGCCACGCCGACTGGGTGGTGCGGACTTCGCTCGGCATGGAAGGGGACAAGGCCGTGAGCTTTCCGGGCGTCGCCCGCCATCTTTTGTCCGCCTGGCCGTCGGCCGCCCTGGCCGTGGGCGGCGTCCTGTCGCTGGCGACCCTTGCCCTTCTCGGCGCGGCCTTCCTGCGGCGGCGCGGGCGCCCCTTGCCCCTTGCGCACCTGGGGCTGGCCGGGGCGGGGTTGCTCCTGGCCGCGCCCCATGCCTATTTCTACGACGCCGGCCTGCTCCTTTTCGCCGTCCTGGCGACGCTAGACGCCCGAACGCCCCATGCCGTCGCCTGGGTCGGCGGCCTGTGGCTGGCCGGGCTGGCCCAACTCGCCGCCCCGGCCATCGGCATAAGTCCGCTTTTCCCGGCCGCCCTGGCCTTTTTCGGCCTCTCCCTGGCCCTGACGCGCCGTCTCGACGTGGCGGCACCTTCAGACTGATTTTCCGACCTCAAAAGAAGTAAATGCAATATCGTACGCGTTTGATTGCATCAGTTTTATTTTCGTAATACGCTAGGCCATGTCTTCCAGCACGCCGGCCGCGCCGTCCCTGGCCGCGACGCACCTTGCCCGGCAGCGGCGGTTCGGGCTGCGGGCGCTCGGGTTGTGCGCCGTCCTGGCCGCCCTCGCCCTTTACGCCCTGGCCGCCGGCAGCTACGACCTGACGCCCGGCCGGGTGCTGGCCGCCCTTTTCGGGCAGGACGCCGGGCCGGGCGCGGTGGTGGTGCGCGGCATCCGCGCCCCGCGCATCCTGGCCGCCGTGGCCGGAGGCTTCGGCCTGGCCGTTTCGGGCGTCCTCACCCAGAGCCTGCTCGGCAACCCCCTGGCCTCGCCCTTCACCCTGGGCATCAGCCACGGCGCGGCCTTCGGCGCGGCCTGCGGCATCGTCCTGCTCGGCGCGGGCAGCCTTTCGGCCAACGCCGTCTTCGCCGCCACGGGGGAGGCGGCCCGCGTCAGCGGCGTGTTCGCCGTCTCCCTGTGCGCCTTTGCCGGGGCGCTGCTGGCTACGGTCGTGGTGTCCGCCCTGGCGATGGTCCGCCGCCTCGGCCCCCAGGCCATCATCCTGTGCGGCGTGGCCCTGTCCTCGCTTTTCACGGCCGGCACCATCCTCATCCAGTTCTTCGCCGACGAACTCCAGCTCGCGGCCATCGTATTCTGGACCTTCGGCGACGTGTCCCGGGCCCGCTGGCCCCAGATCGCGGCCATGGCCGGGGCGGCCGGGCTGCTGACCGCCTTTTGCCTGCTCGCCCGCCAGGACCTCAACGCCTTGCTTGCCGGCGACGACGTGGCGGCGAGCGTCGGCGTGGCCACGCGCCGGCTGCGCCTTGCCGGCATGGGCCTGGCCGCCCTGGCCACTGGGGTGGTGGTGGCCGTGTGCGGGGTCATCGCCTTCCTGGGCCTGCTCGCCCCGCACATCGCCCGTCGCGGCGTCGGCGCAGACCACGGACCGCTGGTCATCCACGCGGGCTTGTGGGGCGCGTTGCTGCTGCTTGGCGCGGACACCGTCGGCAGGCTTCTCGCCGGCACGGGCGCGTTGCCCGTGGGCGTGCTCACCTCGTTTATGGGCGCGCCGCTTTTCCTTTTTCTGCTCCTTCGCGGGGGAGGCCGAACATGACGCTCGAAGCCATTGACCTGCGTTTTTCCTACAACGGCCGACCCGTGCTGCGGGGCGTGAGTCTCGCCCTGGCTCCGGGCCGGGTGACGGCCGTCCTGGGCGTCAACGGCGCGGGCAAGACCACGCTCTTGCGCTGCCTGGTCGGGCTGGTCCGGCCGACCGGCGGCGGCGTGCGCCTTGGCGGCCGCGACCTGCGAAGCCTCGGCCGCCGCGAACTCGCCCGGGCCGTGGCCTACGTGCCCCAGGCCCAGAAGCCCGAGGGCCTGACCGTGTTCGAGGCCGTGCTGCTGGGACGCCGGCCCCACACAGGCCTTGCGCCCGGCCGGCGCGATCTGGCCCGGGTCGAGGCGGTGCTCGACGCCCTGGGCCTGGCCGGGCTGGCCTTCCGCCGCCTGGACGAGCTCTCCGGCGGCGAAAGCCAGAAGACGGCCGTGGCCCGGGCCCTGGTCCAGGAACCCCGCGTCCTGCTCCTGGACGAACCCACGGCCAGCCTCGACCTGCGCAACACCCTGGAGGTCTTCGGCATCATCCGCGCCGCCGCGGCCGGACAGGGCGTGGCCGCTGCGGCCGTGCTCCACGACCTGTCCCAGGCCATGCGCTTCGCCGATGATTTCTTGCTCCTGGCCGACGGCCAGGTCCGTGCCCGGGTGGACCGCTCGGGGCTCACCCCGGACGTGGTGCGCCAGGTCTACGGCGTGGAAGTGGCCCTGGGCGAAGTGGCCGGCCACCCCGTGGCCGCGCCCCTGCGCGTGGCCGATGCGGCCTAGGGGGGAGGATGCGAGATGGGGGGAGGACGCCGGAGGCGTCCAGGAGGGGGTCACCCCCTCTGGACCTCCCCGTTAGGGGAAACGGCGCGCTCTTTCGGCGATTCTTCGAGTCAGTTTTGTTGGAGGGGAAATCATGCCTCGAATGCTTCGATTGGTCCTGTGCCTGCTGGCTCTTGCCCTGGCGGCCGCGCAGACGGCGGTCGCCGCGCGCGCCGTCACCGACGCGGCCGGCCGGCGCCTCGCCGTGCCGGACACGGTGGAGCGCATCGTCTGCCTCGGCCCGGGCTGCCTGCGCCTCGTGGCCTATCTCGAGGCCACGGACCGCGTGGTCGGCATCGAGCGCTTCGAAATCGCCCAGAAAATCGGCCGGCCTTACCGCCTGGCCCATCCCGAACTCCTCTCCCTGCCGGTCATAGGCCCGGGCGGCCCCAAAAGCATCAACCAGGAGCCGGACCTGGAGGCGCTCGTGGCCGCCGCGCCGCAGGTCGTCTTCGCCTCGGCCATGGACGGACCCGTTGCCCAGGCCATGCAGGACAAGCTCGGCATCCCGGTCGTGGTCCTAAGCTACGGCAAGTTCGCCCGCTACGACCCCAAGGTGTTCGATTCCCTGGCCCTGGCCGGGGAAATCCTCGGCTGCGCGCAACGGGCCGGGGCCGTCGCGGCCTTTTTGCAGAACGCCGAGGCCGACGTGCGCGCCCGGGCCGCCAAGGCTTTGGCCACCCCTGGCCACGCGAGGCCCACGGTCTACGTCGGCGGCACGGGCTTTCGCGGCGTCCACGGCCTGGGGAGCACCGACCATCCCTACGCGCCCCTGGACTGGCTCGACGCGGACAACCTGGCCGCCCGGCTCACGGACGACGGCCATGCCTTCGTGGACCGAGAACGCCTGCTGGCCCTGGACCCGGACGTGCTGTTCGTCGACGCGGCCGGGCTGTCTCTGGTAGCCGACGAGGCGGCGCGGGAGCCGGAATTCTTCGCCGCCCTGCGCGCTGTGCGCCAGGGCCGGACCTACGTGCTCTACCCCTTCACCAACTACCTGACCAATCTCGACACCATCGTGGTCGACGCGTATGCTGCCGGAAAAATTCTTTATCCAGAAGCCTTTGCCGACGTCGATCCGGTCGGCAAGGCGGACGAGACCTACGCCTTCCTGCTCGGCAAGCCGGTGTACGCGCAAATGGCGGAAGATTTCGGGCCGCTCGGCCGCAAACCGGCTTTTCTCGAAACCGCCGGCAAGAAGTAGAAGGAGACGCGAAATGGACGCAACGGATGTGAACGCCCTGACCGAACGGGCCGTGGATTTCCACGGGCACATGTGCCCGGGGCTGGCCATCGGCATCCAGGCCGCGCGCATCGGCCTCGCCGTCTGCGGCCACGACAGCGACGAGGACGTGGTGGCCGTGGTCGAGACGGACATGTGCGCCGTGGATGCCATACAGGCGCTCATGGGCTGCACCTTCGGCAAGGGGAACCTCGTGCACCGCGACTACGGCAAGGCCGCCTTCACCTTCTACCGTCGCCGCGACGGCGCGGCCGTGCGCCTGCTCGCCCGCCCGGACCTGCACGCCCTGATCGACCCGGAATTCGCCGCCGTGCGCGCCCGGGCAAACGACCACCCGGACGACGCCGAGGCCAAGACCGCCCTGCCCGGGCTCGCGGCGCGCTGCGCCGAGCGCATGCTCGCAAGCGCCCCCGAGGCGCTTTTCCTGCGCACGGCCCCGCTGACGCCGGCCCCGCGCCGGGCGGCGATCCTGTCGAGCCTCGCGTGCGCGCACTGCGGCGAGGCCGTGATGGAATCGCGCTCCCGGCGCTTTGCCGGCCAGACCCTGTGCATCCCCTGCTTTCAGGCCGTGGAGCAGAAGGTCTGATCGGCCTGGCGGCCGGGGCTACTCGACGCAGATGATGGCGTAGTCGTCGCCGGTCAGGCACACGCCGCCGGCTTCGGTCACCTCGAAGGTGTTCTCCACGCCGACCATGCCGACGCCGGGGACGCCGTACTTGGGCTCGAGCGCCAGGGTCATGCCGGCGGCAAGGGGCGTGTCGAAGCCCTTGGCCAGGACCGGCCAGCCGTCGATGAGCAGCCCGATGCCGTGGCCCAGGAACCGGACCTTGTTCTCGCCAAGGCCCATGAAGCCTTCGGTCAGCCCCGCTTCCCCGGCCATGGACAGGGCCAGGGCGTAAAGCTCGCTCGGGACGGCCCCGGGCTTCAGGCGTTCGGCCACGGCCCGCTGCACGGCCACGCACAGGTCGTGGCCGCGCCGTACCGCCTCGGGGATGTCGGCGGCCTTGCCGGCGAAATAGACCTGCGTCTTGTCCGTGGCGTAGCCCTCGAGCGAAAAGCCGTTGTCGATGGTGAGCACCTCGCCCTTTTTCCAGACCTTGCCGGCGTAGCCGGAAAACGGCAGGGCCGGATGTTCGCCCCGCAGGCCCACCGGGCCGTTGAACACGCTCGGGTAATTGCCGCTGTCCCCGGCCGCGATGTGCCCGAGGAAAATCTCGTCGCCGCTGCCCATGCGCAGCATGCCCTGGTGCCCCAGGTCGAAGAAGGCGTCCCAGCACTTGCGGGCGATCTCCCGTTCGCTCATGCCGGGCGCGATGGTCGCGGGCAAAAGCTCCATGAGGCCCTTGGCGTGGCGCGCGCCGCAAAGGCGGATCTTGGCCAGCTCCCAGGCCGACTTGTCGGCCTGGGCCACGGCCAGGGCGGCGTCGCCCGGCACGAAGGACACCCCGGGCAGGCGCGAGGTCAGCAGTTCGGCCAGGTTCCAGGAAAGCCCCGACTGCTCGGCGGCGCACAGGGCGGGAAGCGGGCTGCCGGCCTCGCGGCACAGGTCCGGAAGGTCGCCGAAGGACCGGAAGGACACGATGCGCGTCAGCGGCGATTCCAGCTCGGCGCGCCGGCGGCCCTTGCGGCAGCACAGCACGGCCTCGCCTTCCATGGGCAGCCACAGCACGCCGTTGGCCCAGGCGCCGGTCAGGTAGTAGATGGACAGGCGGGCGAAGACGAGCAGGCCCCCGGCCCCGGGCGCGACGCCGGCCAGGGCCCGGCGGCATTTGGCGTGGCGGGAGCGCATTTCCTCGACAGGCAGACGTTCCAGAGCTTCAAACATCCTGACTCCGTTCGGGTTGCATTCCGGAGGGAACAGGGTATAGCGACCCTCCGGGCTGTTGGCAGGGTTCATGCGGAAACGACGGTCGTTTCCGGAAATCGCCGCAGATGCTCCGGCAGGACGAAGACGATGCCGCATACGCGCCTGGCCTGGCCGGCCTTTTCCGCCCTGGTCGCGGCGACGCTGCTGTGGGGCGGCTCCTTTATCGCCATGAAGATCGCCATGCGAGGCTATTCGCCGCTGCTGGTGGTCTTTTGCCGCATGGCCCTGGCCTCGGCGGTCTTCGGGCTCCTGTGGCGGCGCATGGGCGGCTTCCGTGCGGCCAAGGGCGACTGGCCGGCCCTGCTGTTCATGGCCTTTTGCGAGCCGTGCCTCTATTTCGTGTTCGAGGCCAAGGCCCTGACGCTCACCCAGGCCTCCCAGGCGGCCATGGTCACGGCCCTGCTGCCCCTGCTCACGGCCGTGGCCGCCGCGTTCTTCCTCAAGGAGCGCCTGGAGGGCAAGGCCTTGGCCGGACTGGTCCTGGCCGTGGCCGGAGTCGCGGTCATGAGCGCCTCGGGCCAGTCCTCGGGGCAAGCGCCCCGGCCCGTGCTCGGCAATTTCCTGGAGTTTCTGGCCATGTGCTGCGCGGTGGGCTACATCGTCACGGCCAAGCGGCTGGCCGCCCGCCACCATCCGCTGTACCTGACCGCCGTACAGAGCTTCACCGGCACGGTCTTTTTCGCGCCGGTGCTGCTCTTCGCCCCCATGCCGGAATCCCTTGAGCCCGCGCCCACCCTGGCCGTGGTCTTTTTGGGGCTCGGCGTCACCTTCGTGGCCTACGGGCTCTACAATTACGGCGTCAGCCGGGCCCCGGCGGCCAAGGCGGCGGCGTTCATCAACCTCATCCCGGTCTTCGCCTGCCTGCTGGCCCGGTTCATGCTGGACGAGGAACTCACCACCGCCCAGTGGACCGGCGGGGGCATGGCCCTTTGCGGCGTGGCCTTGAGCGCCCGCCCCGGCCGCCGGCAGACGACGCCGGCTCAGTCCTCGCGGCGCGAATAGTCCATGTTGCGCCGCACGGGCGCGAACCCCGCCCCCACGGCCAGCCGGCGCAGCTCCTCCTCCTGCATGCGGAAATTGACGCCCGCCGCGGCCACCACGTTTTCCTCGATCATGGTCGAGCCCAGGTCGTTGGCCCCGTAAAAAAGGGCTAGTTGGCCCACGCGCGGCCCCTGCGTCACCCAGGAGGCCTGGATGTTGGGGATGTTGTCGAGGAAAAGGCGCGAGAGGGCGAGCCAGCGCAGGTATTCCCAGGACGAGGCCTCGGGCACGGAAAGCGCCGTGTTGCCGGGCTGGAAGGTCCAGGGGATGAAGGCCGTGAACCCGCCGGTCGCGTCCTGCAGGTCGCGCAGGCGGGAAAGATGCTCCAGGCGGTGGTCCAGGGTTTCGCCGAGGCCGATGACCATGGTGGCCGTCGTGCGCAGGCCCAGGCCGTGGGCCTCGCGCATGACCGCGATCCAGTCGTCGGCCGGGCACTTGTTGGGCGAGACGCTGCCGCGCACGGCGTCGGCCAGGATCTCCGCCCCGCCGCCGGGCAGCGAGGCCAGGCCGGCGGCCTTGAGTTCGGTCAGCACCTCGGCTATGGACAGGCCTTCCATTTTGGCCAGGAACACGATCTCCGGCGGCGAGAAGCCGTGCACCGCCACTCCCGGGAACCGGTCGCGCAGAAAAGCCAGCATGTCCGTGTAAAAGGACAGGGGCAGCTCCGGGTGCATGCCGCCCTGGAGCAGGATCTGCCAGCCGCCGAGGGCGACGGTCTCGGCCACCTTGGCCGCCAGCCGCTCCCGGGAGAGCACGTAGCCCTCGGGGTGTCCCGGCGGCCGGAAAAAGGCGCAGAACCGGCAGCCGCAGGCGCAGACGTTGGTATAGTTGATGTTGCGGTCGACGATGTAGGTGACGACCGGCTCGGGGTGCAGGGCGAGCCTTGCGGCGTGGGCCTTCTTCCCCAGGGAGAAGACGTCCTCGCCTTCCCACAGGGCCTTGGCCTGGTCGATGCTTATGCGTTCGATGGCGGAAACGGACATGCGCGCGAAACCTCCGGGCATGGATGCCGCCAAGCGAATACACCTTTTTCCCCCAAACGAAAACCACCCCGAGGCCCTCATGCTCTACGCCGATTCCCTGCTCAAGGCCCTGCTCGCTCCGGGCGGGACCATCGCCCTGGTCGGGGCCAAGGACCGTCCCGGCGCCGAGGTGGACATGGTCGGGCGCTACCTCATCGAGGCCGGCTTCACGGTCATCCCGGTGCACCCGGCCCGGCCCACGGTCTGGGGCCTGCCGGCCCGCAAGACCCTGGCCGAGATCGCCGCGCCCATCGACATCGTCAACCTGTTTCGCGCCCCGGCCCATTGCCCGGCCCACGCCGTCGAGGCCCTGGCCCTGGAGCGGCGGCCGCGCTGCTTCTGGATGCAATCCGGCATCGTCAGCCCCGAGGCCAGGGCGCTTTTGTCGCCAAGCGGCGTCGCGGTGGTGGAAGACCGCTGCATCATGGTTGAACACCGTCGGCTTTGGGGTTAAGGGGGGAGCGATGCCGCACGCGTTAGCCTTCACCTGCCGCCGGTGCGGCCACTGCTGCCACGGCGAGGGCGGCATCGTCCTGTCCCGGGACGACATCAATCGTCTGGCCGCCCATCTCCAGATGGAGGCCGGGGACATGCTGGCGCGTTACGCCTGTTTCGTTTCGGGCAAGTACCGACTTGCGAGCGGCGGCGACGGGTACTGCGTCTTTTACGCCGAGGGTTGCGGCGTGCACCCGGGGCGGCCCGACGTATGCCGGGCCTGGCCGTATTTCCGGGGCAACATCATCGACGCCGACAGCCACGCCATGGCGGCCGAGGACTGCCCGGGCATCAACCGCGAGGTTCCCCACGCGGAATTCGCCCGCCAGGGCCGGAAATACCTGGCCGACCACGGCCTTTCCCGCGCCCGGGGCGAGGACGTGCCCGAGGCCCTGGCCGACGTCGCGCCGGAACGGGACCCGGCGCAAACAGAGGACGAGGAAGATGGCCCACGCGGATTCCATGCGCCTTGACGAGGCACGCTCCCTGCTCGGGGTGTCGGCCGCCGCCGACCTCGACGCCGTCAAATCCGCCTATCGCAAGCTGGCCTTCAGCCTCCATCCCGACCTGCACCCCGACGATCCCGGGGCCAAACGTAAATTCCAGCGGTTAAACGAAGCCTACCTGCTCCTGCGCCACTTCCTGGCCGACCGCGACGACGAGCCCAGGCAGCAGCCGGGCAAGGGGCCGGACGCCGGCGCCCGGCCGGGGCCGGGCAGCGCCTCGGGTCCGCGCCCGGGGCCTGCGGCTGGCGAGGCCCACCGCCAGCGCCAGGGCCGGGCCGCCTACACCCAAGCCTCGAAGCAAAACCCCGACGGGGGTTTTTATTTCCGACGCGAGGAGGTGCTCCAGGACCTCCTCAAGGATCCCTTCGCCCGGCAGGTGTTCCAGGACATCTACCAGCAGGTCAAACGCAACTCCTCGGCCAGGCCCGGCCCGGTCACGGCCAAGGGTCCGCGCAAGGTCTCCTTCCACTGGGGCGACAAGGCCCTGTCCCTGGACATCTCCAAGGGATTCTGGGGATCGCTCAAGGACTATTTCCGCAAGCAGCTCGACGACGAGCAGACCGTGCACCTGCCGACCACGAGCCTTTTTCCCGGCACGCGCATCCGCGTGGGCATCCGCCATGGCCTGGGCAACGCCAAGCCGA
>JAEWCY010000159.1 GCA_023390395.1 Pseudomonadota bacterium | reverse complement strand
CCCCCCATCCGCCCCGTCGGGGAGAGTCCGGGAGGGGGTCACCCCCTCCCGGCCGCCGGAGGCATCTTCAATCTTCTCAACCCGTCACCTCCATCCCCCTTCCCCTCTCCCGCCGCACCTGCTCGCTAAACCAGATTTCACTTGCCCGTGGATGGCGGGGGGCGGTATGTGGGGATCAATGCCGAGGGAGGTCCTGGGCAGAGCGGCCGTCACCGCAACGGAGGGTAGTTTCCGTTAATCATTCTTCCCATACCGGGCGATTGAGCGCCCCTTCGATTCGCCTGAGCGCGTGCACGATCCCGGGAGCCCCATGGGATGCCGCCGGTTACCGGCAGGACGCGACCCCGGCGAATCTTTTTTGGGGCGCGGAAAATAAAAAGCGGCCGCCGGGGGGTACCCGACGGCCGTTTTGCCGTTATGGCGGGGAAAGCTAGTAGGTGGCGCGGAATTCGTCGCGACGGTTCTTGGAGTACGCGGCTTCGGAATGACCCGGATCCAGCGGACGCTCCTTGCCGTAGCTGACGGTGGACAGGCGGTCGGAGCCGATGCCCAGGTTGGACAGGTACTGGGCGGCAGCCTGGGCGCGGCGTTCGCCGAGGGCCAGGTTGTACTCAGCCGTGCCGCGCTGGTCGCAGTTGCCTTCCACGATCAGCTTGATCTGCGGGTACTGGCGCATGATCTCGGCCTTGCGGGTCAGGATCTGCCGGGACTCGGCGGTCAGGTTGTTGCTGTCGAAGGCGAAGTGGATCATCTGGGCCAGTTCGTTGGCGGCTTGTCCCATTTTCTCACGCAGGAGGCGTTCCTGCTCCAGGCGCGCGCGCTCCTGTTCTTCCCAGCTCGTGCCGGAGCCATCGCCGGGGCCGCCGGCTTTCTTGGCGCAGCCGAAGCCGGCCAGGGACAGCATGAGCACCAACATCGACAAAATCACAATCCTCGAACGCATCATTTTTCTTCCTCCTCACAAATGCCCGCCCGGGCTTTAGCAACCAGGGGCTTTACCCCTGGCCGGGTTCTCGATGGGCTGGCGAAGCACCAACGGGACCGGCCCCCAATTACGCCTCTTGCAATAAAATGCAACAGGGAAATCCGGGCCATTTTGCGGTATTGCGACATGCAGTCCGCTCCCTGACGCGGCTGTCCGCTCCCCCCCGCTTCACCATTCCCTCCGATTACAGGATGGTCATGCCGCATCTACTGGGGCAAGGGACCCCAGGACGGCATCTGGGCCGCGCCGTCCCCGGTGGGGATCATGACGGGCTGCGCCCCGTGGCGCGTGGTCACGTAGATCTTCTTTTGTCCGCTGCGCGTGGACGAGAAGGCGATGAAGTAGCCGTCCGGCGAGAAGGACGGATTCTCGTCCGAGCCGCCGCCGGAGGTGACTTGCGTTTCCTGTCCGGAAGACAGGTCGTGCACGAACACCTTCTGGGCGCCTCCAAGCTGCTTGGTGAAGGCGATGAGCTTGCCGTCGGGGCTCATGCTCGGGTTGGTGTTGTAGCCCGAGGAAGTGACCCGCCGGCCCGAACCGCCGCTCACGTCCTTCACGTAGATGTTGGGGCTGCCGGTCTCGTCGGAGACGTAGGCCATGAGCCGGCCCGAGGCGTCGAAGGTCGGGGAGACGTCGATGCCGGGGCTCGTGGCGATGGCCCGGCCGGGCTGGTAGGCGGAATTGAGCAGGTAGATGTCGGCCTTGCCGTGCAGGGACAGGCTCACGGCGATCTGCCCGTCGGGCAGGAAGCGGGGGCTGACCACGCTGGTCGTCGGCAGGGTGTAGACCTGCGGCTTGCCGCCGCCGGACCAGACGCCGAGGTAGTGGGAGCGCGAGCCGATGAGCGTGAAGCAGATGCGGCGGCCGTCGAAGGACCAGGCCGGGCTCACGGCCATGCCCAGTTCGTTGTAGCTGGTCACCCGGGTCAGGCCCCGGCCGGTGGGGCGCACGGTCCAGATGTCCGTGCCCTTGGCCGAGCTCGGCTTGACGAAGGCGATCTGGGAATTGAAGAAGCCGCCCTGGCCGGTGAGGGCCATCATGAGCTCCATGCAGAACCGGTCGGCGATGTCGGGCAGTTGGGCGTCGGTGACGCTGTCGTAGCCTTTGCCCACCAGCACCTTCTGGGTGTAGACCTCGAAGGCCCGCAGTTCGACGTTGCCGAGGTTGCCGCCCGGGGTCCACTGGGCGGTGACGACCACGTCGATCTTGCCCATGGAGAAGGGCTTGAAGTCGATCTGGTCGGCCGTGGGGCCGTTGATCTGGCCGGGGATGCTCGACGGCGGCACGAGCTGCAGGAAGGGCAGGAACTGCAGGTCCTTGTTGATGAGATCCTGGAGCTTGTCGGCCGCGCTGAGCTGGCCGCCGCCGGCGAAGGGCCGGGCCATGACGAGGTTCATCTTGGCCTGCCCCGGGCCCTGGATGTCCACGGCCAGGGAGGTCTGGGCCCGGGCCGCGCCGGCAAAAAGCCCAACAAGCAGGGCCAGGGCCCCGAACACGCCGATGATCCGCTTTGTCGCGCGCATGGTCATTGTCCAAATCCTACGGAAAGCTGCTTGGTCGTTACGGTATAGCGCCCCGATCGTCAGGGCGGCCCCTTTTCCCGTCATAGCCCGATACCGGCGGCCGGGCAATTCCCGGCGGCGCGAAAACGCCCCGCTTCCGCCCGGCCCGCGATGCATCCTCGAAAAATCACGACGGTATTTTCCGCGAAAAAAACCTTCTCCAGCATGTTCCCCCCGGGGCACGGCACGCCTTGGGGAAGCAGCGTCTAGTGCCCGAGCTCCTGGGAGCTGTAGCGCAGCTGCAAAACGGTCAGCCCGGTCGGCGGCGGCGGCAGCGTCTCGGTCTCGGCCACGGACTTGACCGTGGAGGCGTCGAAGTTCGGCTGGCCCGAGGACTGGACGAGACGATAGTTCTGGATGCGGCCGTCCTTGTCGATGTGCACTTCCACCACGGCCAGGAGCTGCTGCTTGGCCCCGCTTTGGGGAAACCGCCAGTTCTTTTTCACCTCGCGGTTGACGATCTGGGCGTAGACCCCCATGGTCACGCCGCTCCCGCCGCCGCCACCGCCGCCGCCGGCTCCACCACCGCCGCCGCCACCGCCGCCGGCCATGCGCCGCGCATCGGCCAGGGCCTTGGCCAGGGGATCGCCGCCGCCGGCCTCACCCTTGCCCGAGCCCTTGCCCGGACCTTTGCCCGAACCGCTGCCGCCGCCTTCCTGGCCGGCCTTGGCCTTGGCGTCCTTGAGCGCCTGGGCCAGCACATCCTTGCCCGACGCGGCCTCCTTGGCGGCTGCAGCCTTGGCGGCCGCGGCCTTGGCCGCATCTTCGGCCTTCTTGGCGTCCGCAGCCTTTTTCGCGTCTTCCGCCTTCTTGGCGTCGGCAGCCTTTTTCGCGTCCTCGGCCTTCTTGGCGTCGTCGGCCTTCTTTTTGGCTTCCTCGGCTTTCTTGGCTTCGTCCGCTTTCTTTTTGGCGTCCTCGGCCTTCTTGGCTTCGTCGGCCTTTTTCTTCGCCTCTTCGGCCTTTTTCGCTTCCTCGACCTTTTTCGCCTCGTCAGCCTTTTTCTTGGCCTCTTCCGCCTTCTTGAGGAGGTCCATCTTCTTGGCCTCTTCGGCCTTTTTCAGCAGCTCGGCCTTTTTGACCTCCTCGACCTTCTTGGCCTCCTCGGCCTTTTTCGCTTCCTCGGCCTTCTTGGTGGCC
>JAEWCY010000135.1 GCA_023390395.1 Pseudomonadota bacterium | reverse complement strand
GCTCGATGCCGATCATGTGCCAGTGCAGGGGCACGCCGCCGGACATGAAGGTGGCGATGGAGGTGATCATGCTGACGAGCACGGCCAGGGCCGAGGTGCCGGCGGCCAGGTACATGGGCAGCTGGGCCACGCTGGTCAGGAAGGGCACCAGCAGGAAGCCGCCGCCGACGCCCAGGAACGCGGCCAGGGCGGAGATGACGATGCCGCCGAGGAAGGGGATCAGCGGATTGAAGCCGAAGTCCACGCCGTAGAAGGTGAAGGTGATGCGGGTGAGGCTCAGGGACGTGACCTTGACGCCCAGGGCTTTGGTGTCGATCTGCTCGCCGCTCTTCTGGCGCTTGACGGTGTCCTCGAAAGCCTTGGCCGCGGCCTTGGCCTTCTTCTTGCTGGCCTGGCCGGCCGGGGTGGTCTCCCAGAAGAGGTAGCAGCCGAGCAGCAGCACGAACAGGCCGAAGTAGCCCTGGTAGGAGGAAAACGACACCTTGCCGGCCGTGAGCGTCACGGACAGCCAACTGCCGGCGATGGACCCGAGGCCCAGGGCGGCGGCCAAGGGCAGCACCAAGCGGCCCATCTTCCAGTAGTTGAAGGAGGAAATGAGCGCCGACAGGCCGACCAGCCACTGGTTGGAGGTGCGGATGGAGTCGGTGACGAGCTTGTTGAGCTCGGGCGCGGTCTGCTTGAAGGTCTTGGCGTAGGCGCCGTAGCCGTAGACCGAGATGTGGCCCACGCCGGCCATGACGCCGCCGAAGGCGCCCACCGTGGAGAAGATCCAGCCCACCCACACGGCCCAGCCGAAGGCCAGGCCCAGGCTCACTTCGGGAGCGCCGGGAATGCCGAGGAAGCCCTTGGGCGCGGCCGGGTCGATCTGGCCGGGGCCGGCGCCGGCCGGGGCCTTGGCGATGGCGTCGGAGAGCTTGTCGGCCAGGGCCGGTTCGATCCACAGGGCCAGCACCGCGAGGGCGACGAGGCCCACGGGCAGGATCAGTTTCCAGTTTTTCACGGTGATCTCCTTTTTTGGCGGCGAAATCGTCCATTGCGCGATGGGGCGCGACGCGGACCTGCCTTTTTGGGGCGCGCATCCCCGGGCCAGTAGCGGGGCGACATCATGCCTGCCGCCGCAACACCTCGCACCGGCGCGGAAAACGGATCGCTAAACCACATCCGTGCAGGGCCTTGCCGCGTTTTTCCCCTCCGCGAGCCCTGTCCACGCCAGTGCGTCACCATGCGTCTTCCGTCCGTGACGGCGTGACGACAGCTTTGCGCCAGCATAGAGCATTCCGGCTTGCGGTTGTCAAGGAAACCTTGCAATCGTTCTGTTTTTCGCAATGCGTCGGGCCGAGGGAGGAGAAAGGGTCGGAAAAGGGGACCTATATTTGTGATTTTTTTCACAATCTCAGGCCATAAAGAAGGGCCCCGCCGTCCCCGGCGAAGCCCTTCTTTCCGGCCCTGCGGCCGGACGGCTTTTCTTTGGCACAAGGGGAGACGGATGGCAAGCCTTGGGAACCACCTTAATACATTGAAATGTGCGGGAGGGTTCGGGGAGCGGTTCCGGGCCGGGCGGCCAGGGGCGCGCCGTGGCGGCGATGGGGCGGGGTGGCCTGGCGCGCGGGCCGGGTCCGTTCGAGAGGATGGGGGCCGGGCGGGGCCGGGAAATGGGTTCCTGGCCGGGCGGTTGGGACGAGGCGTCGGTCGGCCGGGATTTCCCTTTGACCGCCGGGAGGTTGCGCGTTATACCACGCCCGCCCCGGACCCGGTCCGGGCAGTCCGCTCCGTGGAGACCCTGCCGATGCTCCCCTTTTTTCCCGCCAAAACCCAGAAAGACTTCAGCGACAAGCTCTGCGGCAAGCCGCGCAGGTACCGCCTGAGCCGCAACGGCGCGGCCGTGTCGCTTTCCGGGCGTCTGCTCGCCCACTACCGCCGCGACGCCCTGCCCGACGGGCTCATGCCCCCGGCGGCCGGCCGGGTGGAGCTGCTCGGCGTGCTGCTCTCGGCCGCCGGCCGTTTCGTGATCTATTACGCCGTGTCCTATCCCGAGAGCGAGGACATCGCCGACCGCCACGAATACGTCCACGCCTGCCCCAGCCTGGAGGCGGTGCGCGAGTTCCTGGCGGCCATGCACTATCCGGACAAGGGCGAGTTCGTGGACGCGGTGCTGGTCCATGCGGCCAGGACCCTGGCCGCCAATCCCCAGACCGCGCCCCTGGCCGGCGACATGCCGCCGCAAGCGCCCGAAGCGGCCCCGGAGCCCGCCGCCGACGGAGACGCCGCCGGGGCGGCGGACGCACCCGAACCGCCCGCCCCCGCGCCCGAAGCCGCCGCCAAACCCTCCTGACGCGAAAAACCCCGCGATCCGCCGCACGGACCACAGGGCTTCCTCCTCTCCACCTCCCCTATCGGGGGGGACCGGGGGGATCATCCCCCCCGGCCGCCGGAGGCATCTTCAATTCTTCTCTTCTCTTCTCCCCCTCATCCTACATCTGTCGCAGCAGCAGGCGTTTGCCGTAGGCGTCGCGTTCGTCCACGGTCTGCTTGCCGGGGCGCAGGAAGCGCAGGGCGTGGGCGGTGCAGCCCGTGACGCAGGCCGGGTCGAGCCCTGCGTCGATGCGGTCGCGGCAGTAGTCGCACTTGACCACCTTGCCCGTGGCCTCGTTCCATTGCGGGATGCGCCAGGGGCAGGCCTGGATGCAGGCCTTGCAGCCCACGCACAGCTCCTCCCGCACGTAGACCACGCCGTCCTCCTCGCGCCGGGTCATGGCCCCGGTGGGGCAGGCCGGCACGCACCAGGGCCGTTCGCAGTGGAAGCAGGACATGTAGAGGTTCAAAAGGCGCGGCCTGGCCTTGACCATGTCCGGGCCGACCGTGACGAGCTTGCCCGGCTTGGCCGAGGCCGGCACGGCGTTTTTGACCTGGCAGTGCACCTCGCAGGCGTGGCAGGAAATGCAGCGCTTCTTGTCCAGCTGGATCATGTACTTGCTCATGCGGGCTCCTTGGCGTCGGCGGCGGGGGCGTCGGCCGCGGCGGGGGCTTGGCGCGCCTGCTCGCGAAGCCGGGCCAGAAGGTCCAGGCGGAAATCCGCCCGGGAGCTGCCGACGTAATAGACATGGCGTGAAAATTTGAGCGAATCCACGGGGCAGGCCCTGGCGCACTGGCCGCACAGGCTGCACAGGGAATAGTCGAGGACGAAGGCCCCGGGCGTCTTGCAGCCTTTTTGCGGGGCCGGGAGCATGGCCTCGGCCCGGGGAATGAGTTCGCCGGCCAGTTCCTCGGCTTCGCGGCCGGCCGGACCGCCGCCGCCCGCGCCGACCAGGCAGCCCACCGACAGGCACGACGACGGGCAGGCCCGCGCGCAGGCCCCGCAGGCGATGCAGCGCGGCGCGGCCGGGTCGTCCTCCCTGCCCACGAGCTCCACGTGGCCCCGGTAGGTGTCGAGGTTGTCCACCTCGCCCATGGGATAAAGCACCGTGACGGCGGGCCTGGTCAGGGCCTTGCCGGTGATGCCGAGCCCGACGAGCAGGCTTTTGAGGCCCGTGGCGGCCTCGGCCAGGAGACTGGTCACGGTCACGATGTTTCCTCCCTTGGCGTTCGGCCGCTGGCGCACGGACGGCCTTGAGCCAGTGTAAACGTTTTTTTTCACGCCGTGTCAACGAAAGGGTCGAAAGTTCCCGCCTTCACAAGTATCCGAAAAAAAGACCGTGATTCTATAGAACGCACGTTCCTCATTTCACGACGCTTTTCCCTTGCACGCGATCACGGATTTTTGTTATTGCGTGAGAAGATCGAAACACCCCGGCAAACGCTACGCCGCCTCGATGGGAGCGAGTCATGAAACACAAGCAAGTCTACAGCGTCTGCGGCATGTGCACGGTGCGCTGCCCCATGATGGCCACGGTTTCCGGCAACAAGGTCGTGCATCTGCAGGGCAACCCCCACGCCTCGGGCATCAAGGGCGCGCTGTGCGCCCGGGGCGCGGCCGGCGCGGCGCTTGTCGCCGACGACGAACGGCCCCAGTTCCCCATGATCCGGGCCGGCGAGCGCGGCGAGGGCAAATGGCGCAAGGCCTCCTGGGACGAGGCCCTGGCCTACGTGGCCGGGGAGCTTTCCCGCATCAGGGAGGCCCACGGCGGCCGTTCCATCCTGCTCTCGGACCGGGGCGGCCCGTTTCGCGACATGCACCGGGCATTCCTCAAGGCCCTGGGCAGCCCCAACTACTGCAACCACGATTCGGCCTGCGCCCGCAACGTCCAGCACGCCGCCCTGTCGCTCTTCGGCTTCGGCCGCAAGGACGTGGCCTACGACTACAAGAACAGCCGGCACGTGGTCCTGCAGACGCGAAACATCTTCGAGGCCATAAACGTCAAGGAGGTCAACGACCTCCTCGACGCCAAGGAAGCCGGGTGCAAGATCACCTGCATCGACGTGCGGACCACGGTCACGGCGGCCAAGGCCGACACCTTCCTCATGGTGCGTCCGGGCACGGACTACGTCCTGAACCTGGCCGTCATCCACGAACTGCTCTCGCGCGACCTCTACGACAAGGACTTCGCCGCGGCCTGGATCAAGGACCTGGAGGCGCTCAAAGCCTTCGTCGCGCCCTACGACGCGCATTTCGCCGCCCGGGAGACGGGCGTTCCCGCCTCGCGCATCGCCGCCCTGGCCGATGCCCTCGCCGCCGCCGCGCCGGCCGTCATCTGGCACCCCGGCTGGATGACCGCCCGCTACGGCGATTCCTTCAACGTCTGCCGCTCGGCCTACATGATAAACGCCCTGCTCGGGTCCATCGGGGCCAAGGGGGGGCTGCCCCTGGTCAACGGCCCGGGGCACGTGGGCAAAAAGGGGCTCAAGAACCTCGTGGACCTCTTTCCCAAGCCCGGGGACAAGCGCGCGGACGGCGTGGGCTGGATGGAGGGCCGCACCCACTTCGAGGCCGGCCCGGGCCTGGTCAACCTGGCCTACGAGGCCATCGAAACGGGCGAACCCTACCCCATCCGGGCCTACATCGCCCACCGCCACGACCCGCTCATGGCCTTTCCGGACACGGCCGACCTCAAGCGGCGCTGGAAGAACCTGGAGCTGCTCGTGTCCGTCACCTTCTCCTGGTCGGACACGGCCTGGTTTTCCGATGTGATCCTGCCCATGTCGCCGTACCTGGAGCGCGAGTCCCTGATCGCCGCCAAGAAGGGCGTGTCGCCGTCGTTTTTCGTGCGTCGTCGGGCGCTTACGCCACGTTTCGACACCCGGGCCGACTGGGAGATCTACCGCGACCTGGCCCGGGCCATGGGCATCAAGGAGCTGGATTTCGCCGGCATCGAGGACATCTGGGCCTACCAGCTCGCGGACACCGGCCTTTCCATCGCCGACTTCGAGGCCAAGGGCATGGTCGGCCTTGGCGGGCCGCTCTACCGGCCCGTGGACGAAAAGACTTTCAAGACGGCCTCGGGCAAGATCGAGATCGTGAGCCCCAAGCTCGAGGCCGACGGCCTGGCCTCGCTTGCCCCCTACGTCCCACCGGCCGCGCCGCCCGAGGGGGCCTTCCGGGTGAGCTTCGGCCGGGTGGGACTGCACACGCAGGGCCATACGGTCAACAATCCCCTGCTCTTCGCCCAGATGCCGGAGAACGAGCTGTGGATCAACGCCGCCGAGGCGGGCAAGCGCGGCATCGCCGACGGGGCCCTGGTGGAGGTGCGAAACGGCTCCTTCGCCGGCCGGCTCAAGGCCAAGGTCACCGAGGGCATTCACCCGGAGACGGTCTTTCTGGTCCACGGCTTCGGCCACACCCTGCCCGTGGAGAGCCGGGCCCGGGGCCGGGGCGTGGCCGACAACGAGCTCATGCCCGGCGGCATCGCCAACTGGGACAAGGGCGGCGGCGGCGTGTGCATGCAGGAGCACTTCGTGACGGTGACACCGGCCTGACCGGGCCGGGGCAGGGAGACAAGCGCCCGCGAGACCCTGTCTCGCGGGCGTTTCGCTTCTTGATTCGGCCGGTTAGGAATTGTGCCGGCAGGGTCACGGAAATTCCAAAACGCCGTTGACCCGTCGTTCTTTGGTTGTTATGAACATAATCCTCATGGACGACACCCTGTCCACCGCCGAGGACCTGCGTCCCTTCCCCCTGCGCCAGTCGCTGGGCTTTCTGCTGACGCGCACGGCGCTCAAGCTCCGCCTGCTCGGCAACATCATCCTCCAGGAGGCGGGGGAGGACATCACCGTGGACCAGTGGGGCATCCTGAACCTCCTGTGGGAGGCCGACGGACAGACGCCCGTGGAGCTGGCCCGCCGGGCGGACAAGGACAAGCCCAACGTCACCCGGCTCCTCAAGATCCTCGAAGACAAGGACCTCGTGGCCAGAGTGCCCGATCCCAAGGACCGCCGCAGCCACCACATCGTGCTCACCGACGCCGGCCGGGCGCTCAAGGACAAGCTCCTGGGCCTCGGCGTCGTCTGTTTCGAGCGCGCCTGCCAGGGCCTTTCCCGGCAGGAGATCGAGACCCTCAAAAGCCTGCTCAACCGCGTCTACGCCAACGTTTCGTAGTATCGCACGTCCGCGCCCCGAAGCCGTGGGCGCGATCCAGGGGTTTGTATGTCAAATGTGACTGAACTGGTGGCGGCAGACAGCGCCATCGGTCCGTATTCCTTCGAGGAGTTTCTGGACGTCGCCGCGGCCTTCCACGGCAATCCCGCCCCGGGGCTGATCATCGGCGGCTTTATGGTGGACGCGGCCCGGGCCTTTCTGCCCGAGGGCACGCTGTTCGACGCCGTGGTGGAAACCAAGAAGTGCCTGCCCGACGCGGTGCAGATCCTCACCCCGCCAAGCTACGGCAACGGCTGGATGCGGGTGCTCAACCTCGGCCGCTACGCCCTGTCGCTCTACGACAAGCACACCGGCGAGGGCTGGCGCGTCTGGCTCGATCCCGAGCATTTGCGGGCCTGGCCGGAGATTCATGCCTGGTACCTCAAGACCAAGCCCAAAAAGGAACAGGACCGGGCGCAACTCTTCGCCGAGATCAAGGCCGGCGGCCGGGACCTGTGCCGGGTGGCCAGGGTCAGGCTGCGCCCGGATTTCGTGGTCAAGCCCCACATGGGGGCCATCGGCGTGTGCCCGGTGTGCGGCGAGGGCTATCCCAAGGCCGACGGGGCCATCTGCCGGGGCTGCGCCGGCGAGGCTCCCTACCTGCGCCAGGGCGATTCGCCCAGGCTTCGGGCCATGCCCGTGGGCGAGGCGGCCGGCCGCCGGGCCCTGCACGACATGACCCGCATCGTGCCCGGCACGTCCAAGGGCGTGGCCGTGGCCGCCGGCGCGGACATCACCGCCGGCGACGTCTGCCGGCTCCAGACCATGGGCAAGAACAGCGTCTACGTGGAGGACCTGTCCGAGCCCGACGATTCGTTCGTCCACGAAAACGAGGCCGCCCTGGCCTTCGCCGAGGCCATGCGCGGCCCCGGGCTCGTCACCTCCGGCCCGCCCCGCGAGGGCAAGGTGGAACTGCTCGCCGCCGCCAACGGATTTTTCACCGTGGACAAGGAGCGGCTCACCACCTTCAACATGATCGAAGGCGTCATGTGCGCCTGCCGCCAGAGTCACCTCATGGTCGAGGCCGGCAAGCCCGTGGCCGGCTGCCGGGCCATTCCGCTCTACCTGCCGCGCCGGGTCTTCGAGGCGGCCATGCACGTGCTGGCCGAGGGCCCGCTTTTCGTGGTGCGGCCCATGCGCAAGCCAAAAACGGGCGTGCTGGTCACGGGCACGGAAATCCATTCCGGGCTCATCGAGGACAAGTTCGAGCCCGTGGTGCGCGGCAAGGTCGAGGCGGTGGGCGGCTCGGTGGTGGCCGCGGTCACGGTCCCGGACGACCGGGCCGCCGTGGCCGAGGGCGTAGCCAAGCTGCTGGCCGCCGGCGCGGACCTCATCGTGACCACGGCCGGGCTGTCCGTGGACCCGGACGACGTGACCCGGGCCGGGCTCGACGACGCCGGCCTGGCCGACGCCGTGCACGGCATGCCCATCCTGCCCGGGGCCATGGCCATCGTGGGCCACATCGGCGACGTGGACGTCATCGGCGTGCCGGCCTGCGCGCTCTTTCACCGCACCACCAGCTTCGACCTGCTCCTGCCCCGGGTGCTGGCCGGCGTGCCGCTCACCCGCCGGGAGGTGGCCGGGCTGGCCGAGGGTTCCATGTGCCTGTCCTGCCGGGCCTGCACCTATCCCAAGTGCCCCTTCGGCAAATGACGGCCCCTTGACCGACCGCCTTGGCCGTCCTATGGGAGGATGGCCAACCCGGCTGGAGGCAAGATGCTCTGTCGATACGCGACGGCCCTGCTCCTTGGCGGGGCCGTTTCCCTTTTCCCGCTGACGGCGCGGGCCTATACGCTCTACGGCTACGAGGACGACTACGGCCTCGTGCACCTGAGCGAGGAGCCCCTGTCCGACAAGTACGTCCTGATCTTCGAAGGCCCCAAGGACCCCAGGATGGGGTTTGCGGCGATAAAAAAGCGCATCCAGGAACTCGGCGCGGTGTCCAAGGACCGCAAGGACGGCTGGATTCTCGAGGCCACCCGGTCCTACGTGCGCATGGGCACGGCCCCGCTCGGCCCGGGCGGCTATCCGGAAGTGATCGAGTCGGGCCCGCTGGTCGACCTCGTGCGCGACAAGAGCCGGGCCTGCGGCCTGGAGCCGGAGCTCCTCTACGCCGTCATCGAGCAGGAATCGCGCTTCCAGGCCCAGGCCGTCTCGCCCAAGGGCGCGGCCGGGCTCATGCAGCTCATGCCCGCCACCCAGGCCACCTACGGCGTGGCCAACCCCTTCGATCCCGAACGCAACGTGGCCACCGGGGCCAGGTTCCTGCAATCGCTCCTCGGCCGCTTCGGCAACCTGTCGCTGGCCCTGGCCGCCTACAACGCCGGCCCCGAGACCGTGGCCCGCTGCGGCGGCATCCCGGACATTCCCGAGACGCGCAACTACGTCTCGCGCATCCTGACCCGCTACGCCATGCTCAAGGAAAGCCACCCGGGCCTTGGCGCGAGCAAGAACATCGCCGCGGCCAAGGCCAAGCCCAAGGCCAAGGGAAAGAAGGGCAAGGCCGACTAAGCCGTCCTGCGCCACAGCCGGAATTGGATCCAGACGCCGATGGCGGCGGTCATGAGGCACAAAAGCGGGAAGACGACGAACCCGAAGGCGTTGCCTTCCATGGGCGCGAAACACAGGGGGAGCGTCACCGGCAGGCACAAGAGGGCCGGCTTGTGGGCCAGGAGGAAGCGGTCCCAGGCGTGTTCCCCGTCGTCCCCGCGAAACCTGCGGCGCACACGCCGCCACAGCCGGTAGCGCGCCCAGAGCGTCAGGGCCAGAAACACCGCCAGGACCGGAAAGACCGGCATGGCGACGTTGGTTCCCATGGGAATCGTGCCGTAGGGCACGGCCAGGTCGAGAAAATAGGCGAAAAGGAACGCCGGCGGATAGCCCGCGCCGGCGGCCAGGACCAGGAAGGCCCGGGTCCGGCGGGAAAGGGGAAGACGCGGCGGCGGCTTGGCCATGGCTGTTTCCGGCCTGAGGAGGACGTCGCCCCGCGACCCGGCGTCGCGGGGAGGGACGAACATCTTCCGGGCGGCGGCCGGAAAATCTCCTCCCGTACGAACGTTGTCCCAGGCGCGGCCGGCAAGTCAACGGAATTTCGCCAACCCCGTCACCCTCCCGAGGAGGTCCCATGCGCGTGCCGTCGTCCGTCCTTTTGGCGGCGTTCCTGTTCGTTTCGGCCGGCCCGGCCCTGGCCCAGTCCCAGGCCGAGCTCAACGCCTCGGCCTGCGGCGCGGCCAAAAAGGCCGACGCCGAACTCAACGCGGTCTATGGCGCGATCCTCAAGAAAAACGTCGGGGACAAGCGCTTCCTCGACAAGCTCAAGGCCGCCCAGCGGGCCTGGCTGGCCTTTCGCGACGCCGAGATGGCCGCGCGCTATCCGGCCGAGGACAAATCCGAGTACGGCACCATCTTCAACCTGTGCTGGTGCAACGCCCTGGCTTCCCTGACCGAGGCGCGCACGGCGCAACTCAGGCCCTGGCGCGACGGCGTCCCCGAGGGCGACGCCTGCCTCGGCAGCTATCCGGTGCGCTGAGGGGAGGATTGCCGGCCGGGCTACTGGGCCTTGGCCTCGGCCCGGCGGTGGCGCAGGTATTCGATCACCCCGGGCAGGACCGAGATGATGATGATGGCCACGATGACCACGCTGAAATTGCGCTTGATAAACGGCATGTTTCCGAAGAAATAGCCGGCGTAGACGAAGATGCCCACCCAGACCACCGCGCCGGTGACGCTGTAGGCCAGGAACTTGGCGTAGGTCATGCGGGCGATGCCGGCCACGAAGGGCGAGAACGTGCGCACGATGGGCACGAACCGGGCGATGATCACGGTCTTGCCGCCGTGGCGCTCGTAGAAGGCGTGGGCGCGCAGCAGGTATTCCTTCTTGAAGAAACGCGTCTTCTCGCGCTCGAAGACCGCCGGTCCGATCCGCCGGCCGATCCAGTAGTTGAGGTTGTCGCCGATGAACGCCGCGGCCACCAGCAGGATGAAGATGAGGTTGGGGTCGAGCACGCCGCCGCCGCACAGCGCGCCCGTGGCGAAGAGCAGCGAGTCGCCGGGCAAAAACGGCGTGACCACCAGCCCCGTCTCGCAGAAGATGATCATGAACAATATGAAGTACGTCCACACGCCGTAATCGGCGGCGATGGCATTGAGGTATTTGTCGACGTGCAGCACGATGTCGATCAGGTGCGCGAGAAAATCCATGCGGGCTCCTTTGGGCGTGTTCAGCGGACCTTGCATAGGCGGCGGGGAGGACTTTTGCAAGAGGGTCGGCGGCCGGCGGGGCTTTCCAACGTCGCCCGGCCGCTGTAGGCTCGCCCCATGCCGCTTGCACCCGACGCCGGCGTCCCCGCCGCGCCCGCTACGCCTGCCGCGCCTGCCGCGGCGGGCGGACGCTCCTTCCGCCTCGTCTGCGCCCCAAAGGACCGGCCGCGCGTGGAGGCGCTGCTCGCCGCCACGGGACACGCCTTCGCCCCGGAGCCCTTTTCCCCCTGGTGCCGGCGGCTGACGGACGAGCCCACGCCGCTCGGGTCCTCCCTGGCCGCCCGGTTCGGCTACATCCACATCCAGGACCGGTCCTCCATGCTGCCGCCGCTGCTGCTCGATCCGCCGGCCGGGGCGCGGGTGCTGGACATGTGCGCCGCGCCCGGCGGCAAGACCGGCTTTCTGGCCCAGCTGGTGGGACCGGCCGGCTTCGTCCTCGGCAACGAGCCTTCGCCGGACCGGCTGGCCACCCTGCGCCAGACGCTTTTCCGGGAAAACCTGGCCAACGCCGCCACCTGCGCCCAGACCGACCTGGACCCGTTTTTCCCGGACGGCTTTTTCAGCCACATCCTCCTCGATCCGCCGTGCAGCGGCTGGGGCACCCTGGACAAGAATCCCCAGGCCGCGCGCATCTGGTCCGGGGAGAAGGTCGCGCCGCTTGTCGCCCTCCAGCGCAAGCTCCTGGCCACGGCGGCGCGCCTGCTCGCTCCGGGCGGGCGGCTCCTTTTTTCCACCTGCACCACGAATGTCGCCGAAAACGAGGACCAGACGCGCTTCGCCCTGGACCATCTGCCCCTGGCCGCCGTGCCGCTGGCCCCGCCGGCCGGGTTCGTGTTCGAGGCTCCGGCCCGGGCGGACGTCTCGGGCGTGCTGCGCGTCGACGGCAAGGCCTCGGCCGCCCAGGGCTTCTACATGGCCCTTTTCGAGAAGGCCGGCGGCGAGTCCCGGCCGGCGCCTTGCCGGGACTTTCCCGGCGCGCCCCTGCCCGGGCGGGCGCTCGCCGCCGCCGGCTGCGATCCGGCCGGGCTGCCGCCGGGGGCGGCCCGGGTGTTCGGGGAAAAGGTCTTCTTCATCCACGAACAGGCCGCCGGCCTGCCCGAGGGGCTACGCTTCCAGGGACAGGCCCTGGGCGCGTTTCGCGCCGGCGTCTTCCGGCCCCATGCCCGGGCGCGGGCGCTTCTCGGGCCCTGGAGCGCGGGCGCGGGCTTGAACGAGGCGGCGCTTTCCCGTATCGAGGCACTCCTGGCCGGGCAAAGCCTGCCGGCGGACGACCTGCCGGCGCGGCCCGGGCTTTATTTTCACGGCCTGCCCCTGGGGCTTGCCTCCCGCAAGGGAGCGCGGGTCCTTTGGTCGGACAGGTAATCGATTTCGCGTTTCGGAGGATCCATGCACGGCAGCGACCGCAAACTGGCGAGGCTTTTTCACCCGCGCACGGGCAGGACCGTCATCGCCCCCCTGGACCACGGCGTCATGGAGGGCATGCTGAGCGGCCTGGAGGAACTGGCCGGGCTCATCGCCATGGTCGGCGAGTTCCCGGTCCAGGGCGTCATGCTCAACAAGGGGGCGCTACGGGCGCACCTGGCCGACCTGCCGCTTTTCGCCACGGCCGTGGCCCAGCTTTCCGGCGGCACGCGCCACTGCCTGCCGCCCTATGCCAGGAGCCTCATGTGCGGCGCGGCCGAGGCCCTGCGCCTGGGCGCGGACATGGTGGCGGTCCAGGTCAACATCGCCAACGAGATGGAAGACCGCATGCTGGCCGATTTCGGGGCCATCGTGGACGAGGCCCACGGTCTGGGCACGCCGGTGCTGGCGCTCATCGCCCCCAAGGGCGACCGGGTGGTCAACGAGAACGACCCGAGCCTCATCAACCACTGCATCAGGCTTGGCGCGGAGCTCGGGGCCGACGTGACGGGCGTGCCCTATTCCGGGGACGCGCGCAGCTTCGCCCGGGCCGTGGCCGGCTCGTCCGCGCCGGTGGTGGTGACGGGCGGGCCGTCGCGGGCGGATTTCAAGGGCTTCGGCGCCATGGTGGCCGACGCCCTCAACGCCGGCGCGGCCGGCGCCTGCATCGGCCGCAACGTCTTCCAGCATCCCAACCCCCGCGAGGCCATGCGCCGCGTGGTGGAGCTGGTCCACGGCCGCGAGGAGCTGGAGGCCCACGAGGCGGCCCTGGCCGCCAGCCGGGCCGAGGAGGCGGCGGCCGAGGCCGCCGGCGACGAGGCCGGGGACTGAGGCGTCAGTCTCTGGCGAAGATTCCGGAAAGGCCGGGCTCCCCGGCCTTTTTCATGCCGTTTCTTCCGTGGCCTTGATGACCACCAGCGTCACGTCGTCTTCCAGGTGCGCACCGGCCTTGAACTCGCGCAAATCGGCCACCAGGGCGTTGACGATGGCCGAGGCAGGGCCGGCCGCCTCGCGGCGGACGATCTCCTCCATGCGCTCCTTGCCGTACATGGCGTCGGAGCTGCCCCGGGCCTCGTGGATGCCGTCGGTGTAAATCACCAGCACCTGGCCCGGGGAGAACCACGACCGGCGCTGCTCCTCGTATTCCCATTCGGCCATGGCCCCGAGCGGTATGCCCGGCCCCATGAGCTGTTCGAAGCCGTCCGTGGCCGGGTCGTAGAGCATGCCCGGGTCGTGGCCGGCCCGGCACCACAGGATCTCCCGGGCCGTCAGGTCCAGGCGCAGGAAGAAAAGCGTGATGAACCGGCCCGTCAGGTGGGTGTCCTGGCACAGGAGGTTGTTGACCTCGGTCAGCAGCGCCCCCGGGCCGGGCCTGTCCAGGGCGCGGCCGCGCAGGAGCGCCCGGCCCGTGGCCATGAAAAGCGCCGCGGACACGCCGTGGCCGGTGACGTCGCCGACCACCACGTCGGCATGGGCGGCGTCGTCCTGGGAAAATTCCAGGAAATCGAAATAGTCGCCGCCCGTTTCGTCGCAGTAGAGGCTTAAGGCCGCCACGTCGAGGCCGTTTACCGCCGGCGGCCGCCCCGGCAGCAGGTTTTGCTGCACTTCCATGGCCAGGGCCATGTCGTTTTTGAGCTTCACCCGCTCCAGGAGCTGGGGGGCCATGTCGTTGAACGACCGGCCGAGCTCGCCGATCTCGTCGTTGCCGCGGGTCTTGACCCGTGTGCTGAAGTCCCCGGCGGCGATCTTTCGCGCCGCCGCCGCCAGCTCCATGACCGGCCGGGTGATGCTGGACGAGGCCGGCAGCGACACCGCCGCCGCCACCAGCACGGCCGCGGCCACGAACCAGCCGATGTGCCCGAGCATGCGCGAGACCGCGCCGAGCACCCGCTGCTCGGCCCGGCGGGCGTCGGCCACCACCACCTCGCGCGGCGCGGCCAGCACCACGGCCAGTTCCTTGGAACGGATGGGCGCGAAGGCGAACAGCGTGTCCTGGCCTCGGTAGGACAGCCGACGCACGCCCGGCCGGCCGGCTGTCAGGGCGTCGAGGACTTCGCCTAACGCCTCGGCGTCGGGCGACTCGATTTTTTCGAGCTCCACCGGCGCGGCCCAGTCCCGGGACTTCTGGGCGTAGTCCCGGGTGGCGACCACGGTCAGCTCCGGCCGTCCGGCGGCGTCGCGGCCGGCGTAGGACACCACCATGGCCCGGGTGCTGTCGGTCCAGGCCTCGGACAGGTCGCTTTCCGGGAAAAGCGCGCCCATGGGGATGTCGCAGCCGGCCACGCCGAGGAGCTTGCCGTCCCTGTCGTGCAGGGCCAGGGCCATGGTGGCCATGACTTCCCGGGTGATGGCGTCGGTCATGATGTCCCAGGTGATGCCCCTGGAGCCGGCGGCGTTCTGGTACCAGGGCCGCCGCCTGGGGTCGTAGTCCGGCGGGTAGCCGCCGTGGCCGGGGTAGGCGCAGTGCAGGCCGGTGGCCAGGCCCACGTAGCCGAAAAGCATGAGTTTTTTGTGTCTTTGGAAAAGGGTCTTGTAGAAGGGCAGCATGCCGGACAGCGCCCGCATCTGCGGCAGGGCCGCCTCGCGCGTGAGCCCGGGACTCAGATGGAAGGCCAGGCCGTCGTAGGTGGCCCGCACGTCGGTGCCGGGCAGGTCCGTGAGGAGTTCGGGCATGAAAGCCGGGTTGTCGAATTCCGTGGCCAGGATGATCGGTCCGGTGGGCAGGGCCCCGGGCGGGGCCGAGAGCAGCAGTTCGGCCTCGCGGACCGTGAGCGAAAGCGAGGTCTCGAGCAGGTCCAGGGTGTCGGCGCAGGCTTCGCTCAGCATGTCGGCCGTCTGGACGAGTTCCTTGGAGGCGTTCTTGTCCAGGGCCACGGCGGCGGAATGGGCCAGCTCGCGGCCGAGTTCCCCTGTCTGCCGCCAGGCGTAGAGCCCGAGGGCGACAAGGGGGACGATGACCATGGTCAGAAGGAAGCCGAGAAATTTCGTTCGGATGCGCATGGGTTGCTGCCTCGGGGAGCGGCGCGGCGGCCGTGCATGGGGTGGTGTCTGCATAGTCGCTGGGCTCCCGGGGGGCAAGGGGTGCGGGCCGTCCGACAGGGGCCGGGCAAGGGCGGCCCCTGTCGGACGGGAGGCATGTCGCGGCATCGAGGCGATTGCGGGTGCCTCGACGGGCAATATGCTTGAATGATTACACTTTACGTTACAGCGTCGATGCGTTTCCAGGCAGGTGACACTAGGCCGAACCCCGGCGTCAGGTCAAGGCACGGCGCTTGGGCGGGGCGAGGGGCCGTTTCGCCGGGGTCTCGTCGCCCTGCATTTCGTCGATGAGCAGCCGCAGCTTGCGGGTCTGGTCGGTGAGCCCGGCCAGGGCCTGGGCGGACTGGCGCAGGGCGTCGGCCGTGTCCGAGGCGATGCGGCTGATGCCCATGACGTTGCGGTTGATCTCCTCGGTGGTCGAGGACTGCTGTTCGGCGGCCGTGGCGATGGCCCGGACCTGGTCCGTGGTGGCGTCGACCAGGGAGACGATGACGGCCAGGGCGTCGCCGGAGGACGTGGCCAGGGCGGTGGCCTCGTTGATGCCGGCGGCGGCCTGGCCGACGTTTTCGATGTTCTTGCGCGTGCCTTGCTGGATGCCGGAGATGGCCTCGCCCACCTCCTTGGTGGCGGACACGGTCTTTTCGGCGAGCTTTCTGACCTCGTCGGCGACCACGGCGAAGCCGCGCCCGGCCTCGCCGGCCCGGGCGGCCTCGATGGCGGCGTTGAGCGCCAGGAGGTTCGTCTGGTCGGCGATGTCGGAAATGACGTCCATGATCGCGCCGATGCCTTCGGCCCGCTTGCCGAGTTCGGTCATGTCGCCGCGCAGCTCCAGGGCTTTTTCCCGAAGGGCGGCGATGCCCGAGACGACCTGGGCGACGATGGCCGAGCCTTCGCCGGCCTTGCGTCGGGCGTCCTCGGCCGTGTCCGCGGCCCGCGAGGCGTTCTGGGCCACTTCCAGGACGGTGGCGTTCATCTCCTCCATGGCCGTGGCCGTTTCGGACACGCGCTGGGCCTGTTCCTCCGAGCCCTGGCTCGACTGGCCGATCTGGTGGGAGATGTCCTCCGACGCGCCGGTCACGGCCGCGACGATGTCCTCGAGACGCCCGGCGGCCAGGTGCATGCCGTCCTGGCGGGCGCGTTCGGCCTGTTCCCGGGCGGCCTGGGCCTCGGCCATGGCCTGGGTGGCCTTCTCGGTTTCCTGGGCGGCCTGTTCGCCTTTTTGCCGGGCCTCGTCGATGTTGGCCCGCAGGTTGGCCACCATCCGGGCCATGGCCCGCTGGAGCGAGCCGATCTCGTCGCGGCGGTCGGCGTCCAGGGGCGTGTCGAGGTCGCCCCCGGCGATGCGGGCGGCCACGGCGACCAGGGCGTCGATGGGTCGCAGGACGTTGCGGGAAAGGATGACGAGGATGCCGGCGATCAGGACGACCATCTGGCCGGCGGACAGGGACAGCAGCGTCATCCCGAGGCTGCGGGCGTCGGCGAAGGCCACGTCCTTGTTGACGGCCATGCCGATGATCCAGCCGGTGGTCTTGGATTTCTCGAAAAGGATCAGCCTGTCCGCGCCGCGCGAGACGACGTCCAGGGAACCGTGCTCCTGACCGGCGATCTTGGACCCGTAGTCGGTGTCCTTGATGATGTTGACCTTGCCGATGACCGAGGCGTCGGGGTGGCCGAGGACCAGGCCGTCCGGGGCGCAGATGAAGCCGTAGCCGGCCGGGGTGTCCAGGGGGGCGACGAACTGCTTGGAGAAGCCGCCGATCTTGATGCCGACGGAAAGGACGCCGATGACCGCGTCGCCGTTTTTCACCGGCGTGGCGATGGCGAAGACCGCCTCGCCCCGGTCCTTGCTGAAAAGGGGATTGGACAGGAACGTCCGGCCCTGCATGGCTTTCTGGAAATATTCCCGTTCGCCGAGGTTCACCCCGACCAGGGCCTGGCTGGTGCTGGCCAGGACGACGCCCTTGGGATCGGTCAGCATGATGGCGTCGAAGGTCGGGTGCCGCTCGAGGCTGCCGCGCAGCAACTCCATGAGCCGGGCCATGACGGCGGGATCGCCCGTGCCCTGGAGCAACGGGGCCTTGATCGAATTGGTGATGGAAAGGGTGAGCAGTTCGTTCTTCGCGCCGTCGATCCACAAATCGACCATGGAAAGCAGGGCGTCCAGGTTCGTCTTGGCCTTTTCCACGGCCACGGCGGACAGGGCGGTGGTGCTGCGGCTGTAGCCGATAAAGCTCGTGACGGCCATGCCGGCGAGGATCAGAACGAGAGTGGGGAGGATGAACTTCGCTTTGAGTTTCATGGGGCCATCCGGGGTTTGGTGGTTATTGAGCAGTATTCCCGGACTGGCGTTGGACTTGCGTGTCAGGCAGACGCCGCTTCTCGCGGCGATAGATGCAACCTTTGACTGTTCAGGGGGCAGACTGTGAAAGCAACTCTTCCTGTAGACTGTTATGGGCAATGGTATATGTTTCTTGCAGTCCGGCGTTTGATCATCATGGCGGGCTATTTTGCGACTGTCAAGCAAAAAGGGGTCAGTCAAAAGAGAACGGACGAACAGGAGCTTTTTTAGGCCTGGGTGCATTTTAGATGGACGCACTGCGCTCCCTGATGCGTGTGACGGATTTTCGTCGCGCCCTGGCGATGCATGGCCCTGCCGGGGCGACGCCGCGCGAATCGACGTTCCTGACGCAAGACGGCAGGGATTGCGCCGCCTGGTCGCGTTTGGCCATGTCCG
The DNA here is from genome assembly GCA_023390395.1 of Pseudomonadota bacterium. Classification (GTDB taxonomy): domain Bacteria; phylum Desulfobacterota; class Desulfovibrionia; order Desulfovibrionales; family Desulfovibrionaceae; genus Solidesulfovibrio. The sequence goes on along the minus strand of JAEWCY010000135.1, from coordinate 6,911 downwards.
CCACAAGGCGTGGGATGCCGCGTTGCATCCGTCTGGAAGCGAAGTCGCCCCCCGCACTTGACGCGCTTCCTTGATCGCGTTTCCGGCGGCGGATGCGGCGCGTACGCGCCCCGGGCGGCGGCTTCGGCCCGGTGACGGTAGCGCCGCCCTGGCGGCTTGCATTTTGGCGGGCTGCAGGTAAACCCCCTGCCATGCTTCGTTGCAAGGAGGGGGTGTGATACCGGATTCGCCCCTTTTTCTGTACGGCTTCCTGCCGGTTGCGCTGGCGCTTTTCTACCTGTCCCCGGCGGGGCTGCGTTGCGCCGTGCTGCTGGCGGAAAGCCTGGTTTACTTCTTCCTGGCCGACGCTCCAGGCCTGCCGGTCCTGGCCGGGGCGACGCTCGGCAACTACCTGCTCGGCCGCCTCGTCGGCGGGGCGGCCGGCCCGGCGCGGCGGCGCTGGCTGGCCGTGGGCGTGGCCGCCAACGTCGCCCTGCTCGCGTGCTACAAGTACGCCGCGTCCGCCGCCCCGCTCGGCGTGTCGTTTTTCACCTTTTCGGCCATCGCCTATCTGGTCGACGTGGGGCGCGGCCGAATCGCCGCCGAGGCGAACGGCTGGCGCTTCGCCGCGGCCATGGCTTTTTTCCCCAAGATCACCGCCGGCCCCATCGCCCGGTTCGGGCCGCTTCTGCCGGAGCTCGCCGCGCCGCGCCCAAGCCTGGAGGATTTTCGGGAAGGCGGCTGGCGGCTGGCGGTCGGCCTGGCCAAGAAGACCCTGGTGGCCGGGGCCCTGGCCCCGGTGGCCGACCACGCCTTCGGCCGGACCGCCGGCCTGGACATGGCCACGGCCTGGCTGGGGCTCGTCTGCTACACCGCCCAGATCTACTACGACTTTTCCGGCTACACGGACATGGCGATCGGCATCGGGCGCATGTTCGGGGCGCGGCTGCCCGAGAACTTCGACCATCCCTACATCGCCGCCAGCGTGCGCGAGTTCTGGCGGCGCTGGCACATGTCCCTGTCCACCTGGTTTCGCGACTACCTCTACATCCCCCTGGGCGGCGGCCGGGTGGCTCCCTGGCGCGTGCAGGCGAACCTCGTCGTGGTCTTCGCCCTGTGCGGCGTCTGGCACGGGGCCACCCTCAACTTTCTGGTCTGGGGCCTGTGGCACGGCCTGTTCCTGTCCCTGGAGCGCACCCGCCTGGGCGCGGCCCTCGACCGCGCCCCGGCCGCGCTGCGCCACGGCTATCTGCTGGCGGCGGTGATGCTCGGCTGGGTGCTGTTCCGGGCGTCGGACTTCGCCGTGTCGGGGGCGTATTTCAAGGCCCTTTTCTCGTTTTCGGCCGAGGGGTTCGACTACGTCTGGATGGTCGTGGCCACCCGCCAGCGCCTGGCCGCGCTGGCCGCGGCGGTGGTGTTCGCCATGCCGCTCGACGGGCTGTGGGCGGGACTTTGCCGTCGCTTCGGCCGGTCCGGGGCAGCCGTCGCGGCCTGGGGCCGGCTGGTCGCCCTGGCCGGCCTTCTGGCCGCCTCGGCCATGGCCGTGGCCGCCGGCGACTACGCGCCCTTCATCTACGCGAGGTTCTAGCCATGATCGCCCTTGCCGACAAATTGCAGCTCCTTGTCGTCATCGTCTTTCTGGCCGCGCCCTGCGCCCTGCCGCTCCTCGGGGTCTCCGGCGGCCGGCTGGCCGTGGAGAACCGGCCACTGGCCCCGGTTCCGCCCCTGGCCGAGGCCGTGCAGGCGCCTGGTCGCTTCGGCCCGGATCTGGCCGCCCGTTTCCGCGACGCCGCGCCTTTTCGCGACCACCTCATCCGGGCCAACAACCGCCTGCGCCTGGCTCTTTTCGGCGAATCCCCGGTGCCGGGCGTGGTCGTCGGCCGGGACGGCTGGCTCTACTACAATCTGGAGCAGGCCCTGGACGACTACCTCAACGTCCTGCCCCTGTCCGAGGGCGACATGGCGGAGATGGTGCGCGTCCAGACGGCGCGGCGCGACTGGCTGGCCGCGCGCGGCGTCGCCTATCTGATCGTTTTCGCGCCCAACAAGGAGCGCGTCTATCCCGAGCACCTGCCGCCGGGCATCCGGCCCTTGGGGCCCGATTCGCGCCTGTCGCGGATCGTGCCCCGGCTGCGTGCCGCGGGCCTCGACGTCCTCGACCTGCGCGAGGCCGTGACGGCCGGCAAGGCGGCCGGCCGGGCCTACATGCTCACCGACACCCACTGGAACGGCTACGGCGGGCTGCTCGGCGCGTCGGCCCTGGTGGCCGCCCTGGCCGGGCGCTTTCCGGCCCTGGAGCCCCTGGACCCGGCCGCCTATGCGCTCGTGGAAACCGACCGCCCCGGCGGCGACCTGGCCGAGATGCTGCTTTTGCCCGACCGCTGGCGCGAACCCGACGTGTCGGCCCGGCCCCTGGGGGCGAGCCTGGCCCGGCCGGCCGCCCCGGGCGACTATCCCGATCCGGCCGACCATCCCGAACGTGAGCGGGCCGCCTACGAGACCGGCCGCAAGGACTGGCCCCGGGCGGTGTTTCTCCACGATTCCTTCGCCCGGGCCATGCAGGCCCACGCGGCCGAGCGCTTTTCCCGGTCGGTGTTCCTGTGGACCCACGCCCTGCCGCCCGAGATCATCGAGAAGGAGCGGCCGGACGTGGTGGTCCTGGAAGTGGTCGAGCGCTACGTGTACGCGCTGCTGGTGGGAAACAGGGAGGGCGCGGCCGCGCCCTGACGGGAGCCGGCACGGCCGATCCCCGTCAGGCGGCCGCCATGGCCCGCCTTCACGGAAGGTTCCGTCCGCGCCTGGCCGGCCGTCGCGCGGGCCAGGGGGCGCGGCGGCGCTAGTCTTCCTGCTTCAAATCGCGAAGGGTGGCCGAGTAGGCCGTGAACACGTGCTGGCGGCCGAGCATGCCGAGCACCGTGTCCGGCCGTTCGGCGTCCACCACGGGCAGCTGGCTGAGGTCGGTTTCGACGAAAAGCATCAGCGCGTCGTAGAGCGACATGTCCGGATGCACCACCACGGCCGGCCGCATGAGTTCCTTGACCAGCACCAGCTCGTGCAGACACTCCTCGAAGACCACGCAGCGCACGTCCTGGAGCGCCAGGATGCCGGTGAGCCTGCCGGCGGCGTTTTTCACCGGAAAGACCAGTTCGCTGGTGGCCGAGATGATGTGGGCCAGGGCCTTTAAGGTGACGTTTTCCTCCAGGATGGTGGCCCGGCCCGGCGTGAACACGCTGGAGACGGGCACGGCCTCCAGGATGTTGTTGGTGGCGTCGGCCACGTGGGCCGGGGAGGCGAACTTGTTTTCGACCTGGTTCTCGTAGAGGTGGACGCCGTCGCACAGGACCAGGGCCACGGCCGAGCAGAGCATGAGCGGCGCGAGCAGGCCGTAGCCCTGGGTGATCTCGCTGACCATGATCAGCGGCCCGATGGGGGCGTGGGCCACGCCGGCGAAGAAGGTGGCCATGCCGACCAGGGTGTAGCCGCCGGGCTGGGTGACGACCCCGGGCGAGAGCATGTGGCCGACCTGGCCCACCACGCCGCCGGCCGCGCCGCCGAGGAAAAGAGCCGGGGCGAACATGCCGCCGGACAGGCCCGAGCCCACGGTGAGCGAGGTGGCCAGCACCTTGCCGAAGAAGAGCCCGGCCAGGAAGCCGAGCCCGAGCTGGCCGTTGATGGAAAGCTCCAGCCAGCCGTAGCCGCCGCCCAGGAACTGGGGATAGCGCATGCCGAAAAGCCCCATGCACAGGCCCCCGACCACCATGGGCAGGGTGTAGCCGAAGCGGGCCTTGAGCCGGCCGAACACCTGGAACTTGAAGAAGAAGTAGGTGCGGATGAAAAACCGCGCCCCGAGCGAGACCACCACGGCCAGGGCCAGGTAGTAGGGCAGCTCCATGGGGTTTTCGAAGACGTAGCTCGGCGTGTCGAGAATGGCCTCGCCGCCGAAGAAGAACGAGAAGATGGTGTGGGCCACCACGGCCGAGACCACGGCCGGCAGCAGCGCCTCGGCCTCGAAGTCCTCGGAATAGAGCACCTCCACGGCGGTGATGGCCCCGCCGAGGGGGGCGCGGAATATCGCGCCCAGGCCCCCGGCCGCGCCGGCCAGCAGCAGGATGCGCCGCTGCCGGGCGGTCATGTGGAGCATCTGGGCGAGAAAGGAGCCCAGGCCCGCGCCGAGCTGGGAGATGGGGCCTTCCTGGCCGGCGCTGCCGCCCGAGGCGATGGTGGCGATGGCCGTCGCGCCCTTGATCAGCGGCACGAGCGGCCGGATCACGCCGGCGTTTTTGTGGAAGGCCTTGATCATGGCGTCGGTGCCGTCGGTGGCCCCTTCCATGGCCTCGGGGATGCACCGGGTGACGAGCAGGCCCGTGACCAGGCCCACGGCCGTGGTGAAGACCGGGATGAGCCAGGGCCGGTAGGCCCCGGGCACGGCCTGGACCAGGGACTCCCCGGCCGGGTGGGGCAGGGACAGGCCGGCCAGGCGCACCTGGAGCAGCACGGAGAGGTGTTCCAGGCCGAGGTAGAACAGGCAGGCCAGGATGCCGGAGCCGACCCCGGCCGCCACGCCCAGGCCCAGCCAGCGCATGAGCCCCAGGCTCAGGAAGCGACGCTTGAGGCGCAGCCAGAAGGCGCGGGGAGCGCGAAAAAGCGGCGGGGCCTTCTTTCGCGTGGGCTGCGCCGGGCTCATGGCTCAGGGCCTTGCGTCCGGGGCGGCCAGGATCATCCGGCCAAGGCCGATGTCCTCGCGGATGCGGGCGGCCAGTTCGTCCGGGCCGGAGAATTTCTTTTCGGAGCGGATGCGCTGCACGAAGTGCACCCGGATGGGCTCGCCGTAGATCTTGCCCTTGAAGTCCAGGATGTGGGCCTCCACGGACATCTCGAACTCCCCGAAGGTGGGGTTTTTGCCGATGTTGGCCACGCCCGGCCGCACCACGCCCCCGACCTCGACCCAGACGGCGTAGACGCCGGTCGCGGGCACGAGCTCCTCGCGAAAGGCCAGGTTGGCGGTGGGGAAGCCGAGCTTGCGGCCGCGCTTGTGGCCGTGGGCCACGGTGCCGCGCACCTGGTGGAAGCGGCCGAGCAGCGGGCGCACGTCCCAGACGTTGCCCGAGAGCACCATGTCGCGGATGCGGGTGGAGGAGACCACCGCGCCGTTGATGATGACCGGGTCCAGGCGTTCGACGCCGAAGCCGTATTTCTGGCCCAGGGCCGAGAGCAGCTCGAAGTTGCCGCGCCGTCCCTTGCCGAAGGCGTAGTCGTAGCCGATGACGAGGTGCTTGAGGCAAAGGCCCTCGACGAGCACCTCGCGCACGAAGTCCTCGGGCTCGCGGGCGGCCAGCTCCCGGGTGAAGGGCAGGACCACGGCCACCTGCAGGCCCAGGGCCTCCATGCATTCGAGCTTGTGCTGGGTGCCGGTGATGGCCGGCGGCGCGGCCGCGCCGAGGAGCACCTTGCGGGGATGGGGATCGAAGGTCAGGGCGGCGCTGACCAGGGAGGCGGCGGCCGCCCGGTCGCGCACCCGGGCCAGGAGCTTGGCGTGGCCCATGTGCACGCCGTCGAAATTGCCGATGGTCAGGCAGACGCCGGTAAGGGCTTCGTGGATATCCTCGACGCGGGTGACGACAATCATGGAAGTTTGGCGCGGCGTGCGCGGGGAATCGGTCGAAGCCCGCCGCGAGCTTCTTGCTAGCGCAAATGCGGGGCGGCTTCAACCGGGGAATCCGGGGGCGATTTCGAAAAAAACCGCCTGTCGCGCATTTTCCGCTTGCCAAGGGCCGGTCCCTTGCTTATAAGCCTTCTTCTGCACTGCCGAAGTGGTGGAATTGGTAGACACGCTAGGTTCAGGGTCTAGTCCTCGCAAGGGGGTGGGAGTTCGAGTCTCCCCTTCGGCACCACAAGAAAGCAAAGGCCGGGATAACTTCCCGGCCTTTTTGCTTTTTCAGGGGTTGTGACGCCTTCGTCCCCGCACCTGGTCCGGGGACGAAGGGCCCATCGATGGAACGACGCCCGGCGGCGCGAGTGCCGGGGCAGGGGAAGGAAAGGGCCGGACGGCGGGACGGCTAGTCCGTTTCCCAGCGCGTTCCGTCGGCGGAGGGCCTGACGGCGACGGTTTTCCTCGCGCCGCAGCGCCGGCAAAAGACCTCCAGCGTCACGGCCTCGCCGGACCTCGCGGCTTCCGAGGAGCGCAGCGCCTCCACGTTGCAGAAAATGCAGTCGAATTCCGGTTGCGCCGTCAGGGGCGCGGGCTGTCTGAGCGTGAACGCCATGGTTTTTCCCCTTTGCGCCGGCCGGGCCGGCGACGGTCAGCGGTCGAGGACGTGCTTGTCCAGGACGAAGCAGGTGAACGCGCCGGCGAGGAGGTCCGTCTCTCCCCGGCGCACGGCGACGTGCACGCGGCGTTTGCGGCCGGCCTCGGTTTCGGTTGTGGCCTCGGCGGAAACGGTCTCGCCCACGGCCGCCGGGGCCAGGAAGCGGACCTCGGCCGCGCCGAGGACCACCAGGGGGTCGTTTATCGCCAGCATGGCCGCGTAGTCGGCCAGGCCGAAGAGGAAGCCGCCGTGCACGAGGCCGCGCGCGTCCGCGGCCATGGCCGGGGTCAGGGTCAGTCGCACGAGGGCCCGCCCCGGCGACAGGGAGACGGGCCGGCCGCACAGGTCCGGGTCGATGCCGAGGTGGGTGGCTGGCTGCATGGGATGCTCCTTGCCCCGAGCATGCCAAAACAGCCGGCTTGGGGCAACGCGGCGGGCCGATAAAATGCGAAGGCCGCCTCCGTTTCCGGGGGCGGCCCAGGCATGTTGCGCGATGGCTCTGTCGTGACGGGCGCTTGGCTCAGCTGCCGCCGCCGAGCTGGGTGTTGATGTCGCTGAACACGCCGCTCAAGGTCTTTCCCAGGGTGGTGACGACGCCGACGATGACGGCGGCGATGAGCGCGGCCA
>JAEWCY010000112.1 GCA_023390395.1 Pseudomonadota bacterium | reverse complement strand
CCAAGGGCGCGGCCGCGGTCACGGGCGGCGGCTTCATCACCCTGGCCGCCTCGCTCCAGACCGTGGGGCACATCCCCGTGGCCTCGCTCACGCTGCTCCTTGGCGTGGACCGCTTCATGTCCGAGGCCCGGGCCATCACCAACATGATCGGCAACGGCATCGCCACCATCGTCGTGGCCAAGTGGGAGAACGCCCTGGATGTCCGCCAGCTCGACGCCGCCCTGCATCCGGGCGCGGCCGGGGTCGGCGCGCGGGCTCTGGCCGGCGAGGAATAGGCCCGGCCGGGCCGCCTCGGGAAAGGCGCGGACGTCCGCCGGCTCGTCGGGTCGGGACAGGGCGTCCGCGCCCGCCGCATCGCCCGCCCGGGCGCAGGCGTGGGGCAGGGGCGTCGCCAGTGTTGCGTCCCTGAAAAAATACGATAGTATTTTTTCAGAAAAATATGGCGTCTAAAGCATGTTGCCCGACGAGTGCGTATGCACCCGTTTCGCGGACGCGACACTAGGAGTGCAGGGGGAAGAGCCGCTCCAGCCGGGCGGTCAGGGCGTCGGCCAGGGGCTGGTACCCGGCCCGGGCGATCTCCGCGAAAAGCGACAGCAGCATCGTGCGGCACACCCGCCAGTAGGCGTCGTCCGGTTCGCCCAGGGGCGAAAGCGGCAGGTCCAGGGTGTCCAGCCAGGGGGCGACGATCGCCTCCAGGTCCAGGCGGGCCTGGGCGGCCATGATGGTCTCGCCGATGAGGCCTTCGGCGCTGCGGCGCAGCCAAGGTCCGGCGGCGGGAGCCTGGCGCAGCCCGTTTCTCGCCGCGCACTCCAGATAAAGCCTTTCGTAGCGGTCGATGCACCGCCCCAGGGAATACTGCTCGAGGATGGCGGCCCTGGCCTGGCGGCGCATGGTTTCCAGGCCGTCGGCGGACTCGCCGGCCACGGCCCGGCGGACCAGGTCGAGGAAGCCCTGGCGGTCCCGGGGATCGAAGAGCCAGCCGGTGCGGCCGTGGGTCACGATCTCGGCCATGCCGCCGTCGGCGGAGACGATGGGCAGGCAGCCGCAGGCCATGGCCTCGGCGCAGGCCAGACCGAAGGCGTCCTGCTTCGAGGCCAGCACCAGGAAATGCGCCTTGGCGTACAGGTCGGGCATGTCGCGGCGCAGGCCCAGGAAACGCACCCGCCCCTGATGCGCGTCCGGGCCGGTCTGGCCGCTGCCGGCGAGCAGAAGCTCGATGCCCGGGGCCACGGCCAGGAGCGGCTCGGCCAGTTCGTCGAGGTGGAAATGCACCGCCTTGCCGCGCTGGGCGACCTCCAGGAGGATGGTCCTGTCCCGGGGGCGCGGCGCGGCCGGGCGAAAGAGGTCCGTGTCGATGCCGTTATGGATGACCTCGGTCCTTTCCGGAAAGGGCTGCACGGCTCTGACCGCTTCCGACACGCAGACCGTGACGTCGATGGCGGGCGAGCGCTGGCCCCGGTCGCACTGGTGCATGATTTCGATGAGCGTCGGCACGCCCGTGGCCGCGGCCGCCTCGCAGGCCACGGGATCGAAGCCGCCGTTGAACTGCACGATGTCCGCCTCCCGAAACAGGGCGCACAGCCGCTCGAAGCGCCTGGCGGCCGGGACGGCGACGCACCAGTCCGGGACGCGGATCGTGTCCGGGTGGGAAATGTCGGTGAAGCAGCAAGTGTAGCGGAACCGGCCCCGATCGACCGAGCGGGCCAGGGCCTCGTCCATGCGGCTGATGCCGTTGCCCGTCCCCATGGAGAGCGTGCAGGAAACGATGTTGACCGGGCGCATGGTCAGCCGGAAAAAAGCGCCAGCACGAGCAGCTGCCCCGTGACCACGCGCAGGATCATGGTCAGGGGATAGACCGTGGCGTAGACCGAGGCCGGGGCGTCGCCGCCGAGCATCTGGCCGGCGAAGGCCAGGGCCGGGGGATCGGTCATGCTGCCGGCCAGCAGGCCGCAGGTCGAGGCGTAGTTGCACTTGAGAAACACCCGGCCGACGACGCCGGCCACGGCCAGGGGCACGAAGGTGATCGTCGCTCCGGCCGCGAGCCAATAAAGCCCCTGGCCGGACAGCACCGAGGCCAGGAAACGCCCGCCGGCGGCCAGCCCCACGCAGGACAGGAACAGGCTGATGCCGATCTCGCGAAGGAGCAGGTTGGCGCTTTGAGGCATGTACCAGACCAGCCCGCCGAAATGGTGCAGCCGGGAGAGCAGGATGGAGACGAGAAGCGGCCCCCCGGCCACGCCGAGGCGCACGCCGGTCGGCAGGCCCGGCAAGGGCACGGGCAGGCTGCCGAGGAGCGTTCCCAGGAAGATGCCGATGAACATCGGCAGGATGTGCGGATGCGCCAGCTGGGCGGAGGAGTTGCCGATGCGCCCGGCCGCGGCGTCGAGCTGCTCGGCCCGGCCCACCACCCGCAGCATGTCGCCGAAGTGCAGGGGCACGTCCGGCCCCGGCGAAAGCTCCGTGCCGGCCCGGATGATGCGGGTGACCGTGACCTCGTGGCGTCCGGCCAGGTCGAGTTCCGGCACGGTCCGGCCGATGGCCCGGCGCCTGGTGACGATCATCCGGCGCACCTCCAGCGGTCCGGGCAGTTCCGGCAGACTGGCTTTGCTAATGCGTCCGACCTGGCGGCAAAAGGCCTCCAGGGCCTCGGGCCGGCCCACGGCGTGGAGCAGCATGCCGGGGGCAAGGATCGTGTCGGCCCGGGCGGCCTCCGCCGCGTCCCGGACCATGACCCGCGACACCACCACGCCGCCCGAGGCGACGCCGGGAAGCGTCTCCAGGGGCGCACCCATGACCTCGGGCCGCGTGGCCTCCACGGTGGCGGCGGCCAGGGGCGGATGCTGGAGCCGCATCTGCTCTTCGAGCTGGCGCGTTTCCCGCGCCGGGTCGATGCGGAACGCGGCCCGGATGGCCAGCATGGCCAGGATGATGCCGACGATGCCGAAGGGGTAGGCCACGGCGTAGCCCAGGCCGGCCTGGGCGGTGGCCGCTTCGGCGGCGGCCGGGGCAGCCTCGCGAAAGGCCTGGCAGGCGGCGGCCAGCGACGGGGTGTTGGTGGTCGCGCCGGAATAGAGCCCCACGGCCGTGGCCAGGGACAGGCCGCCGAAAAGGTGGAACGCGGCGGCCAGCCCCGCCCCGAGCAGTACGATGAGTCCGGCCATGGCGTTGAGCCGCAGGCCCCGGCGGCGCAGGGAATCCACGAACCCCGGCCCGACCTGCATGCCGATGGCGTAGACGAAGAGGATCAGCCCGAATTCCCGGACGAATTCCAGCACGCGGTGGTCGATGGCCAGCCCGAAATGGCCGGCGGCCAGGCCGCTGAAGAGCACGCCGCCGACGCCGAGGCATACGCCCCGGACGCGCACGCGCCCGAGGGCCAGGCCGGCGGCGGCCACGAGCCCCAAGACGGCCACGGCTTGCGCCGGGGACTGGTTGGAAAAAAGCTGCGCGAGCCACTGCATGGGGCGCTCCCGGCCCGGCCGCCCCGCCTGGCGGGACGGAGGGGATGTGTTGGCGGCGTGGCGGTGGGGCGGCCCTGTTGCCGCGTCATCTCGCGCCCCGGGACGGCCTGGGCCGGGGCGGGGCCGCCGGGCGCTCCCCGGGCGGCCTCCCGCGCGCCCGGAGTGTGGCCGGGGACGGGCGCGGGCGTCAAGTCGGGCGCGACGGGCAATGGCCCTGCGGCCCCGAGTTTCCCCTTCGCCCCGTCCCGGACGCCGCAGGAGCGGGCGGAGCATTGCGGCGTTCCCTTGGCGGCGGGGGTGATCCCATGCTAGCGTGAGGCCAAAATCGGCCAGCGGTTCGTGCCCGGCTGTTCCGGCCTATACGCCGGCCCCGAAGGCGGGGAACAAGAACCCTCTTTCCGTCACTGCCCGAGGCGACAAGGAGACGTTATGACCGGAAAGCCTTTCGATGCCGATCATGTCCCGGGGCCGTCCCAGGCGGACGTCGACGGCCTGCGCTCCCGCATACGGGGCCAGGCGCTGACGCCTTCGGACCCCGCGTTCGAGGCGGCGGCCCTGCGTTTCTGGAACAGGCTGGGGCCGGTCTCGCGCCGCCCGCGGCTGATCGTCCGGGTCGCTGTCGCGGAGGACGTGGCCGAGGCGGTGCGCTTCGCCCGGACCCACGGGCTCAAGGTGGCTGTGCGCGGCGGCGGGCACAACTGGGCCAATCCCACGCTGCGGGAAGGGGGCCTGCTCATCGACCTCGGCGAGCTGAACCAGGTGGCGTCCATCGACGTGGCCGCCCGGCGGGCCGTGCTGGAGCCCATCGTCAGCAACCGCGAGGTCCAGGCCCGGCTCAACGCCCTGGGCCTGTCCTACCCCAGCGGGCATTGCCCGGAGGTCAAGCTGAGCGGGTATCTGCTGAGCGGCGGCATGTCCTGGAACCAGGGCGTCTGGGGTCCCGGCGTCGGCAGCGTGGAGGCGATCGAGCTGGTCACGGCCCGGGGCGAGCGCATCCTGGCCGACAAGGACCACAACGCGGACTACTTCTGGGCGGCGCGCGGGGCCGGGCCGGGCTTTTTCGGGGTGGCCACGCGCTACCGCCTGAGGCTTTACGACCTGCCCCGGGCCATCGCCGGCAGCGTCTGCCACTATCCCCTAGCCGAGGCGGGGACCGTGGCCCGCTGGCTGGAAGCCGTGGCTGGAACGTTGCCCGCCAACCTCGAACTGAGCCTGTTCCTGGTCGCCGCCCCGCCCGAGGTGGCGGCCAAGTGCCCCCCGGCCGACGCGGGCAAGACGTGCATGGTGACGGCCACGGTCTTCGCCGATTCCCTGGACGAGGCCAGGGCCGCGCTGGCGGCCCTCGACGCCTGTCCGGCCATGGACAAGCACCTTTTCAAGGAAACGGTCGCGCCGACCGATTTCCCGGCCCTGTTCGACGCGTCCGGAGCCCTGTGGCCCTCTGGGATGCGCAGCCACGTGGACGCCATGTTCTTCGACGCCGGGCTCGAGGACATGGTGCTGGCCGTGCGGGACCACTTCGTGGCGACGCCCGCGCCCGAAGGGCTCGTTCTCTTCACGATCTTCACCGGCCCCGACGTCCCGGCTCCGCTGCCGGACGCGGCCTTCTCCATGAGCGCCCGCTACTACGGCGGGCCGTGGACCCAGTGGCGCGACGCCGGGGACGACGCGGCGGCCACCCGCTGGCACGACCGCTGCCTGGACCTGCTGACGCCGCTGGCCTGCGGGCATTACATCAGCGAGTCGAGCACGGTGCGCCGCCCGGACTTCGTGCGGCGGTCGTACAGCGAATCGGCCTGGAACCGCCTGCGGGAGCTGCGGCAAAAACACGACCCAGACGGGGTGTTCTTCGATTATTTCGAAGCCCTGTCTTGACGGCCGCCGTTTTGCCTGGAATCCAACCGGGACGATGGCGAAGCGAAGCGAAAGCGATTCCGGCCTGGTCTATTCCACGGACCAGGGCCGCATGTGTCCCGGCTGCGGCCGTCCCGCGGCCGGGTGCGCCTGCGCCAAGGGGCGGGGAGCGCCGCCGGGGGACGGCGTGGTGCGCATCTCCCGGCAGACCAAGGGCCGCAAGGGCGCGGGCGTGACCTTAGTGACCGGCCTTTCCCTGCCGCCCGGGGAGCTCGAAGCCCTGGCCGGGCGGCTCAAGCGGCGCTGCGGCGCGGGCGGCACCGTGCGCGACGGCGTCATCGAGATCCAGGGCGAGCACCGCGAGGCCCTGGCCGAGGAACTGCGCAGGCTCGGCCACAAGGTGAAGCTCGCCGGCGGATAGGCGCGGTCGGCCGGCGGCCACCCGGCCGGGGCCCGCGCCTAGTGTCGCGTCCGCGAAATGCGTGTAGAGGCATTCGTCGGACAACATGCTTACGTTGTTATATTTTTCTGAAAAAATACTCTCGTATTTTTTCAGGGACGCAATACTAGGACAGGCCCAGGCGCTTCATCCTGCGCCACAGCGTCGAGCGGCTGACGCCGAGGGCCTTGGCCGCGTCCACGAGCTTTCCCTTGGCCCCGTCCAGGGCGGCCCGGATCTCCCGGGCCTCGCTCATCCCCCCGGCCCCGTCCGGTCCCGGCTCCTGGAGCACCCGGCGCGCCAGGGCCTCGGTGACCGTCTCCTCCTTGCAACTGGCCGCGATGCGGGCGGCCGCGTTTTGCACCTCGCGCACGTTGCCCGGCCAGGGATGGCGCTTGAGCACGGCCAGACAGGCCGGGGAGAGCGCCAGGGGCCGGCCCTGGGCGCGCAGGAAATGCCGGGCCAGGATCGGCACGTCCTCGCGGCGTTCGCGAAGGGGCGGCAGGGGCAGGTGCAGGACGTTTAAGCGGTAGTAGAGGTCGGCCCGGAAAAGCCCTCGCTCCACCATGTCCCGCAGGTCCTTGTTGGTGGCGGCGACCACGCGCACGTCCACGGGCACGACCTGGTCCCCGCCCACGCGCATGACCTTCTTCTCCTGGAGCACGCGCAGGAGCTTGGCCTGGACCACCGGGTCCGCCTCGGCCACCTCGTCCAGGAAGATCGTGCCGCCGTGGGCCAGCTCGAACAGTCCGACCTTGCCCTTGGGGCTGGCCCCGGTGAACGCGCCGGCCGTGTAGCCGAAAAGCTCGCTTTCCAGCAGCTGGCCGGGCAGGGCGGCGCAGTTGACGGCGACGAACGGCCCCATGGGCCGCCGGCCGTGGTTGTGCAGGCTCTGGGCGAAGAGCTCCTTGCCGGTCCCGGTCTCCCCGGTGACGAGCACGGTGGCGTCGCTGCGGGCGTAGTCCATGCCGAGTTCGATGGCCTGGCGGATGGCCTGGCTCGTGCCCAGGATGTCCGCGAACCGCGTCGCGGCCACGTGGCCCGCGTCCAGGGCGCGCCGGCGCACGGCCGCCTCCATCTTCTGGATGCGGCGCACGTCGTGGAAGGTGGCCACCGCTCCGGCCGCGCGGTCCCCCACGGCGAGGGCGACCTTGTCGCAGATGACCTCCTGGTCGAAGACCTTGAGGATGTGGCCGCGTTCGTCCCGGCCGCCGCGCGCGACCTTCTCCAGGCGCAGCTGCGGCCAGACCGTCCGCACCGGCCGCCCCAGGACGGCCTTCTCCTCCAGTCGGACGGCCCGGGCGGCGACGGGGTTGCACAGCGTGACGCGGCCGTCGCCGTCCACGGCCACGATGCCGTCGGCGACGTTGGCCAGCACGGCGCGCAGCAGCTCGCCCTTGGCCTTTTCGCCGTCCAGGGCGTGGCCGACGCGCTCGGCCTCCTCGACCGCGCCGAGGATGCTTTCCAGGCCGCTCTCGATGGCCTGGGCCGGGATGCCGAGACGCTCGGCCGTCAGCGCCGAGATGATGCCGCCGACCACCACCTGCGCCCCTTCGTCCCTGGCCCGCAGCACGAGCCCCTCGGCCTCGGCCTCGTCGGCCAGATCGTAGACGCGCACGTCCAGGCCGAGGAGGCTCCCGATCGATCCCATGCCCGTGGTCATGGACGGGAAGGCCACCACGCCGATGCGCTGGCCGTGGCTTTTGGCCTTGCCGATGGCCCGCAGCACGTCGAAGCCCGTGGTCGGCACGGCGACCACGGTGAGCCCGGGCACGGCCTTGGCGATGGCCTCGGCCGTGCCGCCCCGGGAGACGACGACCTCCACGCCTTCGCGGGCGAGCTGGGCGGCCGCCTGCGCGCCCTTGCCGAGGAGCCCTTCCACGAGGCGGATGTGCTTGTGCCTGGCGTGCAGGGCGGCCTTGGCGTCTCGGTAGAGGTCGGGGCTGGGGGCGACGAAGGCGATGTCGGCCATGCGGTCTCCTGAAACGAAATGAAACGTTTTTCAGCGAAATAGAACGTTTCGCGTTTCATGGCAATCTCATGGCTTGTTAATATATTGAAATTGCAAATGATATTTTTGGAACGATTGCTGCTTTCCTCCTCGACACACGGACGAAAGGCTCCCGGAGCCGCCCCGGTCCCCGGGGCCGGGCCGGGATGCGCCACGACTGCATTGGAACCCGAACATTTTTCAGGAGGCCTCGATGCACGCCATCGAAAAGATTCTTGCCCGGGCCGCCGGCGTCCCCTCGGTGGGCGCGGGGGAGATCGTCAACTGCGACGTGGACCTGGCCGGCATCAACGACCTGTACCTGCAGACCGTCCGCTCGTTTCGCGAAATGGGCGGCGTCAGGGTGCACGCCCCGGACAAGGTCGTCATGTTCCTCGACCACTACGCCCCGGCCTCGACCATCGCCCAGGCCGAAAACCAGAAGCAGTTCCGGGAGTTCTGCCGGGAGCAGGGCATCGACCTGCTCATGGACGTGGACCAGGGCGTGTGCCACCAGGTGCTGGCCGACAAGGGGCTCGTGCGCCCCGGCCAGGTGGTGGTGGTCACGGACTCCCACACCACCACCCACGGCGCTTTCGGCGCTTTCGGCACCGGCGTCGGGGCCACGGACCTGGCCATCATCCTGGTCACGGGCAAGCTCTGGTTCCGGGTGCCGGAGATCGTGTGCATCCGCCTCGAGGGCGAGCCGCGGCCGGGCGTGTACGCCAAGGACGTCATCCTGCACGTCATCGGCCGGCTCAAGGCCGACTACGCCGTGTACAAGGCCGTGGAGTTCGCCGGCCCGACCCTGCGCCGGTTCGGCGTCTCCGAGCGCATGGCCCTTTGCAACATGACCACGGAGATGGGGGCCAAGACCAGCTACATCCAGCCCGACGACGTCACCATGGCCTTCCTGGCCTCCCGGGGCTGCCCGCCGGCGGACGTCCCGACCACCGACCCGGACTTCCGCTACGCCGCCGAGCACGTCTTCGACGTCTCGGCCATCGGCCCCCAGCTGGCCGCGCCGTTTAGCGTGGACAACGTCTCCGATCTGGCCGCGCACGCCGGCAAGCCCGTGGACCAGGCCTTCCTCGGCACCTGCACGGGCGGGCGCGTCGAGGATCTGGCCGTGGCCGCCGCCATCCTGCAAGGCAAGCACATCCATCCCGGCACCCGCCTGCTCGTGGTGCCGGCCTCCAAGGCGGTGTTCCTGGAAGCCATGGAGCGGGGCTACGTCCAGGCCCTGGTCGCCGCCGGGGCCACCTTCGTCACCCCGGGCTGCGCCGCGTGCCTCGGCACCCACGAAGGCCTGCTCGCCTCGGGCGAGCGCTGCATCAGTTCCTCCAACCGCAACTTCCCGGGCCGCATGGGCCACGCCAAGGCGGAAATCTTCCTGGCCTCCCCGGCCGCCGTGGCCGCTTCCGCCCTGGAAGGCCGGATCGCCGACCCGGCCAAATATCTCGCCTAGTCCGGCGTCCCGTAAAAGAAACGATTCAAGGAAGTTGTTCGTGAAGGGGCGTGTGCGCGCCCTTTCCGGACGCGACAGGAGGAGCATCGCCATGCAGACGACCATCACCGGCAAGGCCTTCGTCTACGGGGCCAACGTCGACACCGACCAGATCTATCCCGGCCGCTTTCTGGACCTGACCGATCCCGAGGACGTGGCCAGGCACGCCATGGAAGGGGCCGATCCGCTCTTTGCCTCCCAGTGCGCCCCGGGCGACGTCGTGGTCGCCGCCACCAACTTCGGCTGCGGCTCCAGCCGGGAGCACGCCGTGGTCACCCTCAAGGCCGCCGGCGTGGGGGCCGTCCTGGCCGAGTCTTTCGGCAGGATATTCTTCCGCAACGCCATCAACCTGGGCCTGCCGGCCATCGTCTGCCCGGGCGTGCAGGAGGCCGTGGCGCGCGGGGACGTCGTGTCCGTGGACATCGCCGCGGGCACGGTCGCCAACAAGACCACCGGCGCGGTCCTCGCGGCCCAGCCCCTGTCGGAATACGTCATGAACATCCTGCGAAACGGCGGCATCAAGCCCATGATCCGCAAGAGCCTGGGTTTGTAGCGGCCGGGATAAGTAGAGCCCGTCGGCAGTTTCAATGAAATAGCGATGTCCCGTGCGTCGCCCCCAAAAGCGTCCGCTTCCGGGACGCGACACGAAGGCGACACGCGCAACCCCCGGGAGGAAGCATGCGATCCACCCTCGGCAGAAGTCTCGCCCCGTTTGTGGTCGGCCTGGCCGTGTACTGCGTTCCCACGCCGGCCGGGCTCTCGCCCCAGGCCTGGCTCTACTTCGCCCTGTTCCTGGCGGTGGTGGCCGGGCTCATCCTCGAACCCGTGCCGGCGGCCCTGGTCGGCGTGATCGGCGTCGTGGCCGCCTGCCTGCTCGGCGTCGGCCCGGCGGTCAAGGACAAGGCCGTCACCAACGGCGACCTCGTCAACTGGGGGCTGTCGGGATTCTCCCAAAGCACGGTCTGGCTCATTTTCGCGGCCTTCATGTTCGCCATGGGCTACGAGAAGTCCGGCCTTGGCAAGCGCATCGCGCTGCTTCTGGTCAAGCGCCTGGGCAAGAGCAGCCTGGGCCTGGGCTACGCCGTGGTCTTCGCCGACGCGGTGCTGGCCCCGTTCATGCCCTCCAACACCGCCCGCAGCGCCGGCACCATCTTCCCCATCGTGCGCAACATCCCGGTCATGTACGACTCCCTGCCGGACAAGGAGCCGCGAAAGCTCGGGGCCTACCTGGTCTGGGTGGCCCTGGCCGGCACCTGCGTCACCAGTTCGCTGTTCATGACCGGCCTGGCCACCAACGTGCTGGCCGTGAGCATCATGAGGCAAAACGGCTTCGGCGTGGAATGGCTGCAATGGTTCAAGGCCTTCGCGCCCGTGGGCGTGCCGCTGCTTCTGGCCGTGCCGCTTCTCACCTACGTCCTGTACCCGCCGACCATGAAGCGCTCCGAGGAGACGCCCCGCTGGGCGGCGGCGCAGCTGGCCGAGATGGGGCCGCTGCGCCGGCAGGAGGTCGTCATGGCCCTGCTGGCCGTGCTGGCCCTGGTGCTGTGGATCTTCGGCGAAAAGGCCCTGCCGGACATGCTGCAGTCCGGCTTCGGCGTCGCCTACCCCGGCGTCAACGCCACCACGGCGGCGCTTCTGGTGCTGGTGGCCATGGTGCTGACCGGCGTGGTCACCTGGAACGACATCATCGGCAACAAGCAGGCCTGGAACGTGCTCGCCTGGTTCGGCACCCTGGTGGCCCTGGCCGGCGGCCTGGCCAACGTGGGCTTCCTCAAGTGGTTCGCCGGGTTCTCGACCTCCCTGCTCCAGGGCTTCGGCCCCGGGACCGTGGCCGTCGGGCTCGTCGTGCTCTTCTTCTTCGCCCACTACTTCTTCGCCAGCTCCACGGCCCACGCCGCGGCGCTTCTGGCCCTGTTCCTCACCACGGCCAAGGGCATCCCTGGCCTTGACCAGGGGCAGACGGCGCTTCTGTTGTGCCTGACTTTCGGCATCATGGGCATCATCACCCCCTACGGCACGGGCCCGAGCCCCATCTGGTACGGCACGGGCTACGTCAAGGCCGGCGAGTTCTGGCTGCTCGGCGCGGTCTTCGGGCTGCTGTTCCTGGGCGCGTTCCTGCTCGTGTGCGTGCCCTGGATCGCCTTTATCGGTATCGGCGGCTAGGAATCCTTCTTTTTCCGCAACGTACGAACAACCGGCCGTCGGCCGGTCCGAGAAGGCGCATGAACGGCAAGATCACGGTATTCGGCGCGGGCAACGTCGGCGGCGCGGTCGTCAGGCGGCTGGTCGAGCGCAAGTTCTGCAAGAACGTCGTGCTGGTGGACAAGGCCCCGGGCAAGGCGGCCGGCATCGCCCTGGATCTTTTGGAGGCGAGCCCCATCGACCTTCTGGAGCCGGTGTGCGTGTCCGGCGACGACCTGGAGCAGACGCGCGACTCGGAAATCGTCATCATCACGGCCGGGGCCACCCGCAAGGAAGGCATGACCCGCGACGACCTGCTCAAAATCAACGCGGCCATCGTCGGCGAATGCGTTTCCCAGGCGGCGCGCTACAGCCCCTACGCCTTCTACATCATCGTGAGCAACCCGCTCAACGTCATGTGCCACGTGGCCATGCGCGCCGGCCAGTTGCCCAGGAGCCGCGTGGTCGGCATGGCCGGCGTGCTCGACACCTGCCGCTTCCAGTACTTCCTGTCCAAGGAGCTCGGTGTCTCGGTGGAGAACGTCCAGGCCATGGTGCTCGGCGAGCACGGCGAGGACATGGTGCCCGTGCCGCGCTATTCCACCGTGGCCGGCATTCCCGTTTCCGAGCTTTTGCCCAAGGAGCGCCTGGACGCGCTCATCGGCCGCACCCGCGACGGCGGGGCCGAGATCATCCGGCTCATGCAGACCAGCGCCTTCTACGCCCCGGCCTCGGCCGTCATCCAGATGGTCTCGGCCGTGGTCATGAACAAGAAGAAGATCCTGCCCTGCGCCGCCTTCCTGACCGGCCAGTACGGCATTCACGAGACGTTCGTCGGCGTCCCGGTCAAACTCGGGGCCAGCGGCGTGGAGGACGTGATCGAGGTCGCCTTGACGGACGAGGAGAAAAGCGCCCTGGTGGCCAGCGCGGCCAAGATCAAAAAACAGCTCGCCGTCATCGGCGAAACGAACGGCTGAACCGGCCAAGCCGGGAAAAGGCGCGACGCCCGGCCCCTGGCGGGCGTCGCGCCGGCACCGCGGACCTCCGGAGGAAAAGCATGAGCCAAGCGACTGCCGGCCCCGGCCGGCGCATCCGGGAAATCGGGCCGTCGCCCTTTCTGCGCGGGTTTGCGCTCCACGATTTCGAAACTTCCGAGGGCATCGGGCTGCGCTTCGCCGCGGCCGGCGACGGACCGCCGCTGCTTCTTCTGCACGGCCATCCCCAGACCCACGTGACCTGGCGCAAGATCGCGCCGGCCCTGGCCGAGCGGTTCAGCGTGGTCGCGGCCGACCTGCGCGGCTACGGCGACAGCGGCAAGCCCGAGGGCGGCGCGGACCACGCCAACTATTCCAAGCGGGCCATGGCCGCCGACCAGGTGGAGCTGATGCGGGCCCTGGGCCACGACCAGTTCTCCGTCGTCGGCCACGACCGGGGCGCGCGGGTGGTCCACCGCATGGCCCTGGACCACCCCGAGGCCGTCTCCCGGCTGGCGCTGCTCGACATCGCCCCCACGTCGACCATGTACGACCGCACCGATAAGGCCTTCGCCACGCGCTACTTCTGGTGGTTCTTCCTCATCCAGCCCTATCCGCTGCCCGAGCGCCTCATCGACGCCGACCCGGAGTTCTTCCTGCGCCGGCACATCGCCGGGCAGAACAAGATTGCGGACGCCACCGAGCCCGAGGTCCTGGCCGAGTACCTGCGCTGCTACCGCGATCCCATGACCCGCCACGCCATCTGCGAGGACTACCGGGCCGCAGCGGGCATCGACCTGGCCCACGACGCGGCCGACGGCGACAAGCGGATCGCGGCTCCGCTGCTGGCCCTCTGGGGGGGCCGGGGCACGGTCGGGGCGCTCTACGACGTGCTCGAGACCTGGCGGGAAAAAGCCCTGGACGTGCGCGGCCGGGCGCTTGACTGCGGCCACACGCCCCAGGACGAGTGCCCAGGCGACCTGCTCGGCGAACTGCTCGCGTTTTTCGCCGCGCCGGCGTCCCGCCCCTGATCCCCTCCCTTGTGCGCCCCACCCGGCTTCCCGGGTGGGGCGTTCTCGTTTATGTTGACAAAAGCATATATGCAGGAAATGATACAGCTATGTTTCGGGAGGGCGCATCCACCTTGGCCTTGCGCGACGCGGGAGGGCTTATGCCGGAATTCACGACGGATTTTGAAGCGTGGCTCGAAAAATGCGGACCGCTGCACGCCGATGAGGCCCACGACATCGAACAGGCGCTCCTGCACGCCGGCGAGGAGCGGGGAGGCTACATCGCCACGGACAGGGGCGGAGCGTACGTGTTGCGACGCGGCGAAAGCGACGTGGCCCTGTGCTTCACCAACGCCGAGTCGTTGGACGATTTTTTTGAGCTTTTGCGCGCCCCGTACCGCTTCGACCTGGACGCGCAGCGCTGGCTCGATGCGGTGACCGTGCCGGAAGCTTGAATCGGGAGAATATCTTCGGCGACGCGACGCAACGCCGGAAAGCGTTCATTGGTGCGGCGATGCAGCAAAGACTGGCGGCAATGATGCGCTCGTGCGCGGCGTGACCGAAAGCCGGACACGACCACCAGCGACGGAGGCAAGAAAGCCCCTGCCGGTTCCATACGGCGGGGGCTTTTTATTTTTAGGAAAACAAAATAAAGCCCCCGGCAATCGATAATATCGACGAGAGGGCAAGGGCAAACCAGGACGTCAGGGACCGAACCGGTCTAGACGGCTTGCGCGCAACCGCCGGCGGCCCGTTTTTCACGGATGTTCGCGGCGACGTTTTTCCTGCATTCGTCCGTGGTGTAGCGCAGCATGGTCTCGAGACTGAGGCGCGTCATGGAATAGAGATTCCATGGGGCCGTACGCTCGTATTCCGCGGGGGACATGTCCAGGTACAGCCAGGGGTCGGCAAGGTGTTCGCTTCTCATGAAACATTTCTAACCGGTTGCGGCGAGAGGCGTCAAGCCGTCCCGTCCGCGAACGCCCGGGCCGCCCGGCCGGGGGCGTCGTCGTCGGGCAGGGCCGCCTCGGCCCGGCCGGCGAAGCGCAGGAGCCTGCCGACGAGCGTCAGGGCTTCGGCCGTGGCCTCCTCGGCGGCGTCGGTCAGCACGGCGTCGACCAGGTCGCCCCGCCGGGAGACGGCGAATCCCGCGCCCCGCAGGACTTCCGTCAGGAACCCGGCCAGCCGCTCCCGTGGAACCGGTTTCGGGCCGCCGCAGGCGAAGCGCAGCCGGGCGTAGTTGCCCCGGGAACGGGGGCCGCATACGGCGTCGACGGTGGCCCGGTGGGGCTCCTGGTCGAACCGGGCGTTGACGTAGTCGCGCGTGGCCAGCACGGGCTGGGGGCGAAGCCGGCCGGCGGCATCGGCTTCCCCGGCCGGCGCGGCAAGGCCGCGCCACAGGGCGGCCAGGGGGACGGAGGCCACGTCCGCGAGGGTCGTTGGCCCTGCGTCGTCGCCCTCCCGCAGCGCGCCGCCGAGGTCCGCCACCAGGCAGGCCACGGCACCGTCGCCGCGCAGTTCGCGCCCGGCGACGGAGGCGGGGAGGGCGTCGCCGGCTTCGAGCAGGGCCTGCATGGCGGCTTCGCGGGCGAAGCGCACCACGTCGTGCAGGCTGCGGCATCGCGCCGCCTCCAGGTCCGGGCCGCCTCCCTCGGGCAGGGTCAGGGGCACGACGAGGTCCTGCACCCTGGCCCGTCCCGGCGGCAGCGGCGGCAGGGCCGGCCGCGAC